>JAWWPY010000115.1:0-2873 GCA_033854735.1 Streptosporangiaceae bacterium | reverse complement strand
AATTCCACAACCGGGTCGGCGATCCGGACAAGGATGCCGATTTCCTCTGGTCACGCTCCCCGCTGTCGCGGGCGGCCGACATCGCGATCCCGCTGCTCATCGCGCAGGGCGCCAACGACCCGCGGGTCAAGCAGGCCGAGTCGGAACAGATCGTCGCGGCCCTGGAGAACGCGGGAATCGAACACGAGTACCTGCTGTTCCCTGACGAGGGACACGGGTTCGCCAAGCCGGAGAACCGGCTGCGGTTCTACGCGGCGGCCGAGCGGTTCCTCGCGCACCACCTCGGCGGCCGGGCTGAGGAGTAGCTCACCGGCCCCCGCGAGGTTGTGGCGGGCGTTATTTCTCCGCAACGAAAACCGTTGTGCGGCCCAGCCCGCCCGCCAGGCCGGCCAGGATGGCGCCAGGAACGGCCCGCACACCCGGATGAGACTCGGAGGAGCACGGCAGGACATGGTGGAGATCAAGAACGATGAGGCGCTGGACGCGATGCGTGAAGCCGGGCGGGTGGTCGCCCGGTGCCTGGCCGCGGCCCGCGAGACGGCCGCCGTCGGCGTCAGCCTGATCGAGCTCGACAAGGCGGCGCACGACGTGATCCGCCAGGCCGGCGCGACCTCGCCGTTCCTGAACTACCACCCGTCGTTCGCGCCGACCCCGTTCCCCGCGGTGATCTGCGCGTCGGTGAACGACACCATCGTGCACGGCATCCCGGACGACTACGTGCTCAAGGACGGCGACCTGGTCAGCATCGACTGCGGCGCGACGCTGGACGGCTGGACCGGGGACGCGGCGACCAGCTTCATCGTGGGCACGCCCCGCCCGGCCGACCTGCTGCTGATCGAGACCGCGGAGAAATCCCTGGCCGCCGGGATCGCCGCGGCGGTGGCCGGGGCCCGGATCGGCGACATCTCGTACGCGATCGGCACCATCGGCCGGGCAGCGCGGTATGGCATCCCGTCAGGATTCGGCGGGCACGGCATCGGCCGGCAGATGCACGAGGACCCGCACGTCCCCAACGAGGGCCGTCCCGGCAAGGGCTTCAAGCTGCGGCCGGGCCTGGCGATCGCCATCGAGCCCATGCTGATGGCCGGCGGCGGCGACACGTTCGGGGTCGCCCCGGACGGCTGGGCCCTGCGGACCACCGACGGCACCCGGGCCGCCCACGTGGAGCACAGCGTGGCCATCACCGACGCCGGCCCGCGCATCCTCACCCTCCTTTAACCACGGGGCTTAACCTCCGGACCTTAACCACGGGGCCTTAACCACGGGACCCGGACCTTCTGCCTGCCACCATCGCCGCCCGGGGGTCACCCGTAACGGGTGGGGCGCCGGGTGCCGCCTGGCTGATGGACTAGCCGCAATCCCGGCAGAAGGAGAAATAAGACACCATGTCTGACCTGATTGCGATCGGATACCCCGACGAGGCGACCGCCGAGGCGGCCGCCGACGAGGCCCGGCGGCTGGCCAAGGACCTCATCATCGAGCCTGACGCCATCGCGGTCATCGTCCGCGACAAAGAGGGCAAGTACCACGTCCACACCAGCCACAACCCGGTCGGTGCCGGAGCGAGCTGGGGCATGTTCTGGGGCCTGCTGTTCGGCATGCTGTTCTTCGTCCCGGTCTTCGGGATCGCCCTCGGGGCCGGGTTCGGCGCGCTGATGGGCAAGCTCACCAAGTCCGGTATCGACAAGCAGTTCGAGGACCAGGTCCGCGGCATGCTCAAGCCGGGCACCTCGGCGCTGTTCCTGATGGTCGAGAAGGTCACCCCGGACAAGGCCGTCGAGGCCATGAGCCAGTACGGCGGGACCGTCCTCAAGACCTCCCTGTCCAAGGAAGGCGAGCAGCAGCTCCAGGATGCCCTGCACGGCCAGGGCGCCGCGTAACCGATTGGTTTCTTCATCCCCATCCTGTGGCTCATCGGGCGCGCTCCTGCCCAGGCGCCCCGCCACGTAGTTCGGACCTCGGGCGGCCACGGCATCTTCTGCCGCGGCCGCCTGGGCAGTCAGCCGTCCCGGATCCTGCTAGCCCCCGTCCCGGCTATCCCCCCTCCCGGGTGATGTGCGGGCAGCCCAGGGAGGCAGATGCTCCGATGGTGGGCTGGGTGAAGCACCTCCAGCCCCCTGACAGACGAGCCAATCAGCGAGAAGAGGCGGAGTTTCATGGCCATCGGGCCGGTACAGCTCATCGTGCTGGGATTCAGCCAGCCGGACTTCCACGGCGAGATCATCGCCGAACTCGAACGGCTCCGCGAGAGCGACATGGTCCGGGTCATCGACTCGCTGGCCGTCTACAAGGACGCCGAGGGAGAACTCGAGGTCGAGCACCTCAGCAACCTGTCCGAAGACCAGGCGATCGAGCTCGGGACCAAGATCGGCGCCCTGATCGGCCTCGGCATCGAGGGCGAGGAGGGCATGGAGGCGGGCGCGGTCGCCGGAGCCGAGCAGGTCGAGGCGGACGGCGGCGTGCACGTGTTCACCGAGCAGGAGGGCTGGGACATCCTGGAGGACATCCCGAACGGCTCCGCGGCCGCCCTCATCCTGCTGGAGCACCACTGGGCGGTGCCGCTGCGCGACGCGATCGCCCGGGCCGGCGGCTTCCGGATATCCGACGGGTTCGTCAGCCCGTTCGATCTGGTGGACATCGGGCTGCTGAACGCTCGGGAGGCGGCGGCACTCGCCGATCTGGAGAACCAGCCGGTGTGAACGGGTACGGTCCGTCGATCCTGCTGATCTCGGGCACGTACGGGCTGGCGACCGTCGCGACGCAGCGCTGGACGGTGTCGCTGCTGCTGTTTTTGCAGGTCGGCGCGGTCTGGTACACCCTGCGGGTCTCCGGGGCGCGGTCTGGCGTGCGACGGTGCGCGGGCGCGGTCTTCG
>JAWWPY010000114.1:0-6342 GCA_033854735.1 Streptosporangiaceae bacterium | reverse complement strand
GGGACGGCCCTGGCTGGGCGGAGTTCCTGCGTTCCCAGGCGCAGGGGATCCTGGCGCTGGACTTCTTCACCGCTGACCTGCTCAACGGCACCAAGGTGTACGTCCTTGCGGTAATCGAGCACGGCACCCGGCGCGTCCGCGTCCTGGGCGCCACCGAGCACCCGGTCCAGTCCTGGGTCGTCCAGCAAGCCCGGAACCTGCTCATGGACCTAGAGGATGCCGGGACAGAAATGAAGTTCGTCCTGCATGCGGTGGACTGGCAGCTGCCGGCGTGAGCCAGCGCCACCTGATGATGGTGCTGCGGGAGTACGAGGATTTCTACAACTCCCACCGGCCGCACCGCGCCTTGAACCAGGCCGCGCCACTGCGGCCACTGCCGGATCGCATCACCGACTTCGATCATTTCCGGGTCCACCGGCATGACCGCACGGGTGGCGTCATCCACGAATATCGCCTGGTGGCATAGGTTATCGGCACCCACAGGCGCGGATCCCGGCGAAGGCCACGCCCATGTCCGCGACCGAGTCCGCGCCGGCTGCCATGCCCGCGGCCAGGCAGCCGGCCTTCGCCGGCGCGCTCACCCCGCACCCGCCGCCCGGACGGACGTGCTCCGCAACCAGGCCCGCCAGTCCGGCGCGCCCGGCGAGGGCCATCACCGGGACCAGCCCGGCACGCGACACGAGGTTCGGGTCGTCGATCGATGCCCGGGTCCGGCCCGGGCTATGCGACAGTCGGACGTGTGAGGTGTCCTCTCGGACTCTCATCATCCCAGTTCAGAGTGCACCTTTCGCGTTGCTGCGCCCAAAGCCACCCCTAAACCACCGGTGGATTGAGGCTTAGGCGGCCGCGCACGCGCTCGATATCGGGTTTCATGCCCATGCGCTGGTATATCTCCAGTGCCTGGTTCAGGTGGGCAGCGCCGGTCCTGGCATCGCCTGCGGACAGAAGGCATTCGCCGAGGCCTTCCAGGGCGATGGCTTCGTCGTCGGGCTTGTTCAGCTCGCGGTTCATTGCCAGGGCCTGCTCGTAGAGCGCGAGGGCGCGCGGGAGGTCGCCGGTGGCGGCAGCGACGGCAGCATAGTGGTTGAGCGCCCAGCCTTCGCCGTTCCGGCTGCCCATCGCGCGGTAGATCTCCAGAGTCCCGGAAAGGGCGTCCCCGGACCCGGGCAGATCCCCCGCCGCCAGCCGCACGCGGGCCAGCTCGCCCAGGGCGGCGGCTTCGCCGAGCCGGTTGCCGGTCGCCCGGTAAATCCGCAGCGCCTGGGTTGCGGCGTCGGCGGCCCCAGTGAGGTCTCCGGTCAAGATCTGTATGCGGGCCAGTTCGGTCAGGGCGCTGGCTTCGCCGAGCCGGTTGCCGGTCGCCCGGTAAATCCCCAGGACCTGGGTTGCGGCGTCGGCGGCCCCAGTGAGGTCTCCGGTCAAGACCTGTATGCGGGCCAGTTCGGTCAGGGCGTCGGCTTCGCCGAGCCGGTTGCCGGTCGCGCGGTAAATCGGCAACGCCTGGGTTGCGGCGTCGGCGGCCCCGGCAAGGTCGACGGTCAAGACCTGTATGCGGGCCAGTTCGGTCAGGGCGGCGGCTTCGCCGGGCCGGTTGCCGGTCGCGCTGTAGATCCGCAGCGCCTGGGTTGCGGCGTCGGCGGCCCCAGCGAGGTCTCCGGTCAGCACCCGGACGCTCGCCAGGTCGGTCAGCGCGGTGGCGCAGGCTACGGACCAGCCGTGGCGTTCGGCGGCGTCGGCGGCGGCTTGATGCAGGTCCAGGGCGCGGTCGAGGGGGCCGTCGGCGCGGAGGATCTCGGCCAGCCCTGCGGCCAGGGCAACAGCGTGGCCGTCCAGGGCGAGGCTGCGGGCGCGGTCGTGGGCGGCCTCGAGATTCTCGTGCTCGGCCCGCAGCCAGGCCCGGGCCGCCTCGGGATCGGGCAGGGCGGGAGCGTGGCAGGGCGCAGGGCCGTCTGGGGCGGGCCGCGGGTAGCGGGCGATGAGGGCCGAGGCGCTTTGGGCGGTGTACGCGTAGTAGTGCAGCAGCCGGTCCAGGGCACCGTCATGGTCCGGCTCCGGGTCGCTCCCGGCCAGGGTACGGGCGTGGACGCGGATCAGGTCGTGCAGCCGGTAACGGCCGGGCGCATGCTCGATCAGCAGGTTGTGGTCGACCAGGTCCTCCAGCAGCCCGGCGGCGGCTGGATCGGCGCCGAGCAGGGCCGCGGCGGCGAAAGCGTCGAGCTCGGGGCCGGGAACCAGTACCAGGCGGCGGAACAGCAGCCGCTGCCGCTCGCCCAGCGCGGTATAGGACAAGTCAAACACAGCGCGCAAGTCGTTGTCGCCGTCGGCGAGGACGGTAAGGCGCCGGCGCTCATCACGTAGCAGCCCGGCCAGGTACCGCGGCGTCCATGCGGGGCGGTGGCGCAGCAGCGCCCCGGCGATGCGCAGGGCTAAGGGTAGCCGCCCGCACAGCCCGGCGATCTCGGCCAGGTCCGGGCCGGCGGCGTGCGCCGGCGCGGTCACCGTGCGCAGCAGCGTGAGCGCGTCCGCCTCCGGCAACACGTCCAGGGCCACCACGTGGGCGTCATGCAGGCCCTTGAGCCTCCGGCGGCTGGTGACCAGGACCAGGCAGCCGGACGTGCCGGGCAGCAGCGGGCGCACCTGCGCCTCGTTGAGCGCGTTGTCCAGCAGGATCAGGGTCCGGGTGCCGGCCAGTCGCTGCCGGTAGAGCGCGGCGCACTCCTCGGGCTGGGCCGGGACCTGCCGCGGAGGCACTCCCAGGGCCCGCAGCAGCGAGCCCAGGGCCTCGCCCGGCTCGCGCGGCGGGTGCCCCTGCGTGTGGCCGTGCAGGTCGAGGAACAGCTGGCCGTCCGGGAACCGCCCGGCGACCTGGTGCGCCCAGTGCACCACTAGCGCGGTCTTGCCTACCCCGGCCGTCCCGCCGACCACGCCGATCACCAACGTTCCCTGTGTCTCCCGCCCGGCCTCATCCAGCAACTCGCCAAGCGCTGCCAGGTCGCCCGCCCGGCCGACGAAATGCCTCGTGGCCGCCGGGAGCTGGCGGGGAACCGGCGCCGCAACGACTGTCCCGTTCGCCGCCGTCTGGCGAGCACCAGAGTTGGCATGAGCTGCGAGTATCTGCTGGTAGAGCTCGCTCAGCTCGGTTCCCTGCTCGACGCCGAGTTCCTCGGCCAGCGCCCGGCGCGTGCCCGGCGCCCACCTAGCGATCGCGACCAGCGCTTTCCCATGCACCGGGTCAAGGTTCAGGGCGGCAGCCAGGAGCTCGAGTGAACGGCGCCGCGGCCGGGAAACCCTGTCCCTCTCAAGATCACTGATCGACCTGACGCTCAGGCCAGAATCCTTAGCCAATTCTTCCTGAGTCTTCCCCGCCAGCCCGCGCAGGCCGAAAAGGAATTCACCCACGCTCTGGAGCGGCGGGCGAGGAACTTCGGCCAAGGTCACGGCAGCGGGACCGTCAGGCACCGCGGGGGTCGTGAAAGCCAGGTCATGCCCGTCTTGATACTGCTGGCCGGGTATTCCAGACGCTGCGGTGACCTCGGTGCTTCCCGGGGCGGTCGCCCGCAGGTCGTCCCGTGCCTCGCTGGCGGAGAGCAGGGCACGGCCGTCGCTTACGGAAAGCGGGGCCCGGCGAAAAGCAGCTGCTGACATACGCCACCTCGGCGTGGCTGCACGCTAAGCGCTACCAAGGTCCAGAGCAGCCCAGAAGGAGCCTTACGCCCGTCTATACGCAGATGAACTAGCAGGCCCCCATTGCCCCGGACGCTACACCCCTTCCGCTCAAGAGACAAGTGAGCAGCAGGGAGATCAGGCGCCGCAGCGGCAGAGCGTGTGCTGTCTGGCGAGTGTTCTAGGAACACCTCGTCACACATGAAGCCTTTTAAATCCGGCCAGCTGCGGGTGTCGTCTCGTGGCGGCATCTCCCGAGGAGAACCAGAGCGAGTGACAGGCGCGGCGGCCTGCGAGTCCGGAATCGTAGGGGATGTCTCACCTCAAGGCACAGCGACCGGCCGCCGCCGCGGTCGGGAACAACTTACGTCTCGCTGATCTCACAGGTTTCAGAATCTGCGGGGAAACTGCTGCCACTTCCTCATGGTCGGGTCAACGCCGGGCGATGAAACTGGGCGATATGAGGCCGACACGGCCCCCTAGTGCGAAGAGAGGCACGCGATCAACCATCTGGTACCACTGCGACTCCGCAGATCCAGGCCGTTCATCCGCGAGACCGCGGAGCGAATGCTCTGAAATGGCGGGATCACGCCACGATGCGGTTGCCGGTCTCAAGCCGGCGCTGTAAACCAGCGCCGACGATACACAAGACGTAGATCTTGAATTCGAGGCCTACGGCCAACCTCAAAGAAAGGAGCACGACGTGCACATGACGCGAAAACTCATCGCGCCGACGATCGCCGCGAGAACCGCCCGCGGAGAGAGGAAGGTTTCTTTGAAATTGTCAAGACTGAAGGCCACACTAATGGTGGCCGCCCTCGCTATCGGGTCGGCGATAGGCATAACCGTTGCGGCGCCAAGTGCCTCGGCAGCGTCAGGAGTCTTGATCTGCCTGCACGACCACCCCACAGCCTGCGCAACTGTCCATAACGATAATAACGTGTCGGGGAATGCGGTGGTGCTATATAGCCAAGGCGGCAGGGATGGAAGGTGGATAATAAGATCCCACGACTGCACTCTGACAGGGATAACCTGCTTCTACATTGAAGACGCACAAGCTCCTACACTCTGCCTGACTGCCACCGGTACCAACGGCTCGCCAATCCAGCTTAAGCCCTGCAGCGACAGCGGCTCTTGGTACAACCAGGGGGGTTTTCACCTAGGCAACGGAGTGTATGGGCAATCTGGAGATCTCGACGCGCAAGTTGTCGGGGCCAACCAGCCTCTGTACGCCCTCTACGGTGGTAAAGACACCATATGGAACGCGCCAGGCATCAACTAACTCTTAGCCTGGATGCACTGTCGTCTATGCTGCCTGGCGCCCGGTATGAACGCGAAAGTGCCCTCCGAGCTGGGAGGATGGGAGTTCTCTACGCTTCCGTCCACCCGATCGAGAGGGCACTTCGCAGGTGCGATTCTTGCATGCGGCCTCGAGGACTCACGTCCGGTTCGACGATCCTGACCTAATCGCCTGCGCGGGGCTTGTCCCCAACACCACGGACTTTAGGTAATTCATGCTGGCTGAGGCGTGATCGACTTGCCGCGCCGGTGATCTTCACGGCACATGGTCCCCCGTCACCGAGGCCAGCTGAGCGTCGCAAATCTGGGAAGCAAGCGGTTCGGTGAACCGCTTGCTCCGGCACGATTCCGTCCGCCATATGTCCGTAACCACTGCTATGCATGGGCTCACAGCGGCACATCATGACACACAGCGGGACAACAGCAACGCGGCCCGCGAGACCGGGAAAACCCAGCTCACGGGCTATTTCCGCTGGTGGTGGCAGGTGTTGGGTTCGAACCAACGTAGGCTAAGCCGACGGTTTTACAGACCGCCTGTCCTGATGTGGCTATACGCCTCCTGACCTGCGAATACGTGGCTTGTGGCGATCTTCGCGGCAGGCCCTGTCCGTCACATGTCCGTGCGCGCGGGGGCTGTAGGGGATGAAATGACGGAAAACCACGGACAGCGTCCGGACAGGCCCGCTACCAGCACGTTCAGCTCGGCCTTGGCGCCAATGCGCGGTTAGCCTGACGCGGTGAGCGTCGAGCGGCCCGGGGCCGACCGTGCGGTGCTCGCCCCAGGCTCGCGGATAGCGGTACTGATCGGGCAGACGGCACGGGAAGGCGAGACGCTGCTTGACCGCCTCGGCTTCGGCCTTGGCGGTCGCAATGGTGCTGCAACCGCGGCGGCGCGTCCATGCGCAGGGCCACGAAAGCCGGGAAAGATCAGGAAGCCTCAGCCATCCGCCGAAGTCCCGTCCATAGCAGGCGCATCCCAATCGATCTGATACCGCTGCTCCCGCCCCATGACCTTCTCGAAGTTCATCACCTTGAAGAAGATCGGCATCAGCGCGTGCATCGCCTTGCGCCCGACGGGTCCGGGCGTCTTTGCGCTGTTCGTCCGAGCGCCCCGTTTCGTGATCCTCTCCACCCGTTCCCGCCGCAACCGCTCATAGGCACGGAACGCCGATGTCGCATCAGGCAGG
This sequence comes from Streptosporangiaceae bacterium, assembly GCA_033854735.1. GTDB lineage: Bacteria > Actinomycetota > Actinomycetes > Streptosporangiales > Streptosporangiaceae > JAWWPY01. Next base: position 193 of record JAWWPY010000114.1, on the reverse strand, counting down.
TCCCGCAGGCACCGCGCCAGCTGGATCGAGCTTTCGATTGCCAGCGACGCGCCCTGGCCGGTGCTGTTGGACGGCGCGTGAACCGCGTCGCCGACCAGCACCATGCGGCCGCGGTGCCAGTGCGGGACCGGCGGCATGATGTGGATCGCTCCGGTGATGTCGAGGTTTTCCGCGGTGGTGCGGTTCGCCAGCA
>JAWWPY010000113.1:0-3008 GCA_033854735.1 Streptosporangiaceae bacterium | reverse complement strand
CGCTGTGGGACCTTGCCGGGCGCTTGTACGACCAGCCGGTGTGGCAGGTGCTCGGTGGCTACCGCACCGCGATCCCGGCCTACGCCTCCACGTCCACCTTCGGTTCCGTCAAAGAGTTCCTGGACGTGGCCGACCAGTGCCTCGAACTCGGCTACCGCGGCATCAAGCTGCACGCGTGGGGCGACGCGCGACGGGACGCGGCCCTCTGCGTGGCGCTGCGGGAGCACGTCGGCCCGGATGTTCCGCTCATGTACGACGGCTCAGCGGGCTTCGACCTGCCGGACGCCATCTTTCTCGGCGGCGCGCTCACCGACGCCGGATACCTGTGGTACGAGGAGCCGATGCCCGAGTTCAGCGTGGCCGCCTACCGGCGCCTCGCCCAGGCGGTCGCTGTCCCGCTACTCGTGGCCGAGACGTCCGACGGCGCCCACATGAACTCCGGCGACTTCATCGCCGCCGGGGCCGCCACCTTCGGCGTTCGCACCGGTGCCTCGCTGCGCGGTGGCATCACCGGTGCCATGCGGATCGCGCACCTCGCCGACGCCTACCGCCTCCGTGCGGAGGTACATGGCTCGGACATCCCGAACCATCACTTGTGTATGGCCATCGCGAACACCACCTACTACGAGTCATTGGTGACATCGGCATCCGTGACGCGCGAGCGCCACGTGGACGCCGAGGGGCTCGTCCACGCACCGACCTTGCCGGGCATCGCCCTCCCGTTCGAGTACGGCTACAGCACGACGCTGGAGCCGTATGTGGAACATGCTGCCTGACCCTCCGCAACCATCCCCATCCCCAAACCCATCCCCAGCAAAGCTGATCACTCCGCCCCCCAAAGGATCAGACAATGAAGTCATTTCTCCACCGTCGATACCGGCTTTCCCGCGTGGCCGTAGCCGCTATCACCGCGGGCGCGCTGGCCGCGCTCAGTGCCTGCGCGAGCGCGAACCCCAGCTCCAGCGCCGGCTCCGGCCCGACCACCTTCAAGGCGCAGCCCCAGGACAACTCGGCACCGATCACGGTCTGGGCCGACTCCACCCGCCTGCCCGCGGTGCAGGCGTACCAGAAGGCGCACCCGGGCGTGAAGATGAACATCGTCACGTACGACGGCTCGGCGGACGGCTCGACCTACCTGCAGACGAAAGTCCAGTTGTTCGACCGCACCGGCAAGGGCTGGCCGGACGTCGTCTTCGCCTCGCCGACCGACGTCACCTGGGCGTCGCAGCCCACCAGCTCATCGGCGCAGCCGTTCGCGGCCCCCGTGGACAAGGGCCTCGTGCCGCAGGCGACGCTGGGAAACTCCGCGAAGGGCTCGCTGACACCGTGCCAGTTCAACGGGCACACCTACTGCCTGCGCAACGACATCGCCCAGGTGGTGCTCTGGTACAACAAGACCCTGCTCGACAAATTCGGATACTCGGTCCCGACGACCTGGGAGCAGTACCAGGCGCTCGGCCAGAAGGTGGCCAAGCAGCATCCCGGGTACCTGGTCGGAGCGGTCGGCGACACCAACTCCCAGGAGTCGTACTTCTGGTCGGCGCAGTGCCCGGCCCAACAGCTCACCGGCGCCAACACGCTGCGCGTCAACCTCCAGGACCCGCACTGCACCAAGCTGGCCGCCCTCCTCGACACGCTGATCAAGGCGAAGTCGGTGACCACTCAGGGCTTCTTCGGGCAGGGCTTCGCCAAGCAGTACGGCAGCAAGGTGCTCATGGCGGTGGGCCCGTCGTGGTTTGGGCAGTACCTGTTCGACGCCGCGTTCAAGACCCCGGCCGGGCAGATCACGGCAGCGCCCCCGCTCAAGTGGGCGGGCGCGTCCCAGACCTACACCGGAAACGTCGGCGGTGGCGTGTGGATGATCTCCTCGCACAGCAAGAACCTCAAAGCGTCGACCGCTCTCGCCGAGTGGCTGACGACGTCGAACGCGAACCTCGCCGGTGCCCCGACCTACCCCGCTTACACGCCCGGCGCCAAGGCCTGGCTGGCCAACCCCGCGAACAAGGACTACTTCGCGACCGACGTGAGCAAGGTCTTCCAGGCCGCGGCGAACGAGGTCTGGACCGGGTGGGGTAACACGAAGTTCAGCGACGCGACAGCGTGGTCCAGCGTGGTGCTGCCGGCGCTCACGGCAGGCAAGACGCTCACCGCGACGTTGCCGGCGTGGCAGACCGAAATCGCTAATGAGGCGCGCACCGTTGGGTACACGGTGGTCACCAAGTGACAGCTCTCGACACGCAGCGCACCCCGGCGCTTGTGCCGGCCCGCCGCCGCGCGGCGCGGCGGCGGGCCGGAGGGAGCGGGATCTCCGGTTACCTGTTCGTCAGCGGCTACCTCGTGCTGCTGCTCGCGTTCGGCGTACTGCCCACGGTCTACGCGGTGTACCTCGCGTTCACCAACGCCCAGGGGCAGTTCACCGGCCTGAACCAGTTCATCAAGGTCTTCCAGGACTTCCGATTCGGACCGGCGTTCGGCAACATCCTCGTCTACCTCGTGTTCTGGCTCGTCCTCATCGTGGTCCTCACGGTCCTGGTCGCGGTCGTGCTCCGCAGCCGGATCCCGGCTGGACTGTCGTCCGTCCTGCGGTTCCTGTACTACATCCCGGGTGCCCTCGCCGGTGTCGCGAGTGTGCTGGTCTACCTGTTCATGCTGGACCCGACCGTGAGCCCGGCGACCTGGCTGCTGAAGTGGCTGGGCTTCACCACGTTCGCGCAGGTGCTCGCGCCGGGCCACCTGCCGCTGATCTTCGCGCTCATCGCCTTCTGGACCGGGGCGGGCGGCTGGATCGTGGTCATGTACGGAGCGCTCAACAACATCCCGGACGAGGTGCTGGAGTCGGCCCGCATCGACGGCGCCGGATCGTGGAGCACCGCCATCCACATCCAGATTCCAATGATCCGCAAGTGGATCGTCTACATGGCCGTACTCGCGTTCGCCGCCGGCACCCAGCTTTTCGTGGAGCCCCAACTGCTGCAGACCGCGTCGCTCGGGCGGGTCAGCCCGACGTG
>JAWWPY010000112.1:0-25225 GCA_033854735.1 Streptosporangiaceae bacterium | reverse complement strand
TTCGCCGAGGGCTTCATCACCGGTGACGCGATCACCGCGGCGAGCATCTACCTCACCATCGTGGCCGAGACAGCGTTCACGAACACGCTGTTCGTGGCCATGCCCGCGGAAGCCGCAGCCAACGGCGACTACCTGCTGCCGACGGTCTTCCATTCCGTTCAGTCGGATGAGTCCCGGCATATCAGCAACGGATACGCCACCCTGCTCATGGCGCTCGCCGATGAGGGCAACCATCAGCTGCTCGAGCGCGACCTGCGCTACGCGTGGTGGAACAACCACCGCGTGGTGGACGCCGCCATCGGCACGTTCATCGAGTACGGCACCAAGGACCGCCGCAAGGACCGCGAGTCCTACGCGGAGATGTGGCGCCGGTGGATCTACGACGACTACTACCGCAGCTACCTCGTGCCGCTGGAGAAGTACGGCCTGGTCATCCCGCACGACCTCATCGAAGAGGCCTGGAACCAGATCTGGAACAAGGGCTACGTGCATGAGGTCGCGCAGTTCTTCGCCACCGGCTGGCTGGCGAACTACTGGCGGATCGACCCGATGACCGACGCGGACTTCGAGTGGTTCGAGTACAAGTACCCGGGCTGGTACGACAAGTACGGCAAGTGGTGGGAGAACTACAACCGCCTGTCGATGCCGAACGGCCACAACCCGATCGTGGCCGAGAACGTCGACTACGTGTACCCGCACCGGTGCTGGACCTGCATGGTCCCCTGCCTGGTCCGCGAGGACATGGTGATGGAAGAGGTCGACGGGCAGGTCCGCACGTACTGCCACCAGGAATGCGCCTGGACCGACACGACCGCCTTCCGGCCCACCTACCAGGGCCGCGAGACGCCGAACATGGGCCAGCTCATCGGCAAGCGCGAGTGGGAGACCCTCTACCACGGCTGGAACTGGGCCGACGTGGTGAAGGACATGGGCTACGTGCGTGACGACGGCAAGACGATGGTCGCGCAGCCGCATCTGAACCTCGACCCGCAGAAGATGTGGACGCTGGACCACCTGCGCCGGATGGGCCCGGTGCTCAGCCCGAACGTGCTGCTCAACGAGATGACGCCGGAACAGCGGAGCGCCTTCCACGCGGACTACATCCGCCAGGGCCCGGCCGGCCGTCCCGCGCCGCAGGCCTGAGCGGCAGCCCGGTAAGCGAGCTGGGCGGGGGGCCGGTGGCCCAGCCACTGGTCCTCCGCCCACGATGCTCGCCCCATCCGTCATCCACAGTGCAGTCCGCGAGTGGGCAGTCCGCGAGGGAGCCATGGCCGACAAGCATGTCGTGCGGTTCGAGCCGGTAGGCATCGAGATCGAGGTCGATGAGGACCAGACGGTCCTGCGTGCCGCGGCCGAGCAGGGAATCATGCTCATGCATGGCTGCAAGGAGGGCCAGTGCTCCTCCTGCAAGTCGTTCGTCCTGGACGGCGACGACATCGAGCTCGACAAGTACTCCACGTTCGCGCTGCCCGACTACGAGCGGGACGAGGGCTTCACGCTGCTGTGCCGGGCGCACGTCTACGAGGACGTCACGATCGAGCTGATGAACTACGACGAGGACATGATCCGCTCGGGCCTGCCGATCCAGCAGGCCGTGGCGGAGGTGGTGTCCAACGAGCCGGTCACGCACGACATGCGGCACCTGGTGCTGCGCCTGATGGAACCGGCCGAGATCAAGTTCTTCCCGGGGCAGTACGTGGACATCGCCGTCCCCGGCACCGATTCCACCCGCTCGTTCTCCATGGCCAACACCAGCAGCCGGGAGAGCGGGCAGCTCGAGTTCGTCATCAAGGTCTACCCGGACGGGCTGTTCTCGCACTTCCTGGACACCCGGCTCGCGGTCGGCGACCGGCTCGACCTCACCGGGCCGTTCGGGGTCTTCACCCTGCGTGAAGGCTTCGACACCGACCTGGTCTTCGTCGGGGGCGGGGCCGGGATGGCGCCGATCCTGTCGCTGCTGCGGTCCATGGCCGAGCGCGGCATCGAGCGCAAGGCCACGTACTACTACGGCGCTCGGAGGCGCCGGGACCTGTGCTTCGAGCAGGAACTCCGCGCCCTGGAGGAGGCGCTGCCCCGGTTCCGTTACGTGCCGGCCCTCTCCGAGCCGGCCGAGGAGGACGGCTGGGCCGGCGAGGTGGGGCTGATCACTGACGTGGTGAAGCGGCACGAAGGTGACCTGAAGGGCGCGCACGCGTACGTGTGCGGGCCGCCGCCGATGGTGGAAGCGGCGATGCCGATGCTGACCGGGCTCGGTGTGCCCGAGAAGCGCATCTACTACGACAAGTTCACGACGACCGCTGACCCGGACAAGTGAGGAGGATTTCCCAACCTAACTCCAGCTCGACTGGGGCCAGCCCGGTGGCGACATCGGCGGAATTCGAAGGTGAGAGATACCTGATGACAACCTCGGAACAACGCGACTTGCCCAAGCCTGTCTTTACCGACGCAGAAGCCGGGGCCAAGGAATTCCCCGACTCGACGGCGCGCAGGTTCAACTACTACACGCCGAAGAAGCGCAAGCAGACCCACTACGAGGACGTGACCGTCGAGGTCCAGCCTGACCCCCGGCACTACCTGGCCCAGGGCTGGCTGTACGGGTTCTCCGACGGCCGGGGCGGCTACCCGCTGGACTGGACGGTCCTCAAGGCCTGGGGCAGCGACCGGCCGGAGCCGAAACGCTATCCCGGTTCCGGCGGCCAGGGCTACGACTGGCCCGCCCACGGCTGGCACGAGTTCCGCGACCCGAACGAGGAGTGGGAGCTCACGCTCTACCGCTACAACTCCAATGTGGTGCGGCAGCTCAACCAGAACATCGATGCGGCCAGGCAGTCAAAGGCGTTCGAGCAGTGGAACCGGAACTGGGTCCGCTTCGTGGAACGCAACGTCGGCGCGTGGATGCACGTCGACCACGGCCTCGGCCTGTACCTCTACGCCAACGCCAACCGCCGGGCGCCGACGAACATGCACAACAACGCGATCTCGGTGAACAGCATGCACCGGATCAGGGCCGCTCAGGACCTGGCGCTCTACAACCTGACGCTGACCGAGGAGATCGACGACTTCGACGGCGCGGCGCACATCGAGACCTGGAACGAGGATCCGGCCTGGCAGGGCGTGCGGAAGACCGCCGAGCAGCTGACCGCCATCGACGACTGGTGCGAGGCGATATTCGCGGCCAACGTGGTCTTCGAGCCGCTGGTCGGCGAGCTGTTCCGGAGCCACCTGGTGCAGCACGCGGCGCCGCGCAACGGCGACTTCGTCACGCCCACGGTCGTCGGCGCGGAGGAGTACGACTTCGCCGAGCGGGACCTGCGGTACACCACGGCGATGTTCGAGCTGCTGACCAGCGACCGTGAGTTCGCCAGCCACAACAAGACGATCATGCAGCAGTGGCTCGCCGCCTGGGTGCCGCGCGCCATCGTGGCCGCCCGTGCGCTGCAGCCGATCTGGTCGCAGCCCGACGCCAAGCCGCCGCGGTTCGAGGACGGCCTGGACGCCGTCAAGCACCGGTTCAGCGGAATCCTGTCCGACCTGCACCTGGAAACACCGAAGGAGCTGGCCCAGTGACCACGTTCACGACTGCGGAAAGCCCGTACAAGGCCGACCACACGGCATCCAACATGTGCGGCTTCACATTGATGAACAATCAGGTCGGCGCGGTGGTGGCCGAGGTCATGGCGACCAAGCCCAACGTGCGGGTGATGCCGCTGCCCTCCATGATCCGGGTCGACGCGGTGCGCCGGATGGACGTCGTCTACGACGAGATCTCCGAGGCGCTCGGTGAGGAGCCGGGCTTCTTCGACGCCGCAGAGTTCGAGGAGAACATGTCCACCCACTATGGCCGCATGATCCACGAGGACGACCGGACGATCATGTTCGCCAACCCCGAGGACGCGGCCGAGTACATCGATTTCGATCTGACCGCCAGCTAGGCCCCGAGCTGGCCGTCACCACGAGCGATCACAGTCGGCCCACGAGGAGGCACCGTGTACGAGAAGGACGGCGAGAAGTATTTCGTTGTGGATAGTCACATGCATTACTGGAATGCGGCACCGGACAACTGGGTGGCGGGGGCGGAGCAGTACGCCAAAGGCTGGATCGAGTGCTTCCACGCCTACCAGGGGCTCGGGCCGCCGGAGACGCACTGGTCGATCGAGCATTTCCAGAAGTACTCCGAGGACGACCTGATGAAGGACGTCTTTGAGGACGGGTACGTGGACGTGGCGGTCTTCCAGCCGACGTATCTCAAGGAGTGGTACAAGGAGGGTTTCAACACCACGGAGCGCAACGCGGCCCTCGGTGAGAAGCACCCGGGCAAGTTCATCGCCAACACCCGCTTTGACCCTCGTGATGGCGACGAGGGGCTGAAGCAGCTTCAGGTCAACGTCGACCGGTACGGGTCGAAGGGCGTCAAGCTCTACACCGCCGAGTGGAACAACGGCTCGCGCGGCTACAAGCTGAGCGACCCCGGGGCGTACCGCTACCTGGAGGCCGCCCAGGGGATGGGCATCAAGAACATCCACGTCCACAAGGGCCCGACGATCTGGCCCCTGGACAAGGACGCCTTCGACGTCTCCGACGTGGACCACGCCGCTACCGATTTCCCGGAGCTGAACTTCATCGTCGAGCACGTCGGCCTGCCGCGGATCGAGGACTTCTGCTTAATGGCGACGCAGGAGCCCAACGTCTACGCGGGCCTGTCGGTGGTCATCGGCGGGCTCATGTACGCCCGGCCGAAGTTCTTCGCCAGGGTCATGGGCGAGCTGCTGTTCTGGGTCGGTGAGGACAAGATGACCTTCGGCAGCGACTACGGCATCTGGGAGCCCAAGTGGCAGATCGAGGGCTTTGTCGACTGGGACTACCCCAGTGACGAGTTCTCGGACTTCCCGAGGGTGAATGTCGCGACCAAGAAGAAGATCCTGGGACTGAATGCGGCCAAGCTGTACGACATCGAGGTACCGGCCGAGTACCGGCTGGATGCCGGCCAGGGAACCCCGGCCGCGAAGGACGACGCGCAGCTGGTCTCGGGAGCATGAGGGTGCTTGCGGTGCCAGCCCGGGGGGGCGACCCCCCGGACCCCCCAGTCCGGGGGGCGGAGCCCCCCGGAGCCCCCCTGCCATCCGCTCGGGCCGGCCAGCCGGCCGTCGCGGCTGGCACGGCTGGGGTCGCGGCTAGAGCTCCTCGGGCCGGGGGCATTCTGCCATCCGCTCGGGCCGGCGAGCCGGCCGTCGCGGCTGGCATCGCTGGGGTGGCGGCTAGAGCTCCCCGGGTCGGCACCATTCTCGGCGCGCTGGAGGCGGTGCGGGACCCGGAGCTTGATGAGCCGATCACCGCGCTGGGCTTCGTCTCCTCGTGCACCGTCTCCGCGGATGGCGACGCGCGGGTCCGGCTGCGGCTGCCGACCTACTTCTGCGCGCCCAACTTTGCCTTCCTTATGGTGGCCGACGCCTACGACGTGGTGTCCGCCCTGCCGGGAGTGCACACCGCGGAGATTGTGCTCGAAGATCACTTCGCCTCCGATGCGATCAACGGCGGAGTGGCCGCGCGGGCCGGGTTCGCGCGCTCGTTCGACGGCGAGGCGATCGGCGAGCTGGAAGAGCTGCGGGCCGACTTCCTGCGCAAGGCCGTCATGGCCGGCACCGACCAGGTGTGCCGGCCGCTGCTGGCCGCCGGGACCGATCCGGCCCGCCTGCCGGAGCTGACTCTCGGCGAGGTGCCGGCCTCCCGCGCCCTCCAGCGGCTCCGCGAGCGCCGGGCCGAGCTGGGACTGCCCGCCGGGGACGGCGCGCCGCTGCTGATCGATCCGAAGACCGGCGAGCCGGTGCGCCCGGACTCCCTGCGGCTGCACCTGGGGCGGGCCCGGCTGACCCGGACCAGCCTCGAGGCGAACGGCAGCATCTGCCGCGGCATGCTGCGGCACCGATACGACTCTCCAGGGCTGAATTCCCGACCACGGGGCGAGGAGGAGCAGTGAAAGCCGTCCGCTTGCACGCATTTCACGACCAGCCGGTGATCGACGAGGTGCCAGAGCCGGCCATCAGTGGTCCGCTCGATGTCATCGTGAAGATCGGCGGCGCCGGCGTCTGCCGCACCGACCTGCACATCATCGAGGGCCAGTGGGACGCGGCGATGGGCACGCCGCTGCCGTACATCCTGGGCCACGAGAACGCGGGCTGGGTGCATGAGGTCGGCTCCGCGGTCACCAACGTCAGTGTCGGCGACACGGTGATCCTGCACCCCACGCCCACCTGCGGGCTGTGCCGGGCCTGCCGGGCCGGCGATGACATGCACTGCGTGGCCAGTACCTTCCCCGGCCTGAGTACCGATGGCGGCATGGCCGAGTACCTGCTCACCTCGGCGCGCGCGTGCGTCAAGCTCGACCCGCAGACCAGGCCGGAGGATGTCGCGGCGCTCGCCGACGCGGGCATCACCGCGTACCACGCGGTCCGCAAGGCCATCCCGCTGCTGTATCCCGGCACCAGCTGCGTGCTGATCGGCGCGGGCGGTCTCGGCCATATCGGCATCCAGTGCCTGGCGGCGCTCACGGCCACCCAGATCATCGTGGTTGACCGCAACCCTGACGCGCTGAAGCTCGCCGAGCAGCTGGGCGCTCAGCACACCGTGGTCGCCGACGGCGGGCAGGTCGAGGCGGTCAAGGACCTCACCGGCGGCGGCGCCGAGGTCGTGCTCGACTTCGTCGCCGAGCAGGGCGCCGAGAACGACGGGTTCGCGATGACCCGCCCGGCGGGCTCGTATTACGTCATCGGCTACGGCGGCGAGCTGCACATCCCGACCCTGGACATCATCTCCACCGAGCGCAACATCATCGGCAACATCGTCGGGACCTACAACGAGCTCGCCGAGCTCATGGTGCTGGCGCAAACCGGGAGAGTCACCCTGCACACCAGGACATACCCACTGGACGCGGCGGCCGACGCGCTCGCGGATCTCGACGCGGGCCGGGTCCGCGGCCGGGCCATCCTCGTCCCCTAGCCGCTTGCGGCACTGTCCCGGTCAGGCACGACTCACCCTTCAGACACCGACGTCCTAGGAGGACCAATGGCCAAGGAACTGCGTTTCGGTGCGGAAGCTCGCGACCTGCTGCTAGCAGGCGTCGACCAGCTGGCCGAGGCGGTCAAGTCGACCCTCGGGCCCAAGGGGCGCAACGTCATCCTGGAGAAGATCACCGGTTCACCGGTGGTCACCAACGACGGCGTGACGATCGCACGGGAGATCCACCTGAAGAACCAGTTCGAGAACATGGGTGCCCAGCTGGTCAAGGAAGCCGCGATCAAGACCAACGACATCGTCGGCGACGGCACCACCACGGCGACCGTGATCGCCCAGGCCGTCGTGCGGGAGGGGATGAAGTCGATCGGTGGCGGCGCCAACCCGGTGCTGGTCAAGCGCGGAATCGACCTGGCCGTTGGGCAGCTCGTCCGGCACCTGCAGAGCGTCGCCCACCCGGTGGTCACCGAGCAGGACTACGCGAGGGTGGCCGCGATCTCGGCCAACGACGACGACACGGTGGGCGCGGTCATCGCCAAGGCGCTGCACACCGTGGGCGACGGCGGCATCGTCACGGTGGAAGAGTCGGCCGCCCATGGGATGAGCGTCGACTTCGTCGAGGGCTTCGAGTTCGACAACGGCTACATGTCGCCGTATATGGTGACCAACCCGGCCAGCCTGGAAGCGATCGTCGACGACCCGTACATCCTGCTGTGCAGCGAGAAGATCTCCAAGGTGCAGCAGCTGATGCCGCTGCTCGACAAGATCATGCGGGCACCGCGGCCGCTGGTCATCCTGGCCGAGAACGTCGAGGGCTCGGCGCTGAGCATGCTCGTGCACAACCACGTCAACGGGATCTTCCAGTGCGTCGCGGTGCGGGCCCCGGGCTTCGGCGACCGGCGGCTGCACAAGCTGGAGGACATCGCGACGATCACCGGCGGCGCCGTGTTCAGCAAGCACTCCGGATTCAGCCTGGAGACGATGACCGTCGATCAGCTGGGCCGGGCCTCCCAGGTCCGGGTCAACGCGGACCGGACCGCGATCATCGGTGGCCGCGGCTCGACCGACGCGGTCGAGTTCCGGGTGGCCCAGCTGCGCGCGGAGATGGAGCGGGCCACCTTCGGGATCGACGAGGACGTGCTCAGCGAGCGGATCGGCTCGCTGTCCGGCAAAGTCGCGGTGATCAGGGTGGGCGCCCCCACCAACGCCGAGCTGAAGGAACTGCAGCACCGGGTCGAGGACGCGCTGTCCGCCACCAGGGCGGCCATGGCCGAGGGCATCGTCGCCGGTGGCGGAGCGGCGCTCATGCACGCCGAGGGGGCGCTGGATGCGCTGGAGGTAAGCGGCGACTATGCCACGGGCGTGGAGATCGTGCGCCGGGTGCTCACCGAGCCGGCATATCTCATTGCGGCCAATGCAGGCTACTCTGGCCAGGAGGTCGTGGCCCGGATGCAGCATATGGGCAACGACGAGGGGTTCGATGCCCTGCAGGGGCGGTTCGGCAACATGATCGAAATGGGCATTATCGACCCGTTGCGCGTGGCCCGGTCGGCGCTGCAGAACGGTGCCTCAGTGGCCGGGCTACTGCTCACCACCAACACCCTGATCGCCGAGGAGCAGACGCCCTGGGGCGGTAGCGCCGCGCTGATGACCGAGTTCGGCGCGCTTGACGAGGGACTGCACCAGCCGTCCCCCGACTCGAGCACGCCGCAATCCCTCGGCCTCGGCCCGTCGGTGGGCTGAGGTTGGGGCCACCGGCCGGGGACTCGGCGCTGCAGTTGCCGTTGTTGCCCAGGACGGAGCCCTCGGCTGGTACGGCTACGGACCCGAGCGGGCTGCGCCTGCTGCGCTCGCGTGGCCGCGCGCGCGGCGTGCTGGCGCTGCTCGGGCCGGCGTTCGTGGCCGCGGTCGCGTACATCGACCCTGGCAACTTCGCCACCAACTTCTCCGCGGCGGCGTTCGGCTACTCGCTGGCGTGGGTCATCGTGGCCGCCAACCTGATGGCCATGCTGGTGCAGTACCTGTCGGCCAAGATCGGCGTGGCCACCGGGCGCGATCTGCCCGAGCTGTGCCGCGAGCATCTGCCGCGGGCGGTGTCCCGTGGCCTGTGGGTGCAGGCCGAGCTCATCGCCATGGCCACCGACCTGGCTGAGTTCGTCGGGGCCGCGATCGGCTTGAACCTGCTGTTCCATGTGCCGCTGCGCGCGGCCGGGCCGATGACGGCCGTGGTCGCCTTCGCGATCCTGGCCCTGGAGCAGCGCGGTTACCGCCGCTTCGAGCTGGCCATCGGCGGCCTGCTCGGCATCGTCTTCCTCGGGTTCGCCTACGACCTGGCCGCCGTGGGCGTGCCGTCGCGTGCCGTCGCGGCCGGACTGGTGCCGAACTTCGCCGGCAACAGCAGCCTGCTGCTCGTCGCGGGCATCGTGGGCGCCACCGTGATGCCGCACGTGGTGTACCTGCACTCGGCCCTGACCAAATCCCGGGTGTCCTGCAGCGACGACGCCGAGCGGCGGGAGCTGCTGCGTTTCCAGCGGCTCGATGTGCTGATCGCGCTGGGCGCCGCTGGCCTGATCAATCTGTCGATGCTGTTCATCGCCGTGTCGCTGGCCGGCCGCACCGGCCGCTCCCAGGCCGACACGATCGAGGCCGCGCACGCCGGGCTCGGCCGGGTGGTCGGCGGCGGTGCCGCGCTGATGTTCGCGGTTGCCCTGCTCGCCTCGGGGCTGTCCTCCTCCAGCGTCGGCACGTACGCGGGCCAGGTGGTCATGCAGGGGTTCATCCGCCGCCGGATTCCGTTGTTCGTCCGCCGCGGGCTGACCATGCTGCCCGCGCTCGTGGTGCTCGAGCTGGGGCTGCCGCCCACCGGGAGCCTGGTTATCTCGCAGGTCGTGCTCTCCTTCGGCATCCCCTTCGCGCTCGTGCCGCTGGTGATGCTCACCCGCCGCGCCGACATCATGGGCCCGCTGGTGAATCACCGGATCACCACGGTGACGACCGGGTGCATCGTCGCGATGATCATCATTCTGAACGGCTACCTGCTCTACACCACCTTCACCGGCTGATCTTGGCCCAGCGGTGAACCGCGGGCCGGTGCCGGCCCGTAAGAAGGGTGGGACCGTGTGCCGCTCACCGCCCACCCTGGCCAGACTTCCCGGGGCGGGGGCCGACCTTGGGGTCAGTCACCCTCGGAAGAAGAGACCATGCGCGTCGCGGCCTTGATCAGCTGGCTCATCACCGCCTCCGGCGGGCTTTACCTGCTCGTCATCTGGCTCATTGAGAACGAGGCCGGCGGCCGCGGCGCCGCGGCCAGCCGCCTTCCCCTGCCGGTGATCTCCGGCCACGCGCTGCTGGCCACCGGCGGCCTCGTGGCGTGGATCGGCTACCTGATCACCGGCCGGCGCGCGCTGGCCTGGGCATCGGTTGCCCTCCTGGTCATGGTGGCGCTGCTGGGGCTGACCATGGTCTCCCGCTGGATCCGGGTGTACCGTGCGTTCGTCCCGGCGGGCGGGCGGCCCGGTCCGGCGGACCTGCTCGCGGCGCCCGCCGAGCGCAATTTCCCGCTATTTGTCGTTTTCGCTCACGGGCTCCTCGCCGTCACCACGACCGCGCTCGTCGTGCTCGCCGCTCTGCGCGTCGGCGGGAGCTGACCTCATTGGGCTGTCCTGGTCCCGGATTCCGCGCGTCTCCCACCGCGCCCTACCCGCTCTCATAGCAGAGTGTAATATAATGGATACAGAGCGGAGTGCCGAGGGCCGCCCGGGATCGCGGGGAGAGGCATGACCACAGTGCTGGTCGTTGATGACGATCCGGATGTCTGCGACCTCGTCACCTTCAAGCTCCAGAAGTCGGGGTACGAGGTCCGCCGGGCGACGGACGGTGATGAGGCGCTCAGCGCCGTCGCCGCGGAACTGCCCGACATCGTGCTGCTCGACGTCATGATGCCCGGGCCGTCCGGCCTGGAGGTGCTGGAGCGATGGCGGGCGAGCCCGGGGACGGCGAACTTGCCGGTTATCCTGCTGACCGCCCGGGCGCAGCAGAGCGATGTGGAGACCGGCTTCGCGCTGGGCGCCGATGACTACATCCTGAAGCCGTTCAGCCCGCGTGAACTCGCCCGGCGGGTCGCCGCGGTGCTCGCCCGCAGCCCGGTGAGGTGACTCCGGCCATCGGCCCCGGCCGCATCGCCGGGTGAGTCACCGGTACCCTCGTCGGCATGACGATGGGCCAGCCCACCACGGTGGACCAGGAGATGATGGACGCCGCGCTCGGGCAGGCGCGGGCCAGCCTGGGCGCTGGGGGCGTCCCGGTCGGCGCGGTGCTCGCGTCGGCCACGGGCATCATCGCGGCCGGGCACAACGAGCGTGTGCAGCGCGGTGACCCGGTCGCCCACGGGGAGATCGCATGCCTGAGGAACGCCGGGCGGCAGTCCTCCTATCGGGACATGTCCCTCTATACGACCCTCTCGCCGTGCCAGATGTGCACGGGCGCGATCCTGCTCTTCCAGATCCCCAGGGTGGTCGTGGGGGAGGCGCAGACATTCGCGGGCGACCTGGGTTTTCTGGCCGACCGGGGAGTAGACGTGGTACTCCTGCGTGATGACCGCTGTGTGGCCGTTATGCGGGAATTCCAGGAGCGCTACCCGGAGGTCTGGAGCGAGGACATCGGCGGCCGCTAGCCCGCCCCCGCCCCGCCCGGCCCGGCCCGGGTGCAGCCAGCCGGGTAGACGGTCTGGTCCTGTTTGATGGCTGCCACGGTCGGCTGTAGCGTTTGGCCATGCCCGGCTCCGCGCCATCAGTGGCGAAATTCCCCTCGCCCCGGCTCTGGCACATGCGCCGCGCCCAGGTGACGGCCGCTGCGGGGATTCTCGCTGCTGCGGCCGCGGCCGGAGCAGGGACAACGGCGGGCGCGGCCGCGGGGGCGGCCGCCGCCGTGGCCGTAGCTCTGTGCGGGGCCATCGCCCTGTGGTTCGTCCGCAACCGCTTCCGGGCCTGGACGTACCAGGAACGCGATGAGGATCTTCTCGTTTCGCGGGGGGTCCTGATCCGCCGCCTGTCCGTGGTTCCCTACGGCCGGATGCAGTTCGTCGATGTGACCGCAGGCCCGGTTGAGCGCGTGTACCGGCTGGCCACCGTGAAGCTGCACACGGCCGCCGCGGCCAGCGACGCCCGCATCCCCGGGCTCGAGCGCGGCGAGGCGGCGAGGCTGCGCGACCGGCTGGCCGCCCTCGGCGAGGCCAAGGCTGCCGGACTATGAGCGAAGAGCCGGTGACGGGCGAAACCTGGCACCGGCTGCACCCGTTGTCGCCGCTGGTGCGCTCAGGCCGGAGTGTGCTGGCCGTGCTGGCCTTGATCGCCGTTCCCGCCATCCAGGGACTGCGCAACGGCGGATCGCACCTCTATGAGATCGCCGTGCCGGTGCTCGCCGCCGTCGCGGCCGTCGTCCACTGGCTGGTCACTCGCTGGCGGCTGGACGGACCCACCCTGCGCATCGAGACCGGCCTGCTCCGCCGGGATTCCCGGCAGCTGCCGGTGGCCCGGATCCAGGCGGTAGACGTGGTACGCCCGTTCCTGGCCCGCGCGCTCGGCCTCGCCGAACTGCGGGTCCGGCTGGCGGGTTCCAGCCACGCCGATGGCCGTCTCGCCTACCTGCCTGAGCAGGCTGCTCTGGAACTGAGGGCCCGGCTGCTCGCGGCGCACCATGGCCTGGACCCCGGCACGCCCGCACCTGACGAGCGGGTGCTGGTGACGGTGCCGGTCGGCCGGCTGGTGGGCTCCGTGCTGCTGTCCAGCGCCAGCCTCGTCGCAGCGCTGACGATCGCGGAAGTCGTGGTTATCCTGACCGTCCCCGCCGCGTTCGCGGCCACCGGGAGCACCCTCGTCGTCTGGCTGATCGCGGTGGGCCCGCTCGCCTGGCGGCGGCTCGCCACCCAGTACGGCTTCACGGTGGCCGAGTCACCGGACGGGATCCGGATCCGCCGCGGACTGCTCGGCACGGTGGCGGAGACGATCCCGCGCCGCCGGGTCCAGGCGGTCCGGATGGTCGAGCCCCTGCTGTGGCGGCCGTTGGGCTGGTGCCGGCTGGAGATCGACGTGGCGGGCTCGCCCGGCCGGGACCGCGCCGATGGGAACCGCCGGATGCGCAAGTCCCTGCTGCCGGTGGGCAGCAAGGACGTCGGCGGCCGGCTCATGCGGACCGTTCTCGGCGCGGACCCGCCACCGCTGCTGCGTCCGCCCAGCCGGGCCCGGGGAAAAGCGCCGCTCAGCTACCATTTCCTGGCCGCGGGGCACGACGCCGCCACGGCCATGGCGGTCACCGGGCGGCTCCGGAAGGTCACCACCTGGCTGCCGCTGGAGAAGGCGCAGAGCGTCCGGCTTGTCCAGGGTCCGGTCCAGCGCCGTCTCGCGCTGGCCACCGTCCACGTAGACGCCGCAGGCCGGGACGTCCGAGCCGAGTTCCGTGACCGCCCCGGTGACGAGGCCCGCCGCCTGGTCGACGAACTCGCCACCCTCAGCCGCAGCGCACGGCAGCGAGTGCCCGAGGCGGCCGCGCCGAGTGCCGCCGCCCGGCGGCAGGCCGCCGGGGACACGCCCGCCGGCACTCAGATCGGGTCCCAGGGGACGGAATCGTAGGCCTGGGCCACGGTCTCCATGAGTTCCTTGTCGACCGGAAGGATCAGGTCATCGACCTGGCCGACCGGGGCGATGCCGAGGGAATTGGTGACGAAAGCGGCACGGAAGGATGGCAAGTCGGCCAGGTGTACCGAGGCGCGCCGTGACGGCCAGCCGGCCCCGGGCAGCCGCTGCTCGAGGAGTTGCATGGTGATTCCGCGCAAGGCAGGCGCGTCGGGCCAGATCACCGCGGTTCCGTCGGAGAAGCCGATGTTGGTGATCGCGCCTTCGGAGATGATCCCGCCCGGGCCGGTCAGTAGCGCCTCATCGAATCCGTTGCGTTCGGCCAGGCGCCGGTAGTGGGTCTGCCCGAAGGTCCCGGCGTGCTTGATGTGCGGGACGGGCCGCTGGTAGGAGACGGCCTGCAGGGCCTGGGGAGCGTCGGCCAGGCTGTCCGGCGGGCGCACGGTGACCATGATGGACGCCGCGTCATCCGCATGGGGCCAGAAGACGCTGACCCGCACCGACGCGTCGCCGGTGCCGTCGAGGGCATGCCGGATGTGATCACAGACCTGGCTGCCATCCAGGCCGGTGCCGAACAGTTCCCGGGTGGCCGCGTCCAGCCTGCCCAGGTGGAGAGCCAGGCCGCGCACCCGCTGGTCGCTGACCTGCATGGCGGTGAAGTGGCCGTAGTTGACCAGCGCCGGGACAGCTAGCTCCCCGGCCGTGGCCGCATGGCCGTTGATCTCGATTCGCGGAACCGGCGAGGCGCTCACCATCCCCACCGTAGTGAACGCCCGCCGGGCCGGGGTCAGGCGGCCAGTTCCTCGCCGGTGAATGCGGCCCACAGGGACGCGTAGGCGCCGTGCGCGGCGAGCAGGTCGTCGTGGGTGCCCGACTCCACGATGTGGCCCCCGTCGACGACCATGATCCGGTCGGCTCGGGCGGCTGTCGTCAGCCGGTGTGCGACGACCATGGTGGTGCGCCTGGCGGTCAGCCGCTCGGTGGCCTCCGTCACGGCGGCCTCGGTGGCCAGGTCGAGGGCGGCCGTGGCCTCATCGAGGAGCAGGATGTCGGGATCGACCAGATACGCGCGCGCCAGGGCGATCAGCTGGCGCTGGCCCGCCGACAGGTTGCGCCCGCGCTCTGATATCTCGTGGCTGAAGTCACCAGGCAGCCGGGCGATCATGTCGATGGCGCCCACCGCGCGCGCGGCCGCTTCCACCTCGGCGTCGGTCGCCTCCGGCCTGCCGTAGGCGATGGCGTCGCGCACCGTGGTCGCGAACAGGTGGGCCTCCTGAGGCACAACGCCGAGCCGCCGCCGGTAGCTTTCCAGGTCGTAGTCCCGGACGTCCACGCCGTCCACGAGAACGTGGCCCGAGGTCACGTCGTAGAACCGGGCCACCAGCTTGACCAGGGTGGACTTGCCCGCCCCGGTCTCGCCGACCAGGGCCACGGTCTCCCCCGGCTGCACGGTCAGGTTCACGCCGGACAGGGCCTCACGTTCGCCGCCGTAGCTGAAGTGCACGTTGCGGAACTCGATACGGCCGGGAGCGTGCCGCGCCGGGCGCGGGTGCGGCACCTGCGGGGTCGAGGTGGGGGTCCGCAGCAGGTCCCTGATCCGGCGCAGCCCCACCGCCGCCTGCTGGTATCCGTCGAACACCTGGGAAAGCTGCTGGACGGGCGAGAACAGCAGGTCAATGTAGAGCAGGTAGGCGATCAGCGCCCCGGCGGTCAGCGACCCGCTGCGGATCTGGCCGACCGCGACCAGCAGGACGACCGCCCCGGCGATGGTCGACAGCGATTGCACGAACGGGAAGTACAGCGCGATGTAGCGCTGGGCGCGTAGCCGCGACCGGCGGTATCCGTCGCTGAGTCCCGTGAAATGGGCCCGGTTGCGGGCTTCACGCCGGTACGCCTGGGCGACCCGCAGGCCCGCCACGTTCTCCTGCAGGTTGGCGTTGACCGCACTGACCCTGTCCCGGGCCTCGTTGTAGGCCTTTGACGATTTTCTGCGGAAGATGACGGTAAGGGCGACCACCACCGGGATCAGCGTGAGCACCGTCAGGCCGAGCCGCAGGTTGATGAGCAGCAGCGCGATCAGCACCCCGCCGAACGTCAGGACGGAGTTGACCATGGTGATCAGCCCGGTCTGCAGGAACGAGGAGAGCGCGTCCACGTCGGTCGTCATCCGGGTCATGATGCGCCCGGACAGCTCCCGCTCGTAGTAGTCGAGCCCGAGCCGCTGCAGGTGCGAGAAGATCTTGACGCGCAGGGTGTAGAGGATCCGCTCGCCGTTGCGGCCGACCACCATGGTCTGCACCGCGTTGATGGCCCAGTCGACCAGCACGATCGCCAGCGCGGCCACCGACACGACGATGATCGCGTGGAACACCCGCGTCTGCACGCCGTTGTCGATGCCGTTGCGGACCAGCGCGGGCATCGCCACGCTGGCCACCGCGTCCAGGCCGTCCAGGACCAGGCCGATGATGAGCGCGAGCGCGAACGGCCGCAGCAGCCTGCGCAGGCTGAAACGCGGGTCGGCGGCGCGGGCCGAGTCGCCGTCAATGCCGGGCGTGTCGTTGGCCGGTGGCAGGGCCTCGACCTTGGCCAGCAGCTCAGGTGAGGGCGGCACGCCCGCGAGCATGCTGGTCGCGACGCCGCCTGCGGCGCTTCGCCCACCGACCCGGCCGGCGCGCGGCCGGCCGGCTCCGCCTGGCCGGGGCAGTCCCGGCCGCGGGGTGCTCGGCACCGGTGCCGCCGGGGCGATACCCGCACGGTGCAGCGCGTCCCAGCTCCCGGTCACCCCGAGCTTCCCGGCGTCGACGCCGTCCGCGTTGACGTCGCTGGAGTCCTCGCCGGGCCCGGCGAGGAGCAGCCGGTACAGCGGGCACCGCTCCATCAGCTCGTCGTGGCGGCCGATGTCGACGAGGTGACCCTCATCGAGGACCGCGATGCGGTCAGCGAGCTGGAGGGTGGACCGCCGATGCGCGATGAGCAGCGTGGTCCGGCCCCGCATCACCTGGCGCAGGGTGGCATGGATCTCCGCCTCGATCCGCGGGTCGACCGCTGAGGTGGCGTCGTCGAGGAGCAGGATCCGGGGGTCGGTCAGCAGGGCACGGGCGAGCGCCACGCGCTGCCGCTGCCCACCGGACAGCGTCAGCCCCTGCTCACCGACGACAGTGCCGTAGCCGTCCGGCAGGTCGGTGATGAAATCGTCCGCCTCGGCGGCCCGCGCCGCCGCGACGATCTGCTCCATGGATGCTTCCGGCCTGCCGTAGGCGATATTGGCGCTCACCGTGTCGGAGAACAGGAAGCTCTCCTCCATGACCAGCCCGATCGCGCCGCGCAGCGAGTCCCGGGTCAGATCCCTGACGTCCTGCCCGCCCACCCGCAGCGCGCCCCCGGTCACGTCGTAGAAGCGGGGGAGCAGCAGGGAGATCGTTGACTTGCCCGAACCCGCGGTGCCAGCCAGGGCGAGCGTCTCGCCCGGCTCGACGCGGAGGGACAGACCGCGCAGCACCGGCTGCCCGGGCACATAGCTGAACCGCACATCGTCCAGTTCCACCGCGGGTGTTCCCGCGGGAAGGTCGGCGGGCAGGTCCACGGCGCCCGGCCGGTCGCGGATGGCGGGCCGGGAATCGATGACCTCGAAGACCCGGATCACGCTGGCCCGTGCCTCCTGGCCGATGGTGACCAGGCTGGCCAGCGACCGGACCGGGCCGACCAGCTGGATCACGTAGGCCGAGAACGCCAGGAAGGTGCCGAGCGTGATAGAGCCGCGAATGGCCAGCCAGCCGCCCAGCGCGAGCACCCCGACCTGGCCGAGCGAGGGGACGGCCTGCAGCGCCGGGTTGTACCTGGCCGTCAGCCGGACGGCGCGCACCCGGGAGGCGAACAGCCCGCTGCTCGCGCTCTCCAGCCGCTCGACCTCCTGTTCTTCCTGGCCGAAGCCCTTCACGACACGTACGCCGGTCACCGCGGCGTCCACCACGCCGGCGACGGCCGCGGACTGCTGCTGGGCGTCCCAGCTCGCCGGGAACAGGGTCCGCCGTGAGGCGAGCGAGACGTACCAGAGGGCCGGTGCGACCGCGAGGGCGACCAGGGTGAGCATGGGTGAGAGGACGGCCATGATGGCCAGCGAGGTCACGAACAGCACAGCGTTGCCGAGCAGCATCGGCACCATGGACAGCAGGCCCTGGACCATGCTGATATCCGAGATTGACCGGCTCACGACCTGGCCGGTGTGCAATTGATCCTGCCGCTCGCCGTCCAGCCGGGTCAGCGCGCCGAACAGTTCCGTGCGCAGGTCGTGCTGGACGTCCAGGGACAGCTGGCCGGCCCGGTAGCGGCGCATGTACAGGCCGCCGAAGCTCAGCAGCGCCGCGCCGATCAGCACCACGGCGAGCGGCCAGATGGCCTGGTGCCCGGAACTGACCAGGTCGTCCACGATCTGCCGCTGGATGAGCGGGATGCCGGCGGCGACCAGCGTGACGATCAGGGTTCCCGCGAGGGCCAGCACCAGGTTGCGGGGGTACCGCCAGCAGTACCCCATGAGCCGCCGCACCCAGCCCTGCTGCTGCGGCGGATCGGCCCGGGGCAGCTCCCCGGCGTTGACGTCCTTCCCTGAATTCCCCGTGCGGATGGTGTTGTCAGTGCGCGTGTTCGTTGTTCTTCCTTCCCATCCCCGTCTCGTGCCGGGCCTGGCGCTCCCTGGTCAGCGCGGCGTCCAGCAGGTCCAGCGCCCGCAGCACCGTGGCTGGATCTCCGGTCTGCTCAAGCACCGGGCCGAGCCACGCGGCATACACGGCGTCGGCGCGTTCGAGTGCCGCGCGTCCCGCCGCGGTCAGTGAGAGCCGGACGACACGCCGGTCGCCGGGCTCAGCCTCGCGGATCGCGTATCCCGCGGACACCAGGCCATCGGCCACGGACGTGAGCGTCGGCTTCGCGACCGCGAGCCGCTGTGCGAGCCGCGTCGAGCGTTCTCCGCCCGCCCCGGCCAGCTTGAGGATGCGGTACTGCGGTGCCGTGAGCCCCGTTTCCGCGTGTTCAAGCGCGCGCGAGAGCCGCATGATGGCCAGGACCACCAGGGACAGGTCCCCGGTGTCCGCCTCGCCTGCTTCCTGGTGCGCGATGCTCATAGTTCATGAGTCTAACAATCTGCCCCGTCTCTTTATTCGCCCGGCAACACCAGGCGGGTCAGGGGCAGATCATCAGGCCGCCGCGGCCGGGCGGGGGCTACGCCATAACGCCGTCACCACGCACCAGACGACCTTCCCGCCCGTGTCTGGCGTGGCGTTCCAGTCCCACCGCTCGCTGATCGCGTCGACCAGGATCAGCCCGCGGCCGGTCTCGTCATCTGCGCCGGCGTTGGCGCGCACGGGCGGCCGCGGATTTGCGTCCCACACAACGATCGCGACCTGCGCCCGGTCCGACAGCAGGCGCATCCGCACCGGGAACATCCACTCCAGGGACTGGGACGCGTGCACCGCGTTCGTCACCAGCTCAGAAACGAGCAGTTCCGTGTCGTCTTGCAGCGCGGTCAGCCCCCACTCCCACAGCACGTGCCGGGTATGCAGCCGGGCACAGGGCACCGCGCCGGGCAGCGCGCCGAGTTCGAGAAAGCTCTGCAGTGGCCAGTCTTCCGCCATGCCATGTCCTAGCTCTGGTGGGGAAGGCGGGACCGGTGCGGCTGTCCCGCTGAACCAGGCAGGGGGGGTGCCATGGCCTGCGGACGGCGCACCGGTCCCGCTTCCAGCAGGACGAGGCCATCGACCCGGGGTAACCCGCCGGGCGGGGCCTGTCCTGCCGCTCGTGGGAGCCACGCTGCAACGCGGAGCGCGAGGTCGGTCGGTACTCGTGATCTCGCAGAGCCGCCCGACCTGCCCCGCTGGGTGTGCCTGATGGGCCATCCTGGTCGCCTCCGTAGACGGTGGCCGGGCGGCGGTCGCGGTTGGCTCAGCCGTCCGGGCGCGAAGGATCCGGCTGGTGATATGTAACAGGCCTGATGAGCTCGCAGCCCTCAGCAAGCTGCGATGGTAAGAATCATGTGAGAACTTGGCCGTCGGCGCCTGCGGCGCCGCCGGGGGTGATCAGCCCGTACTCGTAGCCGTACACCACTGCGTGCACCCGGTCGCGCAGGCCGAGTTTGTCCAGCACATGACCGAGGTGCGTCTTAACGGTGGTCTGCGCTATCACGAGTTCGCGCGCTATCTCCGCGTTGGAACGGCCCTGGACGACCAGGTCCAGCACCTCACGTTCGCGGGGCGTGAGCCTGGCCAGCCCAGCCGGTTCCCGGGCCGCGGCCGGGCGCCGGGCGGTGAATTCCCGGAGCAGCCGGCTGGTCACCGCGGGGGACAGCAGCGCCCCGCCGTCGGCCGCGGCGCGGACGCCGAGCAGCAGTTCCTCGGGCGGGGCGTGCTTGAGCAGGAAGCCGCAGGCGCCGGCCCGCAACGCGTCGTAGACGTACTCGTCGAGGTCGTAGGTGGTGAGCACGACGACCCGCACCGGGCGGTCAGAGGCTGCGCCGCTGGCCTGCTCGCGGACAATGCGGCCGGTGGCCGCCAGCCCGTCCAGCACCGGCATCCGGATGTCCATCAGCACCACGTCTGGTTTCAGCTCCCGGGCCAGCAGCACTGCTTCCTGGCCATTGCCGGCCTGGCCGACGACCGACAGGCCGGGCTGGCTGTCCAGCAGCGTGGCCAGGCCCGCCCGGACCAGGGCCTGGTCGTCGGCGACCAGCACCCGGATCTCGCGGTCCCCGGTCACCGGGAACCGCTCGCCGGAATGACCGCGCGGGAGGCTCGATCCTCTGGTGCCGTGCCGTCTGGTGCCGTGCCGTCTGGTGCTGAGCCGTCTGCTGAGGCGCTGGGTGCTGAGCCGTCATACGGAATCACCCCGGTGACGGTGAAACCGCCGTCGGCCCCGGCGCTGGCGTCGAGGTGGCCGCCGTACAGTTCGGCGCGCTCCCGCATGCCCCGGATCCCCCGGCCGCCTGGTATGGCCGCCGGCCGCCCGGCGGGCCGGGGAGCCCGCGGGGAAGGGCCGTTGGTCACCTCGATGCCGAGTGCGCCGGGCCCGTAGCGCAGCGTCACGTTCACTAGCGCGGCGGGCGCGTGCCTGGCTGCGTTGGCCAGGGCTTCCTGGATGATCCGGTACGCGGACAGTTCGACGCCGGGGGAGAGCGGATGCGCCGGGCCCTCGATCACGAGATTCACCGGCGGGTCGGCCGCGGTGCTCGTATCCAGCAGCGCGTCGAGGTCGCCGAGGGTAGGGGTCGGGCGGCGGTCCGGATCAGCCTCCGGTTCGCGCCGAAGGGCGCCGAGCAGGTGATTGAGCTCAGTCAGTGCTTCCCTGGAGAGCTGCTCGATGGCCCTCAGCACCTCCGCCGGGTTCTGCTGAACCGCAGCGCTGCTGGCCGGCTGTGCGGCTGGCCCGCTGGCTCGCTGGGCGGCGTCGGCCAGCCGGGCCGCGCCCGCCTGGACGGCGATCGCCGAGAGCTGGTGGGCCACCACATCGTGCAACTCGCGGGCAATGCGAGTGCGTTCGGCCTGGTGCGCCGCCTCCACGGCGGCGGCGCTCTCGCCGCGCCTGGCCCGGGTTTCGCTGCGCCGGGCGCTGGCCGCGTCACCCAGCACGAAGGCCGCGCCGAGCAGCGCGGACGGCACCGCGGACAGGCGGTCATCGTGGTAATGCGTGCTCACCAGGCCGACGGCGACGATCAGCGAAAGCCAGCCGAGCCACCGGGCGTAGCGCCGCGTGGTGCTCCCGTAGGCGCCCAGCCCGTATGCGCCGACGAGCACAGCGGCGAAAGCGGAGATTTCGTCGCGGCCTATGGCGCCCCGGATCGCGAGTACCCCGGCCGCCGCCGCGAGCACCGGAAGCGGGAAGGAGCGGCGCCAGCAGAACGGAACCGACATGGCGAATGTCAGCGCGAGGCTGCCGAGGACGTTGAGGGCTGATCCGGCGTGGCCCGGTGGCTCCCACCACCACGGCACGTCCGGCAGCCCCCAGACCAGCAGGCCGGCCGCGATGAGCAGGTCAACCCGGCGCGGTACCGCCCGCTCACTCCACCTCGGCAGCCGCATGATCCGACTGTACGGCCAGGTCACCGGGGCGTCATCCGCTGACGTCCGCGCGCTGGAAGGCCAGCGCGGCTCCGGCCGCGCAGGCCAGCAGCAGCGCGCAGAGGCCGGTCAGGCCGAGCAGGTGGCTCGGCGGCGAGCCGCCCGCGTTGATGAACCGGGACCAGAAGTTGGTCGGCAGCGCCGTGATGGAAGCCAGGCCGGCCGGGAAGCCCATCCAGCCCTGCACCCAGGTGGCCGGAGTCCAGCTGCCGATGCCCGGCAGCGAGGCGGCGACCAGCATCGCCACGAACGCGGCGGCCGTGGTCGCCATCGTGCCGATGGTGTTCCGGGTCGCCACGGCGGCGAGCAGGCCGATCGCGGCGAACACCGCCAGCACCAGCAACGATCGTGCCGCCTGTGAGCTGGCCAGGGTGAGCGCGCCGCGCAGGGACTGGTGGGGATCGGGCAGGTGGTCCAAGTGGCTGACGACCGGGCCGGCCACGGCGAGGGCAGCCCAGCAGGCGGCCACCAGCGCCACCCCGGCCAGCCACAGGCTGACCAGCTTGGCGGCGAGCACCTGCCACCGGCTGCCGTGCTGGGTGAGCAGGTTCTTCATGGTCCGGCCGGACCACTCTCCCCCGAGATGCCCCCCCGCGAGCAGCGCCAGCGCCAATGCCCCGGGCAGGGAAGCCATCAGGCCAGCTGCCTCAGCCCCGGCAGCCACCGGGTTCAGCTGGGCGGCGACGCTGACCGGGCCCGCGTCGATCACTCTGATCCGGTTCTGCTGCGCCGCCCGGGCCCGCGTGCACGCCGGCCCGGCCGGAATGCCCAGCTCCGGGCAGGACGCCACCGGGCCGACCCGGCTCCTCGCGTCATTCGTGGCGTTGGCGGTGCCACCGATGGCCAGCAGTACGCAGAACAGCGCCGCAGCACCGGCCACGCTCCAGGTCAGGGGCCTGCTGAGCTTGCTCAGTTCAGCGCGAAGCAGCCGCACGGCGTGCCTCCCCGGTCGTCGTCTCGGTCAGCTGCAGGAACGTCTCCTCGAGCGCCGGGCGCTCGACGAGAACCTGATGGGCCCAGACGCCACCACGGCCCAGCACCTCGTTCACCTCGCGGCCGCTGGAGGTCCCCACCACTAGCCCGTCCGGCCCGGTGGCCTGCAGCGGCCAGCGGTCCAGCAGCGCACGGGCGGCGGGCTGGTCGCCGGCGTCCAGGATCACCCGCACCCGGGTCCGGGCCGCGGTGAGGTCGGCGACTCGGCCCTGCTCCACCAGCCGGCCGCCGTCGAGGACGGCGATCTCGTCGCATGTCTGCTCGACCTCAGCTAGCTGATGGCTGGACAGAAACACGGTGGTGCCCTCGTCGGCCAGGGACCTGAGCAGGGTCCGGAACTCCTTGATGCCCGCCGGGTCCATGCCGTTGGATGGCTCGTCGAGCAGCAGCAACGTGGGCTCCCGCAGTAGCGCCGCGGCCAGCCCGAGTCGCTGCCGCATGCCCTGCGAGTACGTCTTGACCTTGTGATCCGCGACGGCGCCGAGCCCAACCCGGTCCAGGACAGCGGTCACCTGGTGCCTGCCGGCCGGCAGCGGCGGGCCGCAGAGCGCCAGCACCTCCAGGTTGCGCCGACCGGTCAGCCACGGGTAGGAGGCGGGCTCCTCGATCATGGCACCAACGCTGGCCAGCCCGGCCGGGTCGGGTACCTGCCGCCCGTTCAGCCAGGCCTGCCCGGCCGTCGGCCGGATGAGGCCGAGCAGCATCCGCATGGTGGTGGTCTTGCCCAACCCTGGACTTTGACACTTCTATCCCGCAAACTGGTGATAGATGACCGCAACCAGGGCATACCGGAGGGCATGATGAGCAAGCTGGTCAGGCGGGCCGCGATCTACGTCCGCATCAGCCGGGACAAGCGCCGGGGCAGCCTGGATGAGGGCCTGGGTGTGCAGGACCAGGAGGACCAGTGCCGCGAGCTGGCCGCGCGGCTGGGTTACCTGGTGGTGGCGGTGTTCTGCGACAACGACGTGTCGGCGTATTCGGGGAAGCCGAGGCCGCAGTACCTGAAGATGCTGGAGTTCCTGCGTGCGGGCGGCGTGGATGTGCTGCTGTGCTGGCACACTGACCGGCTGCACCGCTCCAACGCCGAGCTTGAGGATTACATCAACGTGGTGGAGCCGCGCGAGGTCACCACCGAGACCGTGACGGCGGGGATGATCGACCTGAACACCCCGATCGGGCGGATGGTGGCGCGGAACCTGTGCACGATCGCCCGGTATGAGTCCGAGCACCGCGCCGAGCGGGTCGCCGTCGCCCGCGAGCGCCAGGCACGGCAGGGCAGGTTCGGCGGCGGCCGGCGCCCGTATGGGTTCGAGGCGGACGGGGTGACCGTGATCCCGGAGGAGGCGGCGGTCATCGTCGGGATGGCGAACGCGGTGATGGCCAAGGTTCACCTGCGCGCCATCGCCCGCGACCTGCGCACCCTGGGGGTGCCGACTGCGGCCGGGACGCAGTGGTCTCCGACTGGGGTGCGGGATGTGCTGCTGCGCCCGCGCAACGCGGGGCTGATGGTGCACCGCGAGGCCGTGCGCGGCCGGAAGGTCTACACCGAGGATGACGTCGTGGGGAAGGCGCCGTGGGAGCCGGTCCTGGAGGAGGATCTGTGGAAGTCGGTGGTGGCCAAGCTGACCGACCCGGAGCGGCGGACCAACCACGCGACCGGCCCGGCGGCGAAGTGGCTGGGGTCGGGGATCTACCGGTGCCCGTGCGGGTCGGTGATGCGGGTCCACAAGGCCGGGGATCACGCGAGCCGGCCGGTGTACCGGTGCCAGGAGACCGGCAAGGGTCATGTGTCGGTGCCGGTCGCCCCGATGGATGACCTGGTGGCGCGGGTGGTGGCAGAGAAGATGTCCCGCCCTGATGCCGCCGACCTGATCGCTTCCCCGTCCCGGCGCGTCGATGTGGCGAAGCTGCGGGCTGAGCTGGCCACCCACCGGCAGCGGCTGGAGGAGATCGCCGCTGACCGCGATGACGACAACATCACCCGCGCCCAGTTCCTGGCCCAGACCGCGCGGCGGCGGGCGAAGATGGAACGGGTGGAGGCGCTGCTGGCCGAGGCCACCGACGTGTCCCCGCTGGCCCCGCTGATCGGCGCGGAAGATGTCGCCGCCGCGTGGGAGGCGCTGCCGCTGGGCCAGCGCCGCGCCGCGGTGCAGGCCCTGCTCACGGTCACCGTCCAGCCCGCCGGGCGGGGATACCGCCCGGACGTGCGGCACCGGGTGAGTTTCGGCCCGGCGCAGGTGCCGGCCGTGGCCGCCTGACAGTCTCTCGCGGCAGTGCGCCCCCGGCCCGGTGTCCCCGGGCCGGGGGCGCGTTCGCATGCGCAGGCCGCCCTTCTGCGGGCGGCCTTTGCTGGCAGCCGGGGGACTTACCGCCTGGACCGTGGGTGCTCACCGTCCAGGCTCGGGACCGTGGTCCTGGTGGCCGGTCACGATCCACGCGCCGCCGAGGCCGAAGGGCCATAGCTGGTATCTGAGCGCGTCGAGCACCTGGGCG
>JAWWPY010000111.1:0-2656 GCA_033854735.1 Streptosporangiaceae bacterium | reverse complement strand
CCAGCGGCTGTTCCTGCACTTCCAGGAGCTGCCGGTGTCGTTCCACGAGCACTACACCTCGGGGCGGGTCATCTCCCGGCAGGTATCCGACATCGACTCGATCTCCGACCTGTTCGACGACGG
Organism: Streptosporangiaceae bacterium; assembly: GCA_033854735.1. Taxonomy (GTDB): domain Bacteria; phylum Actinomycetota; class Actinomycetes; order Streptosporangiales; family Streptosporangiaceae; genus JAWWPY01. The sequence continues at coordinate 2,533 of JAWWPY010000111.1, read as the reverse complement.
CCTGGACGCCCTGGTGTCCGCGGTGCTCGCCCTGATCCTGGTGGGGGCCGGGATGCTGCTGCTGGACTGGCCGCTGGCGCTGGTGGTGCTGGCCGGCTTCGTCCCGCTGGCCTGGCTGACGATCTGGTTCCGGCGCGAGTCCGCGGCCGCCTACCGGCGGACCCGGGAAACGATCGCCCAGGTCATCGTCCAGTTCGTGGAAACCTTCGGTGGTATCCGCGCCGTGCAGGCGTTCCGCAGGGAGCAGCGCAACGAGGAGATCTTCGACAGCTCTAACGCCCAGTACGCGGCGGCCAGCCTGCGCTCGTCGCGGGTGCTCGCGGTGTACGCGCCGGGGATCACCCTGGTCGGCAACGTGGCCACCGGAGTCGTGCTGTTTTACGGCGGGCTGCGGGTGATCGACGGCGACATCAAGGTCGGCGTGCTGGCCACCTTCCTGCTGTACCTGGGCCGGTTCTTCGACCCGCTGCAGGACCTGTCCCAGTTCTACAATTCGTTCCAGTCCGCGGCGGCCTCGCTGGAGAAGATCTCCGGCGTGCTCGAGGAACCGCCCGCGGTGCCGGAGCCCGCCCACCCCGTCCCCCTGCCGTCGCGCCACGGGCCGTCCGCCCGCACCGCGGGCCGGGAGGTCCGGTTCGGCGGGGTGAGGTTCGGCTACCGGGACACCGCCGTGCTGCCCGGGCTGGACCTGACGATCCCGGCCGGCCAGACCGTCGCGCTGGTCGGTGCTACCGGGGCCGGGAAGACGACCGTGGCCCGGCTGCTGGCCCGGTTCTACGATCCGGGCCAGGGCAGCGTCCGGCTGGACGGCGTGGACCTGCGGGACCTGCCGGACCGGGTGCTGCGCCGGGAAGTCGTCCTGGTCACGCAGGAGAACTTCGTGTTAAGCGGGTCGGTGGCCGACAACATCCGGCTCGGCCGGCCGGACGCCACCCAGGCCGAGGTGGAAGCGGCGGCCCGGGCCATCGGCGCCGACACGTTCATCTCCGCGCTGCCCGGCGGTTACCAGGCGGACGTGGGCAAGAGGGGCGGCCGGCTGTCGGCCGGGCAGCGCCAGCTCGTCGCCTTCGCCCGCGCGTTCCTGGCCGCTCCCGCCGTGCTGGTGCTGGACGAGGCCACATCCCTGCTGGACATCCCCAGCGAGCAGCTGGTCCAGGCGGCGCTGCGGACCATCCTGGCCGGGCGGACCGCGATGATCATCGCGCACCGGCTGTCCACGGTGGAGATCGCGGACCGGGTCCTGGTGCTCAGCGGCGGGCGCGTCATCGAGGACGGCCCGCCAGCCCGGCTGCTCGCCTCGGAGGGGGAGTACTCGGCGCTGCACGCTGACTGGCAGGACAGCCTCGCTTAGCCGCGCGGCGCCATCCGCTAGGCTCGCCGTTGGCCCCGCACAGGCCACAGGTTCCAGCGTGACGTAGGAGCGCATCGTGATCCCGAGACGCAAGCCGGTCAGCCCGGAGGCCGAGCAGAAGTCCGCCGCCGACCAGGCGTTCGCCGCCCGCTTCGACGAGCTGCTCGCCGAGGCCCGGGTCGCCGAGAAGGAACTGCGTGACGCCGAGGCCGCGAACGCGCCGCTCATCGAGCGGTACCGGCTGGCCAAGCGACTCGATGCGGCGCTCACCGACGCGACGCGGGCCGCCTTCGCGGCCGAGCGTGTCGCGATCGGCCCGCTGGGCTACGAGGACCGGATCTACCGGCGCAAGGCCAAGGCGACGCCCCCGGTCCGGATCTGGTCCGCCGAGGCCGAGCGGCTGCTCACGCTGCGCGAAAGCCACCGGCTGACCGGCATTCCCCGGGTACCGCGTAGCCCGTCCCGCCGCGAGGCGCAGGAGCTGGCCCCCTCGTTCCAGCCGACCGAGGCGGGCCCAGTTACGAATGGGTAACAGAATCACCCTGGCGTATGCGAATATGTGACGCCGCCGCCCCAACGGGAATATCCAATTACGTGAGCCGGGTCACGTATGCTACTAGCTACTAGTAACAAAGAGTGACCCGATAAATCGTCACAACGGACTATGTCGGGAGCCGGGCAAAGCCGGCACACTAGCACGTGAATAAACACCACAGCCAGACATTGACCAGGAGGCACACGTATGTGCCCGCATACGCCGCCCTGTCCCGATGCGCGAGCATTGGACCGTGAGGCGGCCCGGACTCTCGTCAGTCATCCCGAGCAGGGCTGGAGCCTGCTCTGCAATGGCATCGTCGTATTCGAGGACACGGGCGAGCTACTGCCGGGCGGGGATACGGTTGCTCCCCATAGGCCCACAGATGTGAGCGCAAACAGCGATATCGTCCCTGCAGCCCAGCGCCGGGCGGCCCAGGTGGCCGCGCCCACTGAGCCCGCGGCCGCTGAGCCCGCGGCTTAGCTCGCCCCCCGCCCCCGGTCCCTGGGCGCCCCTCGTCCCCCGCTGCTGAGCGTCCCTAGTCCCCGGGCGCCCCGGTTCCACGCCGCTGAGCGCCCCCAGTCCCCGGACGCACCCAGTCCCCGGACGCCCCCAGACCTCCGCCGCTTAACGCTGGGCGCCGGCAG
>JAWWPY010000110.1:0-3143 GCA_033854735.1 Streptosporangiaceae bacterium | reverse complement strand
CGGAAGCCAGAGGGCAAGAGCCTGTCGTTCCGGGTACTGACAGGGCGGCGCATGACGTCGGTCAGTGCGCTGAATTCTTTGGGCGGCTGTCGAGCCAGAGCACCCAAGGTTCTATCGTGCCGATCTGCAGCAATCCAGCCGAAGCCCAGGAATCCTCGGCCAGGCGCGCCTTGATTTCGTTCTCATCCGCGGCCTCGACCACGTGCAGGGTCTGCTCGCCGCCGCCGACTGGTCCGCCGAGGATGACAAAGCCATCATCGACCAGCCCGTCCATGAATGCCGCGTGCTCATCCCAGGCGTCTTGGTCCCGGATCTGACGTGACCGATCCCAGCCTGGGCCGTGGACCAGCCTCACCGCGAAATTGGCCATAGCCAGAGCGTACTGACCGCTACCGACCGTCGCGCCGGGTTATTCTCGCCGTCATGCCGACGTTGGCTGTTGTAGGCGCGGGGCCGAAGGGAATCGCGATCGCCGCTAAGGCGCGTGCTCTGGCGGCGACTGGCCTCAGCGCCCCCCGGGTCATGCTCGTGGACCGGGGCGTGGTCGCTGGGAACTGGAGCGGGCGGCAGGGCTACACCAGCGGCCTGCTGCCCCTGGGCACGCCTCCCGAGAAGGACGTCGGCTTCCCGTACGCCGACAGCTGGGGCGCGGCGTCGCCGGGGGTCACCGCGGCGATGGCGGGCTACAGCTGGCCGCGGCACCTGATAGCGCATGGGACTTACGCCGACTGGGTCGATCGCGGCCGGTTGCGCCCGACGCACCGGCAGTGGAGTTTCTACCTGCGCGAGGTCGCTGAGCGGGCGGAGGCTGAGATCGTCGCCGAAGAGGTCGTCGGCCTGGAGGCCGACGGCCGGCGGTGGCGGCTGGCCCTCGGGCAGGGTGATGCGATCTGGGCTGACGGCGTCGTCTTCACCGGCGCGGGCCCACCGATCGGCGTCGCGGGCCAGCCGCCAGAGCATCCGCGGGTGTTCGACGGGCGCAGCTACTGGCTGGCCGAGCGAGCGCTCACCAGGCAGGTGGCCCAGAGCGTGTGTGTGATCGGCAGCGGCGAGACAGCAGCCTCAGTCGTCATCAGCCTGCTGCAGAAGTCGCACAAGCGCTCCACGATCGACGTCTTGACGAGCCGCGGAGTCCTCTATTCGCGCGGGGAGAGCTACGACGAGAACCGCTTCTACTCCGACCCTGGGGACTGGCCGCGGCTGGCTGAGTCGCACCGGCGCGAGTTCCTCGAGCGCACCGACCGTGGCGTCTTCTCGCCGCAGGCCGAAGCGAATCTCAACCAGTTTCACGGCTTTCGCACGCTCGCCGGGCGGGCCGTTTTGATCGACGCCGGTGAGCGGCAGGTTGTCGTCACGATCGAGTACGGCACCGAGCGTGAGCGTGTCGCCTATGACCTCGTGGTCGTCGCGATCGGCTTCGAGGCTCGCTGGTTCGAGGGGCTGCTCGGCGGCGAGGCTCGCCGGCGGCTCGAGAGCGCGCTCGCGGGGGCCGAGCTCGAACGGCGGATCGAGCTCGATCTGTCGGTCGCTGGCCTGAGCCCGCCGCTCCACCTGCCGTTGGTCGCCGGGCTCGCTCAGGGGCCGGGCTTCCCCAACCTGAGCTGCCTGGGCCTGTTGAGCGACCGCATCCTGCGACGCTATGTCGCGCTGGAGGAGCCGGCCCGCAATGCGGCTGAGAGGAAGAAGCGTGTCTGAGACGCCCGGCGAAGCGTGGGAGAGCGACGACTGCGTCCGCCGTACGGTAATCATGCCGAACGTGCTGGCCGAACTGCTCGCCGCCCAGGCCGAGCGGCGTGGTCTGTCGGTCAGCGACCTGCTGGTCGAATACGCACAGGACGGCTTGCAACGCGACCGAGCGAACGACTGACGCAGGACGAGGGGACCGAGTGGTGGTCTCGCATGTGCGCTAGGCCCGGGGAGTGCGCCCGAGGAAGGCGGCGAGCCGGTCGCTGGGGGTGGCCGTTGCCGCCACGGTGACCGGCGCCGCGAACAGGGGGTGCCGGCCGGTGCCGGGGACCAGCACCGGCGCTATCACCAGCAGGTCGGTAGCCAGGACGCGTGGGATCGGCTGGCCCGGGCCGCACGCCCGGGATATGTCCCACCCGTGGACGGCGACCTCGAGGGCGGCCGTGGCGGCCATGATCCCGGCCGCCAGGGGGCAGCCGGCGATCTCGATGACCTGGTGCTGCTGGCCGGGGCTGGTCCAGGCGTCCAGCAGCTGGCAGGCGCGATCGCGGAACGCCCGGGCGGGGTCAGCCGCCAGGTCACCGTCCTCGGCGGCGGGGTCCAGGCCCACGCGTCCGGCTTCGATGCCCTCACCGAGCGCGGCCAGGGATTCGCTGGCGTGCCTGAGCAGCATCCGCAGATCCCATCCCCGGCATGGCGTGGGCCGCGGCAGGAGCTCCGGCGTGACGGCCAGGACCACGCCGAGAGCGTAGCTGATCGACGGTTCAAGCAGCCTGGCCCCATCGGCCAGCCATTCCGGCTCGGTCATCGGCCCGGTACCGGGGCCGCGGCGGCGGGGACGGTCCGCGGCAGGCCGAAGGTCGCCAGGAGTCCCGGGTCGTTGAACGAGGTGACCCGGGTGATGCGCGAAGCGGCGATGGTCAGCACCTGTATCGCGTGCGCGCGGTACACGCCGTCGCGGTCGCGCATGTAGGCCGCCAGCGCGGGCTGGCCGTTGGCGGCCGTGGGGATCATCTGGAAGCGGGGCTGCTCGGTGAGGACCTTGGCCTGCAGGAAGCGCCCGATCAGCTCACGGCCTATGAACCAGGTCGGCTCCGGCGGCATCTCGAACACCGCGTCGTCGCGCAGCAGTTGCATGACCGCCGTGACGTCGGCGTTCTGGAACGCCGTGGCGTACCTGTCGAGCAGGGCGCGGTCGGCCGGATCGGCAGGCTCGTGAATCTGGTCCTCGTCGGGGGCCGCCTGCTCGAGCCGCACCCGGGCGCGCTGCAGCATGCCGTTCACCGCGGCGGTGGTGGTGCCGAGCAGTTCGGCGACCTCCGCGGCCCGCCAGCGCAGCACGTCGCGGAGGATCAGCACGGCACGCTGGCGGGCGGGCAGGTACTGCAAGGCGGCGATCAGGGCCAGCCGCATGCTCTGCCGCGACGCGACGATCTCGGCTGGATCGGCGGACCCGG
>JAWWPY010000109.1:0-2580 GCA_033854735.1 Streptosporangiaceae bacterium | reverse complement strand
TTCCTGGCCGCACTGGCCGCCGAGGGCCGCGCGGTGCTGGTCTCCAGTCACCTGATCAGCGAGACGGCCCTGATGGCCGACCACCTGGTGGTGATCGGCCGGGGACAGCTGCTGGCCGACACCACGGCCGCCGAGCTGGCGGCCCGGGCTTCCACCCTGGAAGAGGCCTTCTTGCAGCTGACCGGGGCCAGCACCGAGTACCGGGCGGCCCGGTCATGACCGCCGGGACCCGGCGCCTCCCGCCCGGCCGGTACCGGTTCCGGCACGTGGCCCGGATGGAATGGATCAAGCTGGCCAGCCTGCGCTCCACCTGGGCGACCCTGGGGATCACCATCGCCGCAGCCGCGGGAATCGCGGTACTGGCCGCGGCAGGCACCAAGAGCCCCTCCCAGGACCTGACCAACAGCATGATGACCGGCATGTTCGCCGGGGTGCTGCTGGCCGGCGTTCTCGGCGTGCTGGCCGTGACCGGCGAGTACACCTCCGGGACGATCCGCGCCACCCTCGCCGCCGCGCCCCGGCGCCCGCTGGTGCTGGCCGCCAAGGCCGCGGTCTTCGGCGTCACGACGCTGGTCACCGGGCAGGCAGCGGCGTTCCTTGCCTTCTTCGCCGGCCGCACGGCGCTCGGTCACGGCATCGCCGCCCCCGCGCTCAGCCAGCCCGGCGTGCTGCGCACGATTCTGCTGAGCGGCGCCAGCGTGGCCCTGATCGGGCTGCTCGGCCTGGGCCTGGGCGCGATCATCCGGCACACCGCCGCCGCGGTCACGGTGCTGGTCAGCGTCGTGTATGCCGGCGAGCTGTTTCTCGGGCAGCTCAACCGCACGATCGACGCCTACCTGCCGGCCTACATCGTCGGCGACACGCTGGGCGGCCACACCTGCGGCCCCGGCGCGGTCGCCTGCCCCCTGCCGGCCTGGGCGGGCATGAGCGTCCTCGCCGCCTACGCCACCGCCGCGCTGCTCACCGGCGGCTGCATCCTCGCCTGGCGCGACGCATGACCCGCGGAGAAGTGGCCTAGTTCAGAGAAGCCTGCATCAAGTGCCGGTTCCTGCGGATAGATCCTGCTCAACTGCCGCGCCTGGAGCTGATTGAGGCCAGCACCGTCGGTAGGCTCGCAGAGGCGCAGGAACGGCAGTGGCTCGGCGAGGTCAGCGCCCTGGAAGACAGCCTGCGTCACATTCGTTCCCGGAAAGCGCAGGCCGTCGCCGGCCCTGACCAACGTGACAGAGATTCATTAGTGCGGTTGCTTCCGACCGGGCGATTCAATCGCGCGGGACCGGAGTCTGCGGAGACAAGCGGTCTCTCGCAGTCTCACAGCTGTTCCGCTGAGATCACCGTTCGGGTGAGCTAGCGTGTCCACATGAGGGCGGCAGCCGGGTGACGGCCGAGCAGCGGCAGCCGCGCATTCCCGTGCGTTACAAGACCGCGCATCAGGACAGCGCACGCTGGAACGAGCTCGAGTTCCGGCCAGGCGACATCGTGATCAGCGCGCGGCCGCGGAGCGGGACGACGTGGATGCAGATGATCTGCGCCCTGCTCGTCTTCCAGGATCCGGAGCTGCCGGCGCCGCTGTCGGAACTGTCCCCGTGGCTGGACTGGAAAACGACCCCGCTGGCCGAGGTCCTTTCAGCACTGGCCGCGCAGCGTCACCGGCGGTTCATCAAGACCCACACGCCGCTGGACGGCCTGCCGCTCGATCCGCGCGTCACCTATGTTGTGGTGGCACGTCACCCGCTGGATGCTGCGGTGTCGCTCTACCACCACTACGCGAACCTCGACGTCCGGCGGCTGAGCCGGCTCCAGGGACTGCCCGACCCCGGCCCGGCGGCCCCTGCGCCGCCGCTGCGCGAGTGGCTGCGGTCGTGGACCGGGCAGGACGCCCGGCCGGAGGACCGCCTCGATTCCCTCGCCGGGTACATCCGGCACGCGGCAGACGCGTGGGCCCGCCGGGATGCCCCCAACGTCGTCCTGGCGCACTATGCTGACCTGTCCGCGGACTTGCCCGGCGAGATGCGCAGGATGGCCGGACGCCTCGGCGTTGCCGTCCCCGCCGGACGCTGGCCGGCCCTGGTGAGCGCCGCCACGTTCCCGCACATGCGGGCACGCGCAAGCCAGCTGGCCCAGGGGCCGCCCGGCATCCTCCTCGACGACACCGGCTTCTTCCGCGCAGGCAGGTCCGGTGCCGGGCGCGGCACGCTGTCCGAGACCTAACTGGCCGATTACTACGCCAAGGTAGCGATCATGGCACCGGCAGGGGCATTGGCCTGGCTGCACCGCTAGCTGGCTTCAGCGAGCATTGAGCGCCAGGCTGCGCCGTTACCCGAGGCCACTCCAGGCAGGAATCGGCGAGATCGGCCTGCGTGAGACAAGGCATTCACGAAATTGGGCCAGATCCAGGATCAAGCCCCGGACGGATTGCGGGACGTACCGGGCGGCCGGTTCACTTGTCCCGCTCGGCGACGAAGGTTCCGCGGCCATGCACGGTGACAATCAGGCCGCGCTCGCGCAGCAGCTCGTTCGCGCGCCGGACGGTGTCGTAGGCGACACCGTAGACGGTCGCAAGCTCACGCTCGGCTGGCA
>JAWWPY010000108.1:0-38304 GCA_033854735.1 Streptosporangiaceae bacterium | reverse complement strand
CGGCGGTATTCATGCGCAGGAAGCGGGACCCGGAAGGACTTGGCGAGGCTCCTACCTGGACATCTACAGGCAGAACCTAGGTGGAAACCGGCCACTGGTGTGGGGCCTGCACCCCTACACCGACATCATGGCTTTCGAAAAAGCCGATGCTGCTCACCGGCCGCCCCCAGCCCTTTCCAGCACGCTCGTTGGCGAGTTCGCTTGCGACCTGAGTACGGTCGGTTACCACGAGAACACGCAAATCTGGCTTAATGAGATCAGCGCCTTCCAGTACTACAACATGAAGGGCGCCCCCAAGAAAAGCTGGACCCCGAAAGTGCAGGCTGCGGCCGGCCACTACCTGCTCACCGGGCTCCCCAGAGCCGCCGGCGGGGCGGCTGAGCCCACGGTGACTCGCGCCTACTACCTGAACTTCCAGGCCACCGACGCCATTGCCAACCCCACTAATAACGCCCGGTGGGCCCTAGTGCTCAAGGGCGGCCTGAAAGTACAACGCATCTATTACACCTTCGTGAAGCGGTAGGGGCTTGCCGGGGGGCCCCGGACTCCGGAGCCTCCCGGCGCCCAATAACTCCGTTTATCCGAACCGCCATGCTTGCGATGTCATCGCTGATGGTAATCACCTGCGCATGAAACCTGGATCGCCGGTCGGGTTGTTATCGGCCGACCAACGGCCCGTCCGGCTTGATGCGCTGCACGGTGACCTCGTGCTCGTAGTGGTCTAGCTCGCCGACGTCCTATCTGTCCTCTCAGCTCGCCTCCGCCGATCATGAGCTCGCCTCGGCTTCCATGTCGGGCAACTGCGCCTCGGCTCGCTCAGTTTCGCGGTACCCGGGCCACAGGTATCAGCAGCGCCTGAACCAGGAGCGCTGGTCTCGCGGGGCTGCTCCCAACCGAGGCCCTCGGCCTGGGCCGCCACCAGCAACCACGCGCCGCCGAACGGCTCGTCTTGGCCGCCGACCACCTGCTTGACGGGCTCGTCCTTTCAGGAACCCGTCAGCCGGCATAATCGGGCTGACCTCTGGGCGTCACCGGCAGCCCGGCAGAACACCAGGTGTCAAGGCCGCATCGGCGGGTAGCTGCCGGGTTCCCATTTACCTGAAGGGAACCAAGCGTCATGGCAGATAGCAGTTTCAGCGCCGATGTCTCCGCGATCCGTGAGCGGGCGCGGCAGAAAATGGACCAGGGGCCGGTGACCGGGTCCTACGGCAAGGATGCCGCTGAGGTCGTCGCCCTCCTTAATGAAGTGCTGGCGACCGAGATCGTGTGCTGGATGCGTTATAGCCGTCACGCGATATCCGCTTCCGGGATTAACCGTGCCCAGGTGTCTGGTGAGTTCACCGAGCATGCGGAGGAGGAACGTGAGCACGCTATGCGGGTAGCGGAACGTATCAGCCAGCTCGGCGGGGATCCCGACTTCGATCCGGCGACGCTCGCGCAGCGCGCTCACACGACTTATGAGACGTTCAAGGATAACGACCTGACGGGCATGCTCCGCGAGAACCTGGCTGCGGAACGCATCGTGATCATCACGTACCAGGAGATCATCCGCTGGCTTGGCGATGATGACGTCACCACGCGGCGGCTCATAGAGGACATCCTGGCCGAAGAGGAAGAGCACGCCGACGACCTTGTCGACCTGCTCGGGACTTGACGCCTGCCCGGCACACGGCAACGCAGGAGAGACGAGCAAGACCAGGATCCGGCCGGGCTCAAACCCCACAGGCCGCCGGCGATTCCGCTGGGAGGTGCTCGCGCTTGTGCCGCTCGTTTGGTGGCCGGGGGGCTGGGTAGCGGGGGGACCCGCTGGAGTGAAAGGAGCGCATGCCATGCCTAAGGGACAGATCAAGGATGAGAAGACCTACCGGAAGCTGCGGTCCCGCGGCGAGAGCAAGGAGAAGTCGGCCCGGATCGCGAATGCGTCTGCCGGGAGTTCACGGCGCAAGGTGGCCCAGAAGGGGGGCCGGAGCTCGTCGTACACCGACATGAGTAAAGAGGACCTGCTGAAGCGGGCCAGGGAAATAGGTATCAAGGGCAGGTCCTCCATGAATAAGGAGCAGCTTGCCAACGCCCTGCGCAATCACTGATTCCTGCCGGGACCGCCAGGTGGGCAGCTGCGGATAGGAGGCGGTAGTAGCCGGGCATGGCTGGCGATGGACGCGCTTTGCACTGCCGTCAGAATTCATCGGCGTGGGCGAGAAACGTCCATGCCGCCGGCTTCAGAACCGGCGAGCTTCGCGTCAGCCGGACATCGGGTTCGCGGTTGAGGTATCGATCCCGCACGGCGAGTTCGCCGAGGTCCGAGGACCGCCGCCGCGACGGCGACCGCCAGCGACACCGCGAAGGCGGCTCGCCTGGCCACGCGGAGATCGCGGACTCCGGGCCGGGCGAGCCGACGGGGGCGCGGGGGAGGCACCACTGCCCGTTCGGGATTACCGTTTTCAAATAGGGCGGTGCGGAACAGGTGCTCCGCGCGTGGCGAGACGCCGAGCGGCACCTCGTGTCTCATGCGGGACAGCAGGTCCATCTCGTTCATGCCTGGTTCTCCTCTTTCGTGGATGACGGACGGCATGGTCACGGCGGCTTCGCCGGGGCCGGCTACGGCTGGATCATGATGCCGCTGCTTTGCGCGGGCGAAGGGCCTGGGCTGCAACCGGGAACTCTCCGTTCGGGCGAAACCACGGGCTAGCGTGGCTGGGCACCTCGGCAGCTGGCCAAGCAGATGCTTGCTCGAAACGGCTGCGTTGCAGTGTGTTACAAGTCACAATGAAGCCACTGCAGGCTCACGGGCCACCACCCCTGGCAAGGTGCCGCCCGTGAGCGCGAGCGGGCTGCACACTCTGAATGGAGAGGGTGCCAGTCAATGGTGATGGGAAGCGCGCCTGGGCAGGCGGAAGGTGACGGTGGGCCGGGGCTGCGGCGAAGGCGCCGTCTGACGGCCAGGAAACCGGTTCGGGTTACGGCGATTGTTATGCTGGCCCTAATCGTGGCCGCCGCTGCGCTGATGCCATTTATGAACAGCCAGTTGACCCGGCTCGTGACCCGGCGGATCACTGCCCAGATGGCGATGCCGGGGGCGGGGGCGCCGTCCCGCATTACCCTCGGGGGAGGGTGGCTCCTCCCGCAACTGCTGACCGGAAAGCTGTCCGAAGTCCAGATGTCCCTGCTGGATGCGACCATGGGCTGCGTCCACCACACTGCCATCGCGGTCGCCTTGCGGGGTGTGTCACAGTCAGGCGCCGGGGCCCACGCCGACAGCATCAATGTCTCGACAAGACTCGCGTTCGCCAGCCTGCCTGCTCAGCCTGGCCTGCCCAGGGCGTCCTTCGCCCGAGCTGCGGACGGGTCGCTCGCGGTGAAGGTCATAAGCAACCGCAAGCTCGCCGCCAGCCTGGTCACCAAGGTCTTCGTGAAGCTCGAGCTGCACGGGAACACGCTGACGGCCGTGCCCCAGGAGCTGATGCTGTTCGGTCATCTGCTGCAAGCCCCGAAGATCGCGTCGGTGACCGGCCGCCCGCACGTCACGCACCTGCAGGCTCTGCCGGCGGGCATGGCGTACCGATCGATCACCCCGGAGAACGACGGTCTGCATGTCGCGCTCGGGGGCGTCGACACCACCCCCTTGTCCGCCCTGCCGACGGCGGTAGGGGGCCGGACCGTCTCGTACTCGGCCCGCAACGGCCTGCTGGGCATCACAGCCCGCATCCCGCTGCTGGTCACCAACCTTCCAGTGACCATCTGGGTCAAGCCCACCCTCAGCGCCGGTGCGCTCACCATGGTCCCCCTATCGGTCCAGATCCTCGGCGAGAACCACCCGCCCAGCAACCTGCTCGCCAAGCTCGTCCTCTCCCAGATCGGTCAGTCGCAGCTCACCCACAAGCTGCCGGCGCTGCCGACGGGGGTGAACTACCGGTCGGTCAGTGTCGACGGGCAGGGGGTACATGTAGCCGTCAGTGGCGTCACTGTCAGGCCGTTCTCCGATATGGCCAGCGGGACTCCGGGAGCCGCCTTCAGCGCCCAGCACGGCCTGCTGGTGACGACGGTCAAGGGCATGCCCGCCAACGCCAAGCCGATCACCATCGACATGCTGGCCCGTCCTGAGATCACGGGCGGTGCTTTCGTTATCCACCCGGAGAAGTTCATCATCCTTGGGACGGTGTATTCAGCCACCGATGTCATACGCCAGATCAAGTTCCCCAGCACCCGATACCAGCTGCCGACGCTGCCGGCCCACATGGCCTACACGGGAATCAGCGTCCTGCCGGGTGGCCTGCGCGTCAGCGTGAGCGGTAAGAACGTGACCCTCAGCAAAAGCATGTTCGGCGCCGGCAGCTGCAAGACGGCTTAGTACGGAGCCCCCCGCGCTGCGCGCTGACATGCTGGTGTATGGCGTGCACGCGCTCCGGGTGTCCGGATGACACCCGGGTCGGTACGTCAGTCGGTCTGGCGCAGCTCATCATCGGCGAGCGCCAGCTCCTTGGCCCGCGGGTACTGCGCCTTGCCGGCTGCGTTGCGGGGGATCTCGTCGACCAGCGTCATGGCCCGGGGCAGCTTGTATCCCGACAATGAAGCCCGCAGGAACGTTCGGAGCTCCCCGAGTTCGAGCGACTGGTTCTCGCGCAGCTCGACGACGGCGGCCACTGTTTGGCCGTACTTCTCGTCGGGGATGCCGACGACGAGGCAGTCGTAGACCGCTGGGTGTGCCTTGATCGCGGCTTCGACTTCCTCGGGGTAGACCTTCTCACCGCCGGTGTTGACGCAGTTCGAGCCGCGTCCGAGGAGAGTGACCTCGTGGCCGGCCTCGATCCGGGCTCTGTCGCCGGGAACCGAGTAGCGGGCACCGTCGATGACGAGGAAGGTCGCCGCGGACTTCTCCGGGTCCTTGTAATAGCCCACCGGGACGTTGCCAGTGCGACCGAGGCGGCCCACCGTGCCAACGTTGCTGGCCAGGTCGAGGACCCGGTTGTCATCGTCGATCACGACCGAGTTCGGGCCCAGTGCGACGAGCGCACCATCGTGGTTGATCTTGCCCTTATCTTGGAGGCCCACTCCCTGGAAGCCGGTCTCCGTGGCGCCGATGGACTCGGTGATGATCGCGTTCGGGAACGCGGTCACCCAGCGTCCCTTGACCTCGGGGCTGAAGATCGCTGCCGTGCTGGCGATCGCGAACAGGCTGGACGCCTCGTACACCCTCGCAGTGTCGGCCTTGCGCTCAAACTCCTCAATCAGCGGTCTAGCCATGGCGTCGCCGGTCATAAACAACAGCTGAACGCCCTCGCGTTCGACGATCTCCCAGGTCCTCACCGGGTCAAACTTGGGCTCGAGGATCGTCAGGTGCCCGGCGAACAGGTGCAGAAGCAGACTCGTTTGAGCGCCGCCGTGCATGAGCGGGCTCAGAGGGAAGGTGACCATCCGGCCGGCCTGCTTGGCCTGCTCCGACTGGTCATACTCCGACAGGGGCTCGCCGGTGGAGAAGTCGATGCCGCCCCCGAGCACCCGCCAGAAGTCCTCCTGGCGCCACATGACGCCCTTCGGGAAGCCTGTGGTGCCGCCGGTGTAAATGACGTGCAGGTCGTCGCCGCTGCGAGGACCGAAGTCCCGCTCGGCGCTCTGGCCTTCGAGCGCGTCGCCGAACAGCACGCCACCGAACGCGGACACGTCGGCGTCGTTGTCCGGGTCCATGACATCGGGCAGAGCGACGAAGGTGTGCAGCTTGCCGTGCTTGGGCGCGCACTGCGCCACAAGCGGCGCGTAACAACGCTCATGGATCAACGCCACGACATCAGCATTGCCGAAGAGGTAGTCGAGCTCGCCCTCAACGTAGCGGTAGTTGACGTTGATCGACACCGCACGGATCTTCAGGATCGCCAGCAGTCCGACCACGTGCTCGATGCTGTTCTTGGCGTACAGGGCGACATGCTCGCCCGCCCGGACTCCCCGCGAGCTGAGGAAATGCGCGAGACGGTTGGCGTCGGCCTCTAAGTCGGCGTACGTCAGCACCCCGTCACCGACCTTGAGAGCCGGCCTGCTGGGGGCGGCATCGACGGCATGCTCAAACAGGTCCGCGATGTTTAACGCCACGCGCGCCATACTAGAACGCGCTGTCATTTGCGGCCAGAATTAGACGCCGCCAACGTGCCTTAGGCGGTTTCCAAGATCAAAATGAGCGGCAGATCGAGTGGCAAACTGCCGTGCACAGCCTTGAGCCGTTTCTGACTTCGCGCGACGTTCCGGGGACGGAGACGGGCTGGTCGTTGCTGCTAGATGCGTCGAACGCTGGTGCCCTGGCCGGCCTCAGGCTGGATGCCCAGAGGCCGTTCAGGCTGATAGCGATCGGGCTGCCTGGCCGACGAGGATGAGCTCGGGCGTCGGCTGGGCTGCCGACGGGAGGCTGGGCTGCGGGCGCAGCACGGCGGCGGCTAGCCCGGCGGCCACGACCACCAGGCCGCACGCGATCCAGAAGGCCAGGTGGTAGCCCTCGGTCAGGGCGGCCGCCGCGGGGTGGTGCTGCGCGATCAGGCTGTTGCTCCTCGACGCGGAAACGGTTGCCAGCACCGCGAGCCCCAGCGCTCCGCCGATCTGGGCGGTGGTATTCACCAGGCCGGAGGCCAGGCCCGCGTCCTGCGGGGTGGCGCTGGACATGGCCAGCGCCATCAAGGCAGGGAAGCACAGGCCCGCGCCGGTGCCGACCAGCAGCGCCACCGGGAAGATGTGGCTCAGGTACCCGCCGCCCGCCGGGGCAAGGGCGAACAGGGCCAGCCCGGCGGCGATCAGGCCTAGCCCGGGGAACATCGTCCTGCGGGCGCCGAAGCGCATCACGAGCCTGTCGGTATAACGCACGGATAGGGTTCCCATCATCACCGTGACGGGCAGGAAGGCCAGGCCGATCTGCAGCGGGTCGTAGCCGAGGATCCGGCGCAGGTAGAGCGAGCCGAGGAAGAACATCCCGAACATGCCCGCAGTGCCGAGAACCTGGACCAGGTTCGCGCCCGCCACGTTGCGCGAGGAGAAGATCCGCAGCGGCATGAGCGGGTTGCGCGCGGTGCGCTGCCTGAGGATGAAGCCGCCGAATAGCACGAGCGAACAGGCCCCCAGGGTGAGTGTCCTGACGGCCAGCCAGCCCTGCTGCGCGGCCGGGTCGACGATCGTGAAGACAGTGAGCATCATCGCACCGGTGATCAGCAATGCGCCCGGCACGTCGGCTCCGGCCCGCAGTCCCGCGCCGCGGTCTGGCCGGATCACCCGCAGGCCCGCGATGGCCGCGACCGCACCGATCGGCAGGTTGACGAAGAAGATCCAGTGCCAGTTGAGGAACTCGGTGAGTATTCCCCCGGCCAGCAGGCCCACCGCCGCGCCCGCGGACGCGACGAAGGCGAAGACACCGATCGCCCTGGCTTGTTCCTGCGGGTCAGAGAACATGGTCACGATCATGCCAAGGATCACGGCCGAGGTGAGCGCGCCGCCCATGCCCTGCAGGAACCGCGCGGCGATCAGCATTTCCTGGTTAGCCGCGAGCCCGCACAGCAACGAGGCGCCGGTAAAGACGCCCAGGCCGGCCAGGAAGACGTTCCTGCGGCCGGCCAGGTCGCCGAGCCGGCCGGCCAGCAACAGCAGACCGGCGAACGCGATCAGGTAAGCATTTACGACCCAGGCCAGGCCCGCCTGCGAGAAGCCCAGGCGGGCCTGGATGGACGGCAGCGCCACGTTGACGATAGTCATGTCAAGGACAATCATCAGCATCCCTGTGCACAGCACCACCAGGGCTGTCCAGCGAGAACGGTCATGCATGGGTGTTCCTCTCACGAATGCGCCGGGCTTTCGGCGCGTTCCTCTGCTTTGGACTGGGGTCGGAGCGGAAACTCACCGTTCGACATCGCTCCGGGCCGGCCGGCTCTTCATGATGTTTACGAATTAGGGTCACCGCAATCGACAACCGCAGGGTCCGCCGCCCGGCCGGCCGAAGAAGCTGTCCGACTCTGAACTGGCATGCCTGGCCGTCGCCCAGGTACTGCTGGGCCACGGCTCCGGGCATCACTGGCTGCGGATGTGCTACGCGAGGCTGGGCACCTGGTCCCCTACCTGCCGAAGCAGCCCGGCTGTGAGCAGGGCGAGGTGGAGCGGGCGCGGGCGGCCCAGCGGGTCTGCGAGCGGGGGCACGCGTCCGGGCACCCCGGTCACGGGCCCGCCCGGGAGATCTACGAGCGGAAGTGGGACTGATGAGCGACAGCAATGACGCCGGGCACGGTGGCGGGCACGCCCGCTGGGCGCGTGCCGGCGCCCAGCGTCACGATGCTGCTTACGCCGAGGCCATGGACGACGAGCTTGACATCGCCTGCGCGGTCCTGAGCGCGGGCGTCACGTCAGACGATCTAGCATCCGCACGATAACCTCTGCCGACCCACTCGGCAGGGCAACCGGGACCAGTTGGTCTGCCACGACGATCTCCGCGTCTCGTGCACGACGGGTGATCGTATCTCCGAGGGCTGTGCTGCCCGGCGCCACGATCGCGATGACTGGGACGGTCAGCGTGGCCAGGCGATCGATCCAGGGCTGTTCCAGCCATGGCGGATCTGGCGGTGAGCGGTCAGCGGCAGCCGCGGCCTGGGTTGCCTGAAGGTTGGTGAGGAGTTCTCCGGCGTGGTCGGTGAGCATGTCTATGAGCCGCTGCAGTTCCCTCGGCTCGGCGTCCGGCCCGGCGGTGTCGCAGGCCACCTGCACGAGGACGTCCCGCAGTCGGTCGATGTGGCCCTCGCGCACGGCGGCGGCAGCCGGCAGGTAAGGCTTCAGAACTTCAGCCAGATCGACGTCCGGAAGCTCGTCCGGCAGGCAATCCGGCCACGGATAGATGAAGATCAGGCCCCGGGCGAGTCCGGCCTCCGCGACGGCGAACGCGAACCGCGCCGCCTGGCCGGCGGCCACCACGATGTCGAAAACCCCGGCCCCGGCCAGACGCCGTACGGCAGCCAGGAAGCCGCCGCCGGCGTCTGCCCACGGTATCTGCTCATGCTGGTCGAAGTGAATAACCTCGGCCCGGCCCTGAATCCAGTCCGGGATATCAGACCACATCCGGTAATCGGTGAACTGGTCCGGGACGAACAGGATTCGGGGCGTCGTCATTTCTTGAGGATGTTACACACGTAGAGGCAGTTGACCCCGTTCACCCCGGCGCAGGTAACGCACGGAACGCAGGCCAGGATCCGCTGGGCCAGGGTGCCGCTGGCCTCTGAGCAACGCGCGCAGCTATCAGCGCAGGCTACGCTGGTCGGTCTTCCGATGCACGCGGCGAAGCACGCTAGCGTCACTTTATTAATTGTTATGCCGGGCTCCACGGCGGCAGTCGGCTGGGCCGGCGTCGCCGTCGCCTGGCCGTTTGCCACGGTCAAGTCGGCCAACGCGATCCCGCTCACGGTGTGATACCTGATTGTGCCGCCGGCTCCCGGCGCCACGCCGAGGCTGACGGCGGCCGGGCCGCTGGCCTGACGCGCGCGAGGCGAATTGTCGATGAACGTGTAAATATCGCGTTCCGAATGCACCAGCATGAACACCGGATTGCTTCCGCCGCTGAGCTCAAGGACCTCGGCCGCTCCCCAGGTGCTGACCGCCCGCTGGGCGGTAGCGGTCTGGAGGACCTTGGCGGCGCCGGCGGGGGACATAGCCTTCAAGGCGGGCGTGCTCGCGGCCGGGGCGGCGGAGGCATTCGCGACGCCGGACGTCACGGCCCAGCCGAGGATCCCGGCCACGGCGCCCCCGATGATCCCGCGCCGGGACGGCATGTAGGTCTCGGCCGATCTCGTCAGCCGGGCCCGCCACTCCGCGGCCAGCAGCCTGGCGATCGTGCCCGACCGGCGCCAGCCGACCAGGGCGGCCAGGCGCCTGCGCATGGCCCAGCCGGTCAGCACCAGGACGTCAGCGTCGCCGATGACCACGAGCGCCGGGCGGTCTGGCATCGGCAGGCCCGCGCTGGCGAGCGACTCGCTGACCCGAGGGTCGTCGAAGGGGCGGGCTTCGAGGTCAGCTATCGAAGCGTCGGTCACCAGCCGGGCGACCCGGGAACACGCTGCGCAGCTCCCCGCATAAAGAACGATGTTTCTCATCAGCTTCCAGCTCTCCTGATGTGGTGAACGTATGTCCTGCTGTCCGTGCCGACCGGTTAGAGGGTGATGCATCCATAGGCGATATTCTTGAAATTACCGGGACCCAGCTTTTTGTACAGGGTGATGCAGTAGCTGCCGTAGTCGTTATTGGCGCCGTACGGGAGGGCGAACGTCCAGCCATTACCGGCGGCGTAATTTGTGTCGGGGCTGTTGGAAGTCGTGTGCTCGGGTGTCTGCACTCGGAAGAAGCCAGTGACGGCCTGGTTCTTGGTATACGTGTGAAGGTAAATGGTGTTATAGGTCTGGGCTGCCTCAGTGACGCACAGGTCGTACGTGCAGAAAGAGGGACTGGCCATAGCGGGTCCCGCGCTGACTCCCAGCAGCGTGATGGCCGAAAGGACGGTGGTTCCGGCGGCGATACCGATCCGCCTGCGTCGTGACATTGCTGCTCCTTTTACCGGCGGGGTTTCTAAACTCGGTTACTGGCGTTGAGCTGGGTGGGGTCGGCGTCCGTTGTAGTGGGCCAGGATGGCGCGCAGGTGCCGCTGGCCGAAGATCAGCATCCGGTCGGTGACCCTGGTCCGGGCTGGGAGCACGAACCGCTTCGCAAAGCGCTCGCCCGCGGGCGGCGGGGCGGGATCTTCACTGCCTGGATACTGGCGGCGGCGAGGACCGCGTCGAATGAGTCGGTGAGCTGCCCGGCGCGGTCGCGGACCGGGAACCGGAAGTCCGCGGCGTGATCACCAAGATCTATCAGGAGGTTGCGGACCTGCTGGGTGATCCACGGCCGCGACTGCGGTACAGGACGATGCCGCCTATGGTGGGTGCGCGGGCAGTGGACCCGTCCAGCAGCGGCGCGGTAGCACCGAGCGCTGCGGCTGCGATAGCCGTGGCTTCCTGGCCACCGATTTGGTTGATGTGACCATGCTGATTGCCACCACTTTCCTTGGCTTCGGCGTGAAGCACCAACCTGGCCGCGGGATCAGGCCCCTCGCTGAAGCGGGTCTTGTGCCCGGGCCAGGTTCCTGTGAGCGAGCATGGGCGCCGGGCGTGCAATCCTGGTTGCATCTGCGTGCAACGTGCGTACGATTTGCCTGGAGTGTCCCGGTCCGGCGCTGCGGCAGCAGGGATAGCGAGGCATGGGTGAGCGGTCTGCGTTTCGCGTTACTCGGGACGCTGGTGCTGGCCGACGGGGCCGGGGATCCGGTGGCGGTGTCCGGGGCGCGGCAGCGGGTCCTGCTGGCCAGCCTGCTGCTGTCGGCCAATGTGCCGGTCTCGTCCGATGCCCTGGCTGAGGTGATATGGGATGGGTCGCCGCCGCCTGGGGCGGCGGTAACGCTGCGCAGCCACGTCAAGCGGCTGCGCGGGGCGCTGGGCCCCCGGGCAGGTGCGCGGCTCATGGCACGCGACCCCGGGTACTTGATATCTGTTCAGGAGCCGGAGCTTGACCTGCTGGGTTTCGAGGCGGCGTGCGCGGGCGCGGGCGCGGCCCGGCGGGCGGCCCGGTGGCCGGAGGTGTCGGCTGCCGCGGCGCGGGCGCTGGATCTGTGGCGCGGCGCCCCGTTGCTGGACGTGCCTTCGCAGGTGTTGCGTGATCAGTTTGTGCCCCGGCTCGAGCAGTTGCGCCTGCAGGCGGTCGAGGATCGTGCCGAGGCGGGTCTGCGGCTGGGCGGCCAGGACCGGCTGATCCCGGAGCTGCGTGAGCTGGCCGCGCGGCATCCGGTGCGGGAGCGGTTCCACGCTCAGCTGATGGAGGCGCTGGCCCGCGCCGGGCGGCAGGCTGAGGCGCTGGATGCCTACCGGCAGGCCCGGCGGGTGCTGGTGGATGAGCTCGGGATCGAGCCCGGCCCGCAGCTGCGGCTCCTGCATCAGCAGATCCTGGACGGCGACCCTGCGCTCGCCGCCCCCCCGGCCGGCCACGACGGCCGGCCGCAGGTACCTGCGGCATTAACGGGCCCGGCCAGCTCCCCGGCGGGGGTGCCGCGGCAGCTGCCCGGCGCGGCGGCGGGCTTCACCGGCCGGCTCGCCGAGCTGGCCAGGCTGTCCGAGATCCTGGGCCAGGCCGGCAGCCAGGCACCAGGGACCGTGGTGATCTCCGCGATCGGCGGGACGGCGGGGGTGGGCAAGACCGCCCTGGCCGTGCACTGGGCACACCGCGTGGCCCACCGATTTCCCGGCGGGCAGCTGTATGTGAACCTGGGCGGCTTTGACCCGTCCGGTTCCACGGTCAGTCCCGGGGAGGCGATCCGCGGGTTTCTCGCCGCCCTGGGCGTGCCGCCGGACCGGTTCCCGTCCGGCCTGGCGGCTCAGGCCGGGTTGTACCGCAGCCTGCTGGCCGGCCGGCAGATGCTGATCCTGCTCGACAACGCCCGCGATGAGCAGCAGGTCCGCCCGCTGCTGCCCGGCTCGCCAGGCTCCCTCGTGCTGGTGACCAGCCGCAGCCAGCTGGCTGGCCTGGCCGCCGCCGAGAACGCCAGCCTGCTCAGCCTCGACGTCCTGCCGCCTGCCGAGGCCCGCCAGATGCTCGCGGCCCGGCTCGGCCGCCAGCGCACCGCCGCCGAGCCCGGCGCGGTCACCGAGATCACTGACCTGTGCGCCCGGCTGCCCCTGGCGCTGGCCGTCGCCGCCGCCCGCGCCGCCGCGCGGCCCCAGCTCCCGCTGCCGGGACTTGCGGCCGAGCTCCGCGATGCGCAGCGGCGCCTGGACGCCCTGGACACAGGTGATCCGGCCGTCAGCGTCCGGGCCGTGTTCTCCTGGTCCTACCAGCAGCTCGACCCCGCTGCCGCCCGGATGTTCCGGCTGCTCGGCCTGCATCCCGGGCCCGACATCAGCACGCTGGCCGCCACCAGCCTGGCCGGGGTGGCACCCGCCCAGGCCGGGCAGGCCCTCGGCCAGCTCACCAGGGCCCACCTGCTCACTGAGCAGTCTCCTGGCCGCTATGGCTGCCACGACCTGCTCCGTGCCTACGCCGCCGAGCAGGCCTGCGGGGCCGAGGACGAGCAGGGCCGCCACGCGGCCACTGGCCGGGTTCTGGATTACTACCTGCATACGGCCTTTCAGTCCGAGTTGCTGCTCAGGCCGCATCGTGACCGCATCTCGCTCGGCACGCCGCTGGCGGGAGTCACCACGGAGCAGCTGACCGGCACCTCTGAGGCGCTGGCCTGGTTCGACGCCGAGCAGCAGATCCTGCCCGCCGCCGTCGGGCTGGCCGCCCGGACCGGGCACGACAAGCACGCGTGGCAGCTGGCCTGGGCCATGTTCACCAACCTGGACCGGCGCGGGCGCTGGCACGAGCTGGCCGCCATCCAGCGCACCGCGCTCGCCGCGGCCAGCCGCCTCGGCGACGTGGCCGGGCAGGCCGTGACCCACCGCCTAGCCGCCGTCTGCCACATGCTCGCCGACTATCAGCAGGCAGAAGCCCACCTGATGGCTGCCCTCGCGCTGTACCGGCAGGCCGGCGACCGCATCGGCGAGGCCCGCACCCACCAGGCCCTCAACGTCATCTGCGAGCAGCAGGACCGTGTCGGCGAAGCGCTTCGCCACAACGAGCAGGCCCTGATCCTGTTCCAGACCGCCGGCCACCAGACCGGGCAGGCCCAGGTCCTCAACGCCGTGGGCTGGAACCACATCCGGCTCGGCCACCCCGAGCGCGGACAGATGTACTGCCACCAGGCCCTGGCCCTGTGCCAGCAGCTCGGCGAACGGCTCGGCGAGGCGGACAGCTGGCACAGCCTCGGCCACGCCCACCACCACCTCGGGCAGCACGACGAGGCGGCAGCCAGCTACGACCGCGCCCTCGGTATCTTCCGCGAGCTCGGCCAGCGCTACCGCGAGGCCGAGGCACTCGACCATCTCGGCGACACCCGCCACGCATCCGGCGACCGGCCCGGGGCCCGGCACGCCTGGCAGCAGGCACTGCGCATACTCGAGGACCTGCAGCGCCCCGACGCCGACCTGCTCCGGGCCAAGCTCGGCAGCGATCACGACACAAACCTGGTGAGCTGATCAGGCACCTCTCTGCGGCTCCACCTGAGCAGAACCGGTCATTCCGTAACTCCCGGCAGGCAACGGAACCTGTGGGTGCCGACAACCTGTGCCACCTGTGCGGACGCGTCCTCTGGACGTCGGCGACTCGGCACGGGGCTGGCAGGTCCTGGTCTCGCCGGACGTGCGATGATCTTCGGCCTGTGGGCTTGAGGCTTGCCGGTCATCCAGCTCTGTGACCGCATCTCATCATCTGGTACCGGTGATGAGCCGTTCGCGGTCGAACATCGCCGACGTGATCCGCCAGCCGAGCCTGTTGAGGACCAGCAGCACCACGGCGCCGCCGAGGGCGACGACGAGCGTGGCGTGGATCACGTTGAACGCGATGAGCGACGTCACCACGACCGACGGGAGGTTCGCGAGTACGCCGAGCTGCTGCGCGACGCGGACCTCGCTGGACCGCGTGGAGATCGCGATGCCGACCCAGATCGACCAGCCGGCCAGCAGCGGGGTGAACACCAGCTGGGCGAGCAGGTCCGAGCCTCGCAGCAGCGCCGGCGCGACGCCGGGCTGCGCGAAGATCTCGACCAAGGCCAGGAAGAAGGCGTAGACCGCGTACGAGATCGCCACCGACGGGACGAAGGACGCCAGGGCCTTGCCCAGCAAAAATTCCTCGCGGCGTATCGGCGTCCCGAGCACCGGCTCGAGCGTGCCCTGCTGGCGCTCGCCGACCACAGAGTACGAGGCCAGCGTCGCGGACACGAGCGCGGGGATGGCCAGAAGGTACAGCAGCTCATGCTCGTGGGCGAGACCGCCGGATGCCGAGGCGCCCAGGTTCAAGACGGCGACTAGGGGCTGGACGAGGAAGAGGAGCGGGAGGATCGCCATCCCGGTGACGATGGTGCGGTTGCGCCGGTACTCCCGGAGTTCCTTGCGGAAGATGGCCCGCACGCGCCTCCTGCTGACGCTCATCTGCGGCGCGCCTCCTCGTCCTCGCTGATCAGCTTGAGATAGACGTCCTCGAGCGAGTGATGCGACTCGCCGATCGACAGCACGTCGGCACCCGCCTGGACGAGGGCGCGAGTGACCGCGGGCGCGGCGAGGGTCGAGTCAGAGACGGCGAGGACGTAGTCGCGGGCGCCGTCCTGGCGCCAGCCGTCGACGGCTGGTAGGTCGGCGAAGACGTGGCCGGGCTCCGGGAGGGGGATGAGGGTCCTGACCGTGAGCGTCTTGGCGAACAGCCGGTCGCGCAGCTCGGCGGGCCGTCCGATCATGCGCAGGGTCGTGTTCAGGATCGCGACCCGGTCGCACAGGCGCTCGGCCTCTTCGAGGCGATGCGTGGTGAGGAAGATCGTCACACCGCTGCGGCGGAGCTCGGCGATCAGCTCGTGCACGTCCCGGGTGGCGACCGGGTCCAGGCCGGAGGTCGGCTCGTCGAGGAACAGCACCTGCGGGTCGCTGAGCAGCGCCCGGGCCAGGGCGACCCGCTGGCGCAGGCCCTTGGACAACGAGCCGCAGGCATCGCTGGCCCGGTCAGCCAGGCCGACGGCCCGCAGCGCGCGGTCGATGCGATCGCCGGGGTCGGGCGTCTCGTAGAGGTCGGCGAAGCATCCGAGGTTCTCGGCCGCGCTCAGGCGCAGGTAGAGACCGGGCGACTCGGGCATGATCGAGATCCGGCGGCGGATCTCCACCCCGTTATCCGGCGTGAGCGGAATGCCGGCGACCGTCGCCGAGCCCGAGGTCGGCGCGATGAGCGTGCCGAGGGTCCGCACGGTCGTCGTTTTCCCGGCGCCGTTCGGCCCGAGGAAACCGAAGACCTCGCCATGGTCGATCTCGAAGGAGACGTCCTGGAACGCGATCCGGTCACCGAAGCGCTTGCTCAGACCATGGACGGATAGCGCCGGGGCCCCACCCACCTCCCCATCCCCCTTCACGGCGTCGGGTGCCGCCACCTCCCGCGGAGTCACGAAACGCTCACCTGGCGCATAGATCGCGGGCTCGTCCCGCCGGGACGCCACGACCAGCGGCTCGGCCGGGGACGTGGTGCGGCGCCTCAGCATCCCGGTGAGCCACCTGATCAGGTAGATCATCACTGGTACCGCAGGGCCGTGCCCGGCCGGATCCGGGTGACGCGGCGCAGCGGCCCGCGGATGACGACGAGCGTGAGCACGACCACGCCGGCGAGCGTGATCAGCGGGATGACCGGCGGGAAGTCCTCGGGAAGTGTGACGCCCACATCGTGCATGAAGAGCGCCAGCAGCCCCTGGTATATCAGCCAGCCGAGCAGGACTCCGAGCGCCCAGCCGATGGCGGCCAGGACCACCGCCTCCGTGCTGAAGACGCGCCGGATCTGGCGGGCCCTGGCGCCCACGCAGCGCAGGATCCCGATCTCCCGGGTGCGCTCGATGACGCCCATGCTGAGGGCGCTGACCAGGCCCATGAGCATGATGGCCACCACCACCAGGCCCAGGATCTCCACGATGGTGAGGATGGCGGTATCGGCCGCCGTGATCTGCGCCTCCTTAACGTAGATCTCCGTGGTGCTGACCGGGTATCCGGCGGCGGCCAGCCGGTTCGCGGCGGCGGTCGTTGCCCGGTCGATGGCGGCGTGGGCGGAACTGGCGGTAGTGAGCCAGATCGAGTTCGCGGTGCCGGGCCCGCCGTCCAGGCGTTCCAGCACGGGAAGCGGGAAGTAGACGGTGTCGCCCGCGTTGGTCTGGCCGGTGTCGATCCCGATGACCCGCACCCTGGTGGGTCCCGCAGCCAGGGTCAAGGCGAGGATCTGCCCGACCCGGGCGCCGGTGGTGCGGGCGACAGCGGGCCCGAGCACCACCGGCGGGACGGCCGGGCGGGCGTCCGTGGCGGTATCGGCGGCGGTGAGCCAGCGGCCCGCGCTCAGCCGGTAATCGTAGAGGGGGTGGGTGCCCAGGCCCCACGCTGTGTAGGTCTGCCCGTTGTGCTGCACGGAACTCGTCTCGACGGGCTCGGCTCCGGTGACGCCGGGCGTGGCGGCGGCGACGGCGAGCGCCTGGCTGCCGAACGGCCGCGCGCCGTGGCCCGAGGCCATCCCGACGGCGAAGGTGAAGCGGAGCTGGCTGATGGTCTGGCTGATGACGGCGGTTACCGACTGGCCGAGGGCGAGGAAGGCGATCGCGAGCCCGGCTGCCACCGCGACCTGCGCGATCGTGGCCGCGCTGCGGCGCTTCTGCCGCAGCGCGTTGCGGGCTCCCATCCGCATGCTGCCGGGCACCCTGGCCCCGGCCAGCAGGCTGCTGCGCGCGACCAGGCGGTCGAGCCAGCCGGAGCCGTAACCGCCGGTGCCCGCGCCGGCCAGGGTCTCGGCCACCGGCCTGCGCAGCGCGCGGCGCAGCGCGGGCAGCGACGCGGCGACGGCGAGCGCCGGGCCGAGCACGAGGCTGGCCACGACCACTGGGACCGAGATGGCGAAGCCGAACGACACGTCGATGAGCTTTACGGCGAAGTAGCCGGCCAGCAGGTAGGCGATGGCGATGCCGAGAATGGTGCCGAGCACCGCGCCCGCCGCGCCGAGCATCGCCGCGGTGCGCACGGTGATACCGGCGATCTGGCGGCGCCGGCCGCCGAGCGTCTTGAGGATGGCGATCTCGCCGGCCTGCTCGGCGATGAGGGTGTTGATCGTGGCCGAGATAAGGAACAGGGCGGAGACGAGCGCGAGGATCGTGATGATGTACAGCAGCGCCATGTTGTGGTTGAACCCGGACTGCCCGGGCCACTGGCCGGGGGCCCGGACGGCGGGCAGCGCCGTGATCGGGTCCGTTCCGGTCTGCGCGGTCAAGTAGGCGCGCACCTCGGCGACCACCCGGGACTGCGCGGCCGTGCCGTCGTCGGTGAGCCGGAACCCCAGGTAGTTGTAACCGCGGGCGCCGCGGAGCGCCTGCACCGTGGCCGTGGAGGCGTAGAAGACCGGCGTGGTCGAGCCGTTCGCGCCAGGGGTCGCGTACAGGTTCAGGCCGGTACCGCTGACCCGCAGCCGCACCAGCCTGCCGCTGGCCGCCCGCACGTCGATCGTGCCGCCATGGGGGACGGCGAAGCCAGCGGCTCGGGCATTGCCCGCGTCGGCCAGGATCTCACCCGGCCCCGGCATCCGGCCGGTAAACAGCGCGACGGTGTTGACCGGGGCGGACGCCAGCGCGGTGCCGGCGAGCTCGACGTCCTGGGGGCCGGAGGCGGAGGTCATCGTGGTGGCGTAGCCCGCCGCCGGGCTGACCGCGGCGACGCCCGGCAGGCGGCCCAGCGCGCGGAGCTCTGCAGCGTTGAGGTCAAGGGTGCTGGTGGATATCCCGACGTCTTGCAGGTGGCTGCCCGCGATCTGGCGGTTCATGGCCGAGTTCAGCAGGAGAGGCACGGCCAGGAAACCCAGGCTCGCGATCGCGATGCTCAGCGTGCCCACCGCCAGCAGCGTGCGGGCGCGGTGCCGGGTCAGGTCACCCCAGGCCTTGCGGTTCAGGGTGCTCACGACCGCCGCCCCGTATCGCCGGTGATCAGGCCATCGCGAACGGTGACGATCCGGGATGCCAGCCCGGCGAGGGCCTGGTCGTGCGTGACGTACACGACCGTTGTGCCGCCGCCGTTCAGGCCCTTGAGGAGCGCGAACATGTCCCGGGCCATCCCCGTGTCGAGGTTGCCGGTGGGTTCGTCGCCGAGGAGGATCGGCGGCCCGCAGGCCATCGCCCGGGCGATAGCGACGCGCTGCTGCTCTCCGCCGGACAGCTCCAGCGGCAGCCGGTCGCCGCGATCGGCGAGCCCGACCGTGGCGAGGTGCCGGCCCGCCACGGCCTTGCGCTCGCGCGGGGGGCCGAGGCGGGCAAGGTCGAGGGGGAGCGTGGCGTTCTCGGCCGCGGTAAGCGTGGGCATCAGCTGGAAGAACTGGAAGACGATGCCGATGGTGTGACCGCGCCAGACGGCGAGGTGCTCCTCGGTCATCTGGTCCAGGCGGCTGCCGTTGACCGTCACCGCGCCGGCCGTGGGCCGGTCGATGCCCGCGATGAGGTTGATGATGGTGGTCTTGCCGCTGCCCGACGGGCCGGTGATCGCCACCATCTCGCCCGAAGCGATGGCCAGCTCCACGCCGCGCAGCGCGCGGAACCCGACCGACCGCCCCCCGCCCACCTCCCCTTTCCCCCTTCTTTTGCCCCCTGCACTGCGGTAGGTCTTCTCCACGCCGGCCAGCTCGATGATGGCCGGGGCGGCCGCGGCGCCGGTCACCGTGCCTGCCTCGTTCCCAGCAGGTACTCGGGACCGGCGGTCGGCCCCGTCGCGCCGGCGAGTCGGCCGTCGTTCAGGAACACCACGCGGTCGGCCCAGGCGGCGTGGCGGACGTTGTGGGTGGCGAGCACGACCGCGCAGCCCGTCGCGCACCGCTGGCGCAGGAGTCCCATCACCGACTCGCCGGTGAGCGCGTCGAGGGCACCGGTCGGCTCGTCGGCCAGCAGCAGCGACCGGCCCCCGGCGACCGCCCGGGCGATCGCCACCCGCTGCTGCTCACCCCCCGACAGCTGACCGGGGAACCGGCCCCCGGCCGCGCCCAGGCCAAGCGAGTCCAGCAGGCCGCGCGCGCCCGCCATCGCCGCCTTCGGCCTGACGCCGTCCAGCTCCAGCGCGAGTGCCACGTTCTCGGCGGCGGTCAGCGACGCGAGCAGGTTGGCCTCCTGGAAGACGAAGCCGATGTCCCGCCGCAACGCCGCCGCGAGTCCGGCCTCGTCCAGGCCGGCCAGGTCGCGGCCTGCCAGCAGGACCCGGCCGGAGGTCGGCCGGTCCAGCCCGCCAGCCAGCCGCAGCAGGGTCGACTTGCCCGACCCGCTGGGCCCCATGACGGCCACGAACTCGCCGGCGCTGACCCGCAGCGACACATCGTCCAGCGCGACCACGCGCAGGCGGCCGGATCCGAAGATCCGGCCCGCCCGGTCTATGTCGAGGACCGTCATCAGCTGCTCCGTTCCACCGATCGTTCGGCCGGAATCTCCGGATGCCGCCGGCCCAGGCCCCCGGCGGTGTTCTCCCTCGCGAGCCGCGCCTCGCACATGTCGAGCCAGCGCGCCTCGGCCTCGGCCTGGAACACCAGCGCGTCGAGCATCAGTAGCCAAGCCAGGTCCCCGGCGGACTCGGCGGCGGCCTTCAGCCGGGTAACGTCCTGCAGCGCCCGCACCGTCGCCACCCGCTGCCGCTGCACGACCGCGGCGACATCCGCCATGTCCGACCGCATCGCGAATACCAGCTTGATCGCCAGCTCCTGGCGGGGAATCACCTCGCGCGGCACCGGCGTATCGAACCACCAGCCCAGCTCATCCCGCCCGGCGTTGGTGATCTCGTAGACCTTCTGGCCGTCGGCCTCGGCACCAGCCGTAACCAGACCGTCCCGCTCCAGGCGCCCCAGGGTCGTGTACACCTGCCCGACGTTCAGCGGCCAGACATCCCCAGTCGCGGCCTCGAACTCGGTCTTCAGCCCGTACCCGTGCATTGGCCCGGCGGACAGCAACGCCAGAAGACTGTGACGAACCGACACCAGCACCTCCATACCAAGTATTGCATACTGAGTATGGCGCAGCGGCGCGTGCGGGTCAACGGCGCCGAGGCGCATGAACTCCGGCCGCCCGCCAAGGCCCCACGCCAGCAAGCAGGCCGCCGGACAGCGCCGCCACGGGCCCCAATCAGGGGGGGTGCTGGGCCCGGATTTGGCTAGAGCTTGCTGCTGATGGCGGCCTGGCAGAGTTCTGGCAGCCTCTGCTCGGCCGCGCGGGCCGCGATCCGCACGCCGATCCAGGCCAGCGCGATACCGTATGCGGCGGCGCTCAGCACGAGCACCGGCATCCGGATTACCGACGAATCTGAGTTCGTGAGAACCACAGCCACGATCACCGGAATCGCCGCCACCGACACGCAGGCCAGGTTGCCGAGGACGCCGACGAACCCGTAGGAGCCGTATCCCTGGGAGGCTTGGCCCATGGGATTTCCGGCTCGCTTGATCATCGGGTAGGGAAGCATGACGGTGAAGATGTTGCTCAGGGCCAGGGCCGCACCGAGCCCGGCCAGGTCCACCGCCATGCCCAGGAATCCGTACTCCAGCCGCCCGGCCACGGCTGCGAGGCCGAACGAGATCGCGGTGAGCAGCGGTACCGCGATCACGCCGAGCGCGATGTTCTGGCCAGAGAAGTAGGAACGCAGCTCGTGACGGCCGGTCAGCGCCAGAGCCTCGAAGATGAACGGCGGCCCCGTCAGCCCGACCGAGTTGGCATGGAGGAATCCGACGAAGGCGGCACCGAACACCGAGCTCATCAGCAGCAGGCCGGGATGCCTGACCGGGCCCAGGATGGAGCTGATCGATACGGCGACCATGATCACCGCGGTCAGGCCCCAGAAGATAAGCGAGGCGGGCTCGCGGCGCTGATAGATCCAGAACCGCGCGGCCACGGTGCCGCGCAGGCCGTAGCGGGCCAGCGGCAGTGCCCCGCCGCGGACCCGCGAGGACTGAGTGGACGCGTCGGCGGT
The DNA here is from genome assembly GCA_033854735.1 of Streptosporangiaceae bacterium. Classification (GTDB taxonomy): domain Bacteria; phylum Actinomycetota; class Actinomycetes; order Streptosporangiales; family Streptosporangiaceae; genus JAWWPY01. The sequence continues at coordinate 16,702 of JAWWPY010000108.1, read as the reverse complement.
GACCAGGGCGCGGCTGAGTGACCGTATCCACAGCCAGCCGAGCACGACGATGATGGCCGCCAGCAGCGCCAGCCGGAGCAGAGCGGTGCCGGGGCGCCCGTCCGAGGCGTCCTGGATCGCGTGCGCGGCCAGGCCCGGCGGCAGCCAGCGCAGCCACGAGCCGAGGCCGGTGAAGCTCGCCGCAGTGATCTTGCCCCCGGTGGCTGCCCTCGAGACCACCTGGGTGAAGAACACGTACAAGCCGAAAATCGGGATGACCAGGAAGGCGGCGAGGTCTTTGCCGCGGCGGGAGCGCAGCAGCCCGGCCAGGCCCGTGGTCACGAACCGGGCCAGCGTGATGCAGAACAGCACCTGCAGCAGCACCGCGAGCAACGCGACGAGCAAGCTGAGCGCGCTGCGGGCCAGCCCGACGGTCACCCCGAGCAGGCCGAGCAGGTTGGCCAGCGGCCACGCGCCGGTGGCCGAGGCGGCCAGCAGCCCCACGGCGAGGGGGCCGGTCCGCAGTGGGTAGAGCGCCAGCGCGGCGGGGTCGAGAGTGCTGTCCAGGCCGAACGCAAAGATCGGCAAGATCAGCCAGCCGAACGCGAACATGGTGAAAATGACCGCGGTCAGATCCACCGACGCGCTCTGGCCGCGCAGCAGGGCCAGGACCGCGAAGACGCCGCCCGCGAGCACACAGGCCAGGATCGTGCTGACGATGAAGGAGCCCTTCGCGGCCACGGACGAGCGCAGCGCGTTGCCCAGCAGGCGCAGCTTCAGCTGGACGAGGAGCCAAGCCACGACAGTCCCTCCTCGTCGCTGGACCGCGGGCCGACCAGGTCGATGAATGCCTGCTGCAGGGTCTTGCCGCCGCGCACCTCCTGCGTGGTGCCGGTTTCCACGATCTTGCCCTTGTCGATGACGGAGACGTGGTCGCAGACCTGTTCGATCAGCTCCATGACGTGGCTGGAGAACAGCACGGTCGAACCGGAATCGACGAAGCGCGTCAGCAGCCGGCGAATCACGTCAGCGGAGACCGGATCCACGCCCTCGAGCGGTTCGTCCAGGAACAGCACCGAAGGGTTGTGGATCAGGGCGCAGCCGAGCGCGGCCTTCTTGCGCATGCCGGTGGAGTAGTCGGCGACGAGCCGCTTCGCATCCGTGGTCAGGTCGAGCACATCCAGCAGCTGCGCGCCCCGCGACCGCGCCTCGCCGACGGGAAGGCCGTGCAGCCGTCCGGCGTACTCCAGCATTTCCGCACCGCTCAGCCGTTCGAACAGCCGGGCCTCGGCCGGCACCACACCGATGACCGCCTTGGCGGCGGGCGGGTCGGCCCACACATCCAGCCCGTTGATTACAACCCGGCCGGCATCCGGCCTCAGTAGGCCGGTCATTATCGACAGGGACGTCGTCTTCCCCGCCCCGTTCGGCCCGACGAGCCCGGCGAGGGAACCGGCGGCGATCTCCAGATCGATCCCGGCCACCGCCTCCGTCGTGCCGAAACTCTTGCGCAGCCCGCGCACTGCGATGGCTGGCTCACCCACATCTGCCTCCTCGACAGCGGTCAACGGTCGCTGCGCAGCCGCGGCCACATCCGGCCCCACGGATGACGGGAGCCAGCGCACAGGCAAGCGTGGCCGCCAAACTCCGGATCGCGGAAGCCGTAGGGACTGGACAGCGTGGCCGCGCCCGCACGCTGGTGAAGAACTGCCCCAGGTAAGCGGCGCCCGCCACCGCCGACGGGCCCGGGCGTGACCGCCATCATGGTGGTGGCGTGCGGGGGGATGCCACCCCCCATCACCAGTAGGTGTTGTACCCGCTCACGGCATCCAGCAAGCCGGTCCCCCGGCCCGGCACATTGATGGCGGCCAGGACCGTTCTTCGGGCTCGATCTCAATCTTCACCGGCGGCTAGACAGTTAATTAGCTATTTGCCATAATGCCTTTGTGCTTGACGTGGATCTCATCAAGGCCCTGGGCAACGAGAAGCGGCTTCAGGTCCTGGAGTGGCTGCGTGACCCGGTGGCCAACTTCCCGCCGCAGCGCGACGGCGATCTGGTCGAAGACGGCGTGTGCGCACTGTTCATCGCGGAGAAGCTGGGCGTCAGCCCGCCGACCTGCGGCGAGCATCTGAAGCTGCTCTCCCGGGCGGGCCTGATCAGGGGCAGGAAGATCAGGCAGTGGGTCTTCTACAAGCGCGACGAGGACCGCATTGCCCAGGCAAAGGAGGCGCTCGCCAGTGACTGGTGACACGCAATCCCCCGAGCAGCGCCTCGCCCGGCAGGGCCTGACGCTGCCAGATCCGCCGGCCGCCGTCGCCGCGCTCCCGCTGGGGACCCCGGTCGAGGTCGAGGTCGAGGCCATCGCCGAGCCCGGTTCCTGACGGAGGGCAGTATCTCGTGATTACGCGTGACGATATTCGCCGTGCCTACGACACGATCGGCCCTTACTTGCGCCGGACGCCGGTCGTCCAGCTCGACCTGACCGGGCCGGTGACCCTCAAGCTGGAGCAGCTGCAGTACGCAGGGTCGTTCAAGGCCCGCGGCGCGTTCACGAACCTCCTGCTGCGGGACGTGCCGCCGGCCGGGGTGGCGGCCGCGTCGGGCGGCAACCACGGCGTCGCCGTCGCGTATGCCGCGCACCGGCTGGGCATCCAGGCCAGGATCTTCGTGCCCGCCGTGTCCTCCCCGGCCAAGATCGAGCGCATCCGTCAGCTGGCGGACCTGGTGATCGGAGGCGATCGTTACGCCGACGCGTTGGAGGCCGCGCAGCAGTGGATCGCGACGTCCGGCGCGATGAGCGTGCCCGCCTTCGACCAGTGGGAGACCATACTCGGTCAGGCCACGCTCGCCCTTGAGCTCGACGACCAGGCCGGGTCGCTGGACACGGTGCTGGTCCCGGTCGGCGGCGGCGGCCTCATCGCCGGAATCGCCTCGTACTTCGCCGGCACCGCCCGGGTCATCGGCGTGGAGCCCGACGGCGCGCCGACCCTCGTCCGCGCCCGGTCGGCCGGCGCGCCCGTCGATGCCCCGGCCGGCAGCATCGCCGTGGATGCCCTCGCCCCGCGCCGCGTCGGCGACCTGGTCTTCCCGATCACCCAGGCCTACGTCGAGGACGTGGTGCTCGTGGACGATGACGCCATCCGCCTCGCGCAGCGCACCCTATGGCAGACCGCGCGCATCGCGGCCGAGCCGGCCGCCTGTGTCGGTGTCGCGGCCCTGCTCACCGGCGCGTACAAGGCCGCGCCCGGCGAGCGCGTCGCCGTCATCATCACCGGCGCCAACATGACCCCGTCGCAGCTGGACGGCTGAAACCCGGTACCCAGGAACAAGGAGGAGGAACGCCCATGCCTGCCTCTGGAATTCTGACCGGAGGAAAATGGTTGCCTCTTCAACGACCTGCATGGGCAGGCTGGACGAGCGGAAGGGACGGCGCACGATGAAGGCCAGGAACTCGCTCAGGGCGTTGAAGAAGAAGGCCGGATCGGTCGTGGTCCGGCGTGGGCGGAGGGTATTCGTCCTTAACAAGCGAAACCCGCGCTGGAACGCTCGCCAGGGCTGATCGGAACGGTGGTGCCGGGTACCGTCGGGCCGGTGATGGCGACGCTCGCGGTGGAGAACTACCGGTCGCTGCGGCATCTGGTTGTGCCGCTTGATGGGCTGAACGTGGTGACCGGCGCCAATGGCAGCGGCAAGTCCAGCCTGTACCGGGCGCTGCGCCTGCTGGCTGGCGCCGCGCGGAACGGGGCCGTGGCGGCGCTGGCCGGCGAGGGTGGCCTGGCGTCGACGCTGTGGGCGGGCCCGGAGAAGACGGGGAGATCGGTGCGGGAAGGCCGTTACCCGGTGCAGGGCACCGTCCGGACCAAGCCGGTCGGCCTGAGGCTTGGGTTTGCCGGGGATGATTTCGGCTACGCCATCGATCTCGGCCTTCCGGCCGGCGGCGGCCAGACAGCCTTCGCCCTGGATCCGGAGATCAAGCGGGAGGCCGTCTGGAGCGGGCCGGCGCTGCGGCCCGCAGCGCTGCTCTGCGACCGGAGCAACGGCGTGGCCCGCATCCGGGAAGAGGATGGCACCTGGTCTAAGCACTATCCAATCCGGTCCTACGACAGCATGCTGAGCGAGTTCGCTGATCCACAGCGCGCGCCGGAGGTACTCCGCCTGCGCGAGCGGATCAGGTCCTGGCGGTTCTACGACTACATCAGGACCGACGCCACGGCCCCCGCCCGCGGCAGCCAGATCGGCACCCGGACCCCGGTCCTCAGTGCTGACGGGGCCGATATCGCGGCGGCGATGCAGACCATCCGCGAGATCGGCGATGCCGCAGCCCTGGACAGGGCGGTCGACAGTGCCTTCCCCGGCAGCGAGATCAGCATCAACTGCGACAAGGCCGGCCGGTTCGAGTTGCTCCTGCACGCCCGCGGCCTGCTGCGGCCGCTGGGTGCACCAGAACTCTCCGACGGCACGCTGCGGTACCTGCTGTGGACCGCTGCGCTGCTCACACCGCGGCCCGCCAGCCTGACCGTGCTCAACGAACCTGAGACCAGCCTGCATCCCGAACTGCTTCCCCCGCTCGCGCAGCTGATCACCGGTGCCGCAGCCCGCTCACAGATAATCGCCGTCTCGCACTCCCGCGTTCTGATCGACGCCCTGCAGCGCGCAACCGAGGAGGCGGGCGCGCGCGCCAGCACCATCGAACTGACCAAAGAGTTCGGCGAGACCCGCATCGCTGGCCAGGGACCACTCGACGAGCCAGCGTGGCACTGGCCCAAACGCTGAATCCAGGCAGGCAGGCGTCGTGTCACGATGAGGGCCATGCGCCTTCAAAGGTTCCGCGCCGTCATCACGGCCGATCCTCGTGGCCGCGCGGTCATCGAGATGCCATTCAACCCGGACGAGACGTGGGGTGCCAAGGCTGAGCATCCCGTGGGCGGCACGATTGATGGGTGGCGAGTCCGCGGGATGCTTTCGCCGGGCACCAGCGGATGGGCGCTGACCCTGGGCCCGAGGTGGTTGCGCGATATGGGCTTCGCGATCGGCAGCGACGTGACCGTTGAGCTGGCACCGGAAGGTCCGCAACGCGGCGATCTGGCCGACGACATCGCCACAGCACTCGCGGCCAACCCGGCCGCGGGCGCGTTCTTCGACACGCTGGCACAGTTCTACCGCAAGGCCTACCTCCGCTGGATCGATGCGACCACCCGCCGGCCGGACGTCCGCGCGGCCCGCATCGCTGAGGTAGTCGACCTGCTCGCGGCCGGGATCAAAGAGCGGCCACGATCGTGATCCGCACGACCGGGTGCCAAGCCGTGGCTGGGCTTTCGTTCCTCAGGCACCCAAAGGCCCAACGAGGTTGGCGTGGTCGGTCAGGGGCCGCAGGCCGGACGGGCCAGTACAGGGCTGTTTGAATACCTCGTGTACTCTATGTATACAATATGTGACGGAAAGCTACTACCACGCGGCCCGCCGAGGCGTACGGCACAGACCGGCTCGGTCGTTGCAGGCTTCGCGCCTCAGCGGCCTCCCGCCCGAGCCCTCAGTCCGGCGCCTCCAGTCCGGGCCACTCGGTGTGCTTCTGCACCGACAGGAAGGCAGGAAATCTTGAAGCTCATTGTGGACAGCGGGTGACACGGTCCTCGGTCAAGAGGGGCCCCATCTCAAGCTCGTGGAATCGATGGGCGATAACCGGGGCCAGCGTCGGGCTGGTGGCGCTCATCGGCGTGGTTACAGTTGGTTCCCTGGTGACGAGCAACAGGGCCGGGACGAGCGCCCTCGCTGTTCGTATCGCCACCGCGTATCACCACGCGGCAACCGCGATCGCCGCCGAGGAGTCGCTCGAGCGGAAGTATCGCCTCCAACCCGGATCGGCCTCTAGGGCAGCCCACGAGGGGGCTGAGGCCTCTCTCGAGCAGGCAATACGACAGGTGGCCGTCCTGGGTGGCAGCGCCGACCGAAACCTGGCGAGGGTGGTGCTGCGCGAGCACAACGCCTACGTCGCAGCCAGCGCACAGCTGTTCCTGTCAGTCGATCGCCACGATCCGGTGGCCGTAACGAACGCCATAGACACCGGAACTGTCGACCCGGTCTTCGGCGTCATGGAAGGCCAGGTTTATAGCGCGGCCGCGGAACACGAATCCAAGGCTCTCAACGCGGCGGCGTCAGTCCGCGAAATTGGAAGTTTGGTGCTCCTCGTCGATCTGGCCACGCTGCTTGCGGGAATCGGTCTGGTCGTCGGCGGAACAGTCGTCGTGACCCGCTACCAGCGGGACCTTCACTCCGAAAGTGAGCACAACCGGTATCAGGCCCTTCACGACCCGCTGACCGACCTTCCGAACCGGACCCTGTTCCAGGACCGGACCGGTGTAGCTCTGCGCACCGCTGCCCGCTCGGGCGCCACCGTGGCTGTGTTGCTCTTGGACCTCAACCGGTTCAAAGAGGTCAACGACACCCTCGGCCACCAATACGGTGATCACCTCCTTCTTCAGGTGGCGGATCGCCTCAGGGGCTCCCTACGTGATTCCGACTCCGTGGCCCGCCTCGGTGGTGACGAGTTCGCGATTCTTCTCCCCATTTCTGGATGGGAAGAGGCACTATCGGCCACGCAACGCGTCGATGCCGCCTTGCACGACCCGTTCTCGGTTTACGACATCGCTCTCGACGTCGACGCCAGCATCGGAATCGCCCTCGCCGAACCCGGCGACGACGTAGAGACACTTCTGCGTCACGCCGATGTAGCCATGTACGAGGCCAAAGCCGCTCACCACGCATTCGCCCGCTACGAGTCGTCTCGCGACGACAACAATCTCTCCCGTCTCGTCCTCCTCGGAGACCTGCGCCGGGCCATCACGACCGGCGAGTTGACCTTGTACTACCAGCCCAAGATCGACACTGTCACCGGCGTGCTGAGCAGTGTCGAAGCCCTAGTCCGCTGGCCGCATCCGACGCTGGGATTGCTACAGCCCGACGAGTTCATCCCGCTCGCTGAAAGCACCGCAATAATCCATGCGCTCACGACCGAGGTGCTGCGCCTCGCGCTGATCCAGGCCCGGAAGTGGGCCGACGAAGGACGCCCGATCCCCATCGCGGTGAACATCTCCGCACGCTCCCTGCTCGACCCCAGATTCCCGGCTCACGTACAGGAACTTCTGGACGCCCACGGCGTCGCGCCCTACCTGCTGAGCCTTGAGCTGACCGAGACAGCAGTAATGGCCGACCGCAGCCTGGCCCTCACCGTCCTTCAAGCCCTCGACGCCATGCACGTGTCGCTGAGCATCGACGACTTCGGTACCGGTTACTCGTCCATGTCCTACCTCAAGACCTTGCCGGTCAATGAGCTGAAGATCGACCGCTCCTTCGTCATGGGCATGGCGAACGACCCCGATAGCGCCGTCATCGTGCGCTCCGCCGTCGACCTGGGGCACAACCTTGGAATGACCGTCGTCGCGGAGGGCGTCCAGGACAGCATCGCTCGAAGTGAACTGACCGACATGGGCTGCGACCTCGTGCAGGGATACCAGATCTGCAGGCCGATCCCAGCCCAGGAACTCGAGCTGTGGATCGAGACCAATCTCGTTACCAGCTCATCTCCGCCACCGTCTGTCCACGACCATGAGAAGGTCCCCGGGCGTGGCCAGGTGGAGGTCTCTGGTGATGGCCAGTTAAATCTGGTGATGGCCAGTTAAAACGGCCTACCGGGAGGCAGGCACGTACCGCGGGGGCCCCCGTCCCGGCCAGGACATGAGCCCGGTCAATATCGTTGGCGGATCTGATTTGTCGTTTTCCGCCCTGCACCGCGGACTGACCGGGGGCCTGCCCGATGGAACCTACCGCACCGATGTCCGCCTCGCCGGTACCCGCGCCCGGGCATGAGTCGGCAGCCCAGCGGGCCCGCGGCCTGGCCGCCGCGCGCCGGCGGGCCACTGCTCTCCTCGCGGGGGTAACCGTTCTGTTTGTGGCCGTGACCGCGGCCGGCGCCCACGGGACCCTTCTCGGCTACGTGCAGGCCGGCGCGGAGGCCTCCATGGTCGGCGGCGTTGCCGACTGGTTCGCGGTGACGGCCCTCTTCCGCCATCCCCTGGGCCTGCCGATACCGCACACCGCGCTGATCGTCGAGCGCAAGGACCAGTTCGCCGCCACCCTCGGCCAGTTCGTGCAGGAGAACTTTCTCAACGCCGGCGTTCTGGCCGAGCGGATCCGCTCCGCTCGCCTCGTTCCCCGCCTGGCTGCCTGGCTGGCCGACGAGACCAACGCCGCCCGCTTCGCCGGTCGCGCGGCGGATCTGGCCGTCACGGTGGCCGAGACTCTCCGCGATGAGGATGTCCAGCGCGTGCTCACCGCCGAACTGGCCCGGGCGGTAGATGCCGTCGAGGTGGCGCCGCTGGCTGGCCGGGCCCTGCGGGCCATCATTGCGGAAGGCCACCACGCCGAGTTTTTCGACGCCATCGTGTCCGCCGCCGACCGCTATCTCGCCGGCCATTACGCGGAGCTTCGTGAGCTGTTCGAGGCCGAGTCACCCCGCTGGGTGCCCGACGCGGTTTACCGGCGGGTCTTCGACCGTCTGTACTCTCGCCTGCGCCAGCGGCTGGTAGCGATGGCCGCCGATCCCGACGACGAGGCGCGGCGTCAGTTCGAGGAGTGGATCGCCGGGCTTCCCGGCCGCCTCGAGACATCCCCGGAGCTGCGCGAGCGCGGGGAGCGCCTCAAACGTGATGTCATGGGTAGCGTCGGCCTGCGGGACTGGTCCTCGTCGCTGTGGCAGAAGGTCAAGGAGGCGCTGCGGATCCAGGCTGCTGATCCGGAGTCTGAGCTGCGCCGTCGGCTTGCCGATGCTCTGGTGGCGGCCGGTCGGCGCCTAGGATCGGACGGCCGCCTCGCCGACGGCCTTGAGCGTGCGGTCGAGTCAGGATCCAAGGCACTCGCCGATCAGTTCCACGACGAGCTCGCCGGGCTTGTCACCGGGACTATCGAGCGGTGGGACGCCGCCGAGACGTCAAGCCAGCTGGAACTGCTCCTAGGGCGCGATCTGCAGTACATCCGCATCAACGGCACGGTAGTGGGGGCGACTGTGGGGCTGGTCTTGCACGCCATCGTGCTCGCCCTGGCCGGGTAGCGTGGTCGCCGATCTGATCACTAGCTCAGCGGCCGCCGGCGGCGTCACCGGCCGGTGGCTTCCGCCCGGGTGTCCGGCTCGGCGGGCAGGCTGGCCGGGGCGAAGCCGGCCGCCAGTGCGGTGAGCGCCGCGTCGAGGTAGACGGGCAGGTCCGCGTCGGCCCGGATGACCCAGCGATCGTAGGCGGCGCGGCAGGCAGCGAGGGTGGTGCGGCCGATGGCGAGCGCGTAGAGCGAGTCGGCGGGCTGGCGGATCCGGCCGGCGGCGAAGTCGCTGACGGCACGTTCCCAGGCGTCGTAGTGCGGTGCGGCGCTGGCCTGGAGGGCGGGCACGGAACTGATGAGGTTGATCCGGGTGCGCAGTTCCGGCAGGTCCTCGGCTTGGTACCGGTTGACGCCGACAACGACCTGCCGGATCGCGGTCATCATGGGCACTTCACCGGGGATCCCGGTGAAGGCCGCGCGCAGGGCTTCGACCTCGCCGTCGAACTCATGCCAGAGCACGGCGGCCTTGGAGTCGAAGTAGCGGAAAAAGGCCCGGCGGCTGACGCCTGCCGCCGCGGCGATCTGCTCGACGGTGGTCTCTTCGAAGCCCTGCTCGGTGAATAGGCGCAGCGCGATGAGTTCCAGGGCTCGCCTGCTGGTCTGGGGCGGCCGTCCGCGGCGGCTGCTGCCGGCATCGTGTCCGGGTGCAGTCATCGGCATGCTCGTTCCGCCCTGGCTCTTGATTCCGTCACGCAGTGACGTTAACGTATCTGGATATTCGTCACTCAGTGCCGAATTGCTGCGTCGCGAGTTCACCCTGCTGAAGGAGCCGAGATGGGCGACAACCCGACCGCTTCGATCAAGCTGGCCGACGAGACGGCGGTGCCGGATGCCGCCGAGGTTCCTGACGCGGACGTGCTCGTCCACGCGGACGTGCTCGTCGAAGAGGTCTCGATCGATGGCATGTGCGGTGTCTACTAAGGGCGCGAGCGGCGCGGCGGGCTTCGACCTGGATGCGGCCTGGCGGCTGCACCCGCAGGTGTCGGTCCGGCCGGAGCGTTTCGGTGCGCTGCTGTATCACTTCGGGACGCGGCGGCTGTCGTTCCTGAAGAGCCCGGCGCTGCTGGCCGTGGTCCAGGCGCTGGCGTCGCAGCGCAGCGCGCGCAGTGCCTGCGCCGCCGCTGGCGTGCCGGAGGCAGACCTGCCCAGGTACGCGAGCGCGCTCGGCACCCTAGCGGCCTCGACGATGATCTGCCCGAGGGAAGCGCCATGACACCGGTGACAGCCGCCCCGGGGCGGGCCGGGTCCCTGGTGGAGCAGTTCCAGTACGGGCTGGACGCGCCGATCTGCCTGACCTGGGAACTGACCTACGCCTGCAACCTGGCCTGCGTGCACTGCCTGTCCAGCTCGGGGCGCCGCGATCCGCGTGAGCTGGGCACCGCCGAGTGCCAGGCGGTCATCGACGAACTGGAGCGGATGGGAGTCTTTTACGTCAACATCGGCGGTGGCGAGCCCACGGTGCGCCGGGACTTCTGGGACCTCGTGGACTACGCGACCGCGCACCGGGTGGGAGTGAAGTTCTCCACCAACGGCATCAAGATCACGCCCGGGATCGCCCGGCGGCTGGCCGCGGGTGACTACGTCGACGTGCAGATCTCGCTGGACGGCGCGACAGCCGAGGTCAACGACGCGGTGCGTGGCGCCGGGTCGTATGCGACCGCGCTGCGCGCGATGCGTCACCTGGCCGACGCCGGGTTTACCGGGTTCAAGATCTCAGTGGTGGTGACCCGGCACAACGCCGGGCAGCTCGACGCGTTCAAGGCCCTCGCCGACCGCTTCGGCGCGCAGCTTCGGCTGACCCGGCTGCGTCCTTCCGGCCGCGGCGCGGATGTCTGGGACGAGCTGCACCCCACCGCCCAGCAGCAGCGCGGGCTCTACGACTGGCTGCTGGCCCATGGAAGTACCGTGCTGACCGGCGACTCGTTCTTCCACCTCGCCGGATACGGCGAATCCCTGCCCGGGCTGAACCTGTGCGGCGCGGGGCGGGTCGTCTGCCTGATCGACCCGGTCGGCGATGTGTACGCCTGCCCGTTCGCGATCCACGACGCTTTCCTGGCCGGCAATGTGCGCGCGCCGGGCGGCTTCCGGCACGTCTGGCAGCACTCGGAGCTGTTCGCGGAACTGCGCCGCCCGCAGTCTGGTGGCGCGTGCCGGTCCTGCTCGGCGTACGACTCGTGCCGGGGAGGATGCATGGCGGCCAAGTTCTTCACCGGCCTGCCACTGGACGGGCCGGACCCGGAATGTGTCAAAGGCTTCGGAGCGGCGGCACTCGCCGCCACGGACACGCGGTTGCCCCCACGTCCGTCAGCAGATCACTCGCACCGCCGGCGCTCGGGGCCGGTTCCGCTGTCGCTCGGGCCCCGCCCGGCCCCGCCCGGGGTGCCCGACTGGGTGTGTGACCAGAACCCGCTCGCCCGGACGTGACCAGGGCGGGGCGGGTTGCCGTGGTCACCGGGGCGGCGCGGGGGATCGGTGCCGCGACCGCGCTCGCCCTGGCCGCAGAGGGCTGGTCGGTCCTCGCGATCGACCGGGCCGCTGACGATCCCGCCCTGCCCTACCCGCTGGCGTCGGCGGCCGACCTGGCCGGTGTGGTCAGCGAGGCCAACCGGCGGGCTGGCTCGCCGGATCGGGTGCGTCCTTTCGTGGCCGATGTGCGCGACCTGGCCGCGGTCGAGTCCGCGGTGGCCGAGGCCGGAGCGTGCTGGGGCGGGCTGGACGCCGCGATCGCCTGCGCCGGCGTGATCGCCGGGGGAGTGCCGCTCTGGCAGGTGCCGCTCGCCCATCAGCAAGCCGTCCTGGACATCGACCTGGGTGGCGTGCTCACCCTGGCCCGGGCCGCGATCCCGGCGCTGCTGCGCCGCCCGCAGCCGCGCAGCGGCCGTTTCCTGGCCGTGGCGTCGGCCGCGGCCACCCGGGGACTGCCGATGCTCGCGGCTTACTGCGCGGCCAAGGCCGGCGTCGCCGGGCTGATCCGCGCACTGGGCAGCGAGCTGGCGGACACCGGAGTCACCGCGAATGCGGTCAGCCCCGGTTCGACCGCCACCCGGATGCTGGAGGAAAGCGCGCGGCTCTATCAGCTGCCCGCTGCGGAATCATTCGCCGTCCAGCAGCCGATGAACCGATTGCTGGAGCCTGCCGAGGTCGCCGCGGTGCTGGTGTTCCTGGCTGGTCCCGCGAGCGGGGCCATGACCGGCGCTGTGGTGCCGGTCGATGGAGGGCTGTCGCTATGAGAGCGCGCTTGCCCCGGAGTTTCTCGCGCACCGGTCACCGGCGTCCGGCATGAGGACACCGTCACCACGAAGAGGGTTCAGCTGATGGGCAACGCCTGGTTCGAGTCAGTCGCGGAGGCACAGCGCCGCGCCAGGAAGCGGCTGCCGAAGTCGGTATACGGGGCACTGATCGCCGGTACCGGACAGGGACTGACGGCCGCCGACAACGTGGCGGCGTTCGGCGAGCTTGGCTTCGCGCCGCACGTTGCGGGATTGCCAGCGCACCGGGACCTGGCGACGACCGTGATGGGCCAGCCGGTCGCGCTTCCGGTGATCATCTCCCCGACCGGGGTGCAGGCCGTCCACCCTGACGGCGAGGTGGCTGTCGCGCGGGCCGCCGCAGCGCGTGGCACGGCTATCGGGCTCAGCTCCTTCGCCAGCAAACCGGTGGAGGACGTTGTCGCAGCGAACCCGCAGACCTTTTTCCAGGTCTACTGGGCTGGCCCCCGCGATCAGATATTGCAGCGGATGGAGCGGGCCCGCGCCGCGGGCGTGACCGGCCTGATCCTCACCCTGGACTGGTCGTTTGCCCATAGCCGGGACTGGGGAAGCCCGTCCATCCCGGAGCGGCTCGACCTCAAGACGATGGCCCAGCACGCGCCCGAGGCCCTCGCCCGCCCGCGCTGGCTGGCCGCGTTCGCCAGGACGGGCCGGCTGCCCGGCCTGACGGTGCCGAACATGGCCGCACCGGGCGGGCCCGCGCCTGCCTTCTTTGGCGCCTACGGCGAATGGATGCAGACGCCCCCGCCTGCCTGGGAGGACGTGCGCTGGCTGCGTGAGCAGTGGGACGGCCCGTTCATGCTCAAGGGCGTTACCCGGGTCGATGACGCCAGGCGCGCCGTCGACGCGGGAATGACCGCGATCTCCGTGTCCAACCACGGCGGCAACAACCTGGATGGCACGCCTGCGGCGATCCGCGCGCTGCCCGCCGTCGCTGACGCGGTGGGAGGGCACATCGAAGTCGTGCTCGACGGGGGCGTCCGCCGCGGCAGCGACGTGGTCAAGGCACTCGCGCTCGGCGCACGGGCCGTCATGATCGGGCGGGCATATCTCTGGGGCCTGGCCGCCAACGGCCAGACCGGGGTCGAGAACGTGCTCGACATCCTGCGGGCCGGCCTGGATTCCGCACTCCTGGCGCTCGGCCGCGCTTCGGTTCACGAGCTGACGCCGGACGACCTGGTGATCCCGGCCGGTTTCACCCGCGCGCTCGGTACCGCTGCTCCTGACGTCAAGGTGACGTAGCGGTGCGAAGGGTGACCGGGCCCAGGGTCACGCCGCCGGGCGAGCTGGGCATCCGGGCCGGCGCGGGCATGCCGCCGGGCATCGCGATCGACATCGACCCAGATACCAGGCAGATCGCCGACGATGTGCTGTTCGGCGGGTCCCCGGCCCGGGTGCTGCGGCTGAAGACGGCCGGCGTCCGGGCGCTAGCCGAACTGCGCGCGGGCCCCGTCGCGTCTGCCGCCGGGTCCGCGCTCGCACGCCGGCTCACCGACACGGGCCTGGCCCATCCCCGCCCCGGGCGCGGGCCATCCAGGCTGGAGGTGACCGTGGCGGTGCCCGTCCGCGACCGGGCCGCGGAACTCGACCATTGCCTCGCCGCAACGGAAACCCCTGACCCCGTGCTGGTCGTGGACGACGGCTCCGCCGATCCAGCCGCAGTGGCCGCGGTGTGTGCGGAGCGCGGGGCGAGGCTGGTGCGCCGCAGTGTGAACGGCGGACCCGGCCCGGCCCGCAACACCGCGCTGCGCCTGATCGGCACCGAATTCGTCGCGTTCCTCGACAGCGACTGCGTCCCGCCGCCCGCCTGGATCGCCGCCCTGGCCGGCCATTTCGTCGACCCGCTGGTCGCGGCCGTGGCACCGCGCATCGTCGGCACCCCGCCCCGGCCCGGCGGCTGCCCGCTAGATCTGGGGGAACGCCCGGCCCGGGTCGCCCCGCTGACCCGCGTGTCGTACGTGCCGACGGCCGCGCTGCTGGTCCGCCGGGCGGCCCTCGGCGACGGCTTCGATGAGACGCTGCGCTTCGGCGAGGACGTCGACCTGGTCTGGCGGCTGATCGAGGCAGGCTGGCGGGTGCGCTACGAGCCTGCGGTACGGGTGGCGCACACCGAGCCGGGGTCGCTGCCCGCGCTGCTGCGCCGCCGGTTCCGCTACGGCAACTCAGCCGCGCCGCTGACCCGCCGCCACCCCGGCTCGGTCGCGCCGCTCGTCCTGCAGCCGGGACCCGCGATCACCATGGCCGCGCTGCTGGCTCGGCGGCCGCTGGCCGCGGGGGTCACGTTCACCGCCGCGACCGCTATGCTCATCCGTCGGCTGCGGGCCGATGACCTGCCCTCAAGGGGTGTGATCCAGCCGATGGCCAACGGTGTGTGGCAGACCTGGCTCGGCACCGGGCGCTGGTGCGGGCAGTACGCGGCCCCAGCGCTCGTCCTGCTGGTGGCCCGCCCCGGTGGCCGGACCGCACGGACCCGGTGGGGACGCCGCCTGGCCGCCGCCTCGCTGCTCGCCGGGCCACCGCTGGCCGACTGGGCCCGCGACCGCGACGATGGCCCGCTGCGCTTCACCGCCGCCGCCCTGGCCGACGCGACCTGCTACGGCGCTGGGGTCTACGCAGGCTGCCTGCGTGAACGCGTCATCTCACCAGTCCTGCCATCCATCGCCTGGAAACCACTCGAGGGACTGCGGCAACGGCGCCGCGAGTACGGCGCACCGCGCGCCGGTGCCTAGCCGGTTTCGCTATCCTGCCCGTGCTGGGTGACGATCCCGTCAGCAGACCGCCTCGGCGAGCAGCCTGGTCGCCGTTCTCAGCTCGGACTCACTCGGAAGCGCGAAACCGAGGAGGAGCGCCGGAGAAGATGGCGCGTGGGTCGTGCAGTGGCGGTGCAGCTCATGCACGCCGACGCCGGAGCGCCGGGCCCGCATCGCCGTCGCGTGCTCGTCGGCACCGTCCGGAAGCCAGGCGAGGAGATGCAGCCCGGCGGCGGTACCGCTGATGCGCACCTCGGGGAGGTGCGTGCCTAGCGCGTCGATCAAGATGTCCCGTTTGGCGCGGTAGCGTCGGCGCATCGAGCGCAGATGACGCTCGAGGGCGGCGTCTTCGATGAACGAGGCCATGGCCATCTGGTCGAGCGTCGGTGGCGTCACACCGGTGACGAGCAACACGTTCTCGATGTCGTCGATCAGGTGCGAGGGAGGGACGATCCACGCGAGACGCAACGCGGGTGCGAGCGTCTTGCTCGTCGTCCCGACGAACGCGACCAGGTCCGGTGCCAGGCCCTGGAGGGAGGCCACCGGCTCCCGGCCGAAGCGGTACTCGACGTCGTAATCGTCCTCGACGATCAGCGCCCGGCGCTCGCGCGCCCACCTGATCAGGGCGGAGCGGCGCTCCGCCGTCATGACGACCCCGGTCGGATACTGATGCGCCGGCGTCATCACCACTGCATCCACGTCGGCGGCAGCGAGCTCGGAGACGACCAGGCCGTCCGCGTCCACCCGCACGGGGACCGCCTCGAGCCCGGCATGCTCGACCGTGTACCGCTGCCAACGCCAGCCAGGATCCTCGACCGCGACGCGGCGCCCGCCATGTGTCCGGAGTGCCTGCCAGAGTACGGTCAGCGCCTGGGACGCCGCGCAGCAGACCACGACGTGCTCCGGCTCCACGACCACTCCGCGCACCCGGGCCAGGTATCCGGCGACGGCGTTCCTCAGTTCGGCGACGCCGCGGTGGTTGGCGTAGCCCAGCCGCCGGTCAGGCAGTTCACGCAGGGCGCGCATCAGCGACGCCTTCCACCGGGCCCGAGGGAAGGCGTGGAAGTCAGCCTGGCCCGGCCTCAGGTCATACCGGAAGTGCTCCGGGGGTCTGACCTGCCGCGGCATCGGTGGCGTTCCAGAGGCCGGCAGCAAGGCGACGCGGGTGCCCGATCCGCGTTTCGCCGTCAGGTAACCCTCCGTGGCTAGCTGAGCATAACTATCGACCACGACACCGCGCGATACCCCGAGCTGGTCAGCCAGATCCCGGCTCGGTGGCACGACCGAGCCTGGCACCAGCCGGCCGGAACGAATCGCCACCCGCAGCGCGCCCTCAAGCTGCCGGCGGAGCGGGACACCAGGCTTGAACTCCATCTCCAGATCCACGCTCCGACGCTATCCAGTCCACGTCCCGGGGCGTCGATTGGACTCACTTATGCGGCAGCAATTGGACCGGTCCAGCGAACCACTTGCCGCCTAGGCTGGCTGCCACACCCGACCAGCAGACCATTCCGGTGAGCAAGAAGGGATCGATCGCATGCGCAAGGTGACCGCGG
>JAWWPY010000107.1:0-11531 GCA_033854735.1 Streptosporangiaceae bacterium | reverse complement strand
CGCCGACGCCGACGAACATCTCGACGAAGCTTGAGCCTGATACGGAGAAGAAGGGGACGTGTGCTTCGCCGGCGACCGCGCGGGCGAGCAGGGTCTTGCCGGTGCCGGGTGGCCCGGCCATGAGCACGCCGCGCGGGCCTCGCGCACCGGCGGCATGGTAGCGGGCGGGGTGACGCAGGTAGTCGACGACCTCGCTGATCTCGGTCTTCACTGCGGGGTAGCCCGCCACGTCGGTGAACCGGATGGCCGGCCGTTCGGCGTCGATGACCCGTGCCTTCGTCTTGGCCAGGGCGCCGAGGCCGCCGGGGCCACCGAGGGTGCCGGCGTGCCGGCGGGCGCTGCGGACGCCAATGTAGAGAAGGCCGCCGATCAGCAGCAGGGGCAGCAGCCCGGTCAGCACCGTCAGCAGCGAGGAGGTCGCGGCGGTGGTGGCGGTGATCTGGACGTGATGGGCGGCCAGCTGGCCGGTGAGGCCGTTGCCGCCGAGTGCGACCGGGATGGTGGTGGTGAACGGCTGCCCACCGGTAAGGCGGCCGGTCACCTGGCCGGCCGGGCCGATGGTCACCGCGCGGACCGTCCCGGCAGCGACGTCGGCGGTGAACCGGGTATAGCTCAGCGCCATGCCCTGGGGGGCGCCCCACGGCAGGGCCAGCAGCGTGAGGAAGCCGGCCACCCCGGCCGCCAGCAGCAGCCACCGCCGCCACGGGGCCGCGTTTACCTGACCCCGCGGGCCAGGCTGGGACATGCGCATCGCGTGCTCCTTGAGAATTTCCTGCACAGGGTTGGCTGGCTTGATCCGGTGGCCGGCCCGGCCGGGCCCGGGCGGTCTCCGCCCGGCCCGGCCGGGGTCTGATCAGCCAGGGTGGCTGTATTCGGGTGCCCGCCGCCTGGCCGGCTCCCGCTGGGGCTGCGGCGCCACGCGCGTCGCCCGGACCCGCACCTGCCAGGCGGCCAGCAGGATCAGCAGCGTCTCCACGGTCAGCGCGGCGATGCCCAGCGAGCAGCGCCAGTTACCGACGTCGCCGTGATCGCCGAGGAATCCCGGCACGGTGCGGGTCAGCACATAGCCGCCCATGGCCGAAGCGGCCAGCCCGCCCGCGGCCGCCCACACCAGCCAGTGCGAGTGGGCGATCATCACCCATCCGACCAGGACCGCGGCCGCGATGATCCCCAGGTATCCGGCGCCGACCAGCGGGATCGGGCCCAGCGTGCCGGGCAGGTCGATCACATGGATCATCGCCAGGGTGGCCAGGGCCACCGCGCCTACGGCGCGCGCGATCACATCCGCGCCCTGGGCCGGGGGCGCCTGGCCGAGACGAGCAAACATTTCGTGTCCTCCTGTTGTGGACCGTCCGCGCGGGCCTGTCGCCGCGACGGGGCAGCGGTGGTGTAACTCTCAACTACTAACACGTATAGGAGACAGGGGGTGTTCAGGTGGATCGAGCCGGCGGGGTGCAAGATGCGTCACACTGCGGGTGCTGTCGCGGAGCCTGCTGTGGCGGCCCGTTGGGGGGCGTAATGCATCAGGAAGAGGCCGCCCGGGGCCGGCCCGTCGGCTACGGCCAGCGACCCGCTCGGACAGCGGCGGATGATGCCCGGCCGCTCACATATCCGGTTCGAGCGAAAATGAGCACGTCATCACGATGCGGCGGCCCAGGCCGGGGATCCACTGGCTGGTGATCCACCTCGAGTCGATGACCCAGCTGCTGGCGATGATTATGCGCGGTGGATCACCCGGCCGGGTGCCGGGAGGGTCCAGATCGAGCTGACAGGCTAGTTCATGCTCGGCGTTCTTGACCTGGAGGCGGCCGACGGCCCGCCATCCGGCCGGGACCCGGACCAGCAGTTCTGACCGGAAGCTGATCTCCGGGAAGGCGCCTGCGTCCAGGAAGCCGGGCCCGGTGAGCAGCCGGTCAAGCACTGGTGACCCGGTGCTGACCGCGCCCGCCCTGGCGGCCAGGCGAGCTGCTGAATCCTCGATTGGCTCGGCGATGAGAACCCGGCCGGTGAGCGGCAGGCATCCCCGCACCGGGCGGCCGGCGGCCCGCACGGCAAAGGACGCATGTGAGCGCGCCGGATCGACCGCCAGTGGCCGGCGGCCAGCCGTGGTTGCCCTCCAGGTTCGAGCTGAACGCCGGGCGTCGTCGTGGTCACGGGCATCTCCTTTGCGTGCCGAGTCAGCCAGCCGACGGCTTCAAGGCCGGGTGGCCGCCGCGTGCCAGGTGGGCTCCCACGAAGCCGATCTTCTACTAACACGGATAGGAGATCTCCTCTGTTCATCAGATAGAGCGTCACGGGATTTTGGTATCCGGCAGCGACCGAGTACCCGGCGGCTGGTGATGGCCGCGCGGGACGGGCGGTGCCCGGCTACCCGTCAGTGGGTGTCTCTGGCTGGATTTCGGCCAGGATCGCTAGTTTTTGCAGCGTGGCTGCCGGTGGCTGTCCCGTTGCGTCATACAGCTCGTGAAGCAGCAACTGGGAAACGACGTGCAAGCCTGCGACGAAGTCGCCCAGCGCGGCCGGCTCCTCCGGGATCAGGGCCCACACGGCCCACGCCTCCAGTTCGGGTGAGTCGAGGCTCGCGGTGAGGAGTCCGATCGCCAGCTGCATGGTGCCAGCCGCGCTCTGGCCGCCATGACTGTCGGCCACTGGCGTGCGGCGGGCGAGCCCGCGGTTCCTGCGGCGGCGTAGCCGCCAGCAGCGGCGGCGTCCGCACGCGGGGTCCTTCGTGTGGTCCTCCCGGCCGCCGGGCGCGCCGGGCTTGCTGCTGCGGCGATGGATGCTCATATCTGGCAACACGAAGGTGGCCGAGGGATTGTTCATCGCCCGCTGCTGGCCGCGCCCGGCGGTCGCTGGCTGGCTGGTTGCGCCGGTCTGTCAGGCGGCTGGAACTCGTCCTAGCGCGAGCGCTACCACGGCCGGGGTCAGTGCCAGCAGCAGCGGGGTGAGCGCGATCATGGCGGCCGTGGCGCGCAGCAGCTGCCGGCGGACCGGGCCTAGCGGTTTGGCCGGGCCCAGCAGCCGGTGTATCCGCTGCACCGCATCGGTGGCAGCCGCGGCGAGGGCCGGTGCGGGACCGGCGGCTGTGGCGAGGGCCGGTGCGGGGCTGGCGGCGGTCGCGAGAATGACCAGGGCGGTGGCCAGTAGCCCTGGATCGTGGGATCGGGTGGCCGCGTCGTCGGCGTGCAGCTCAACCAGCCGCGTGACTTGCGCGTCCGCGTCCCGCATCAGTGGCATGAACGGAAGCACCTGGCGGGCGATCCTCGCCATGGCCAGCAGCCGGTGATGGTGGCCCGCCAGGTGAGCTCGTTCGTGTGCGAGGACCGCATCCAGCTGGCAGGGATCCAGCGCCTGCAGCGCGCCGGTGGTCAGGACCACCGTCGGGTGCCGGCCGGCCACGCAGTAGGCGGCTGGTTCCGGATGCTCCACCAGCACGGCGCCCAGGGCTGGCTCACGATGCCCGACCAGCCGGGCGGTTTGCGCGTGCCGCGATGCCTGCCGCCCCGTGGCGCGAAGGTGGGTCGTGGCGGTGACCGCGGTCCGGGCCAGCACCGCACCGGCCAGGATGAGGCCGAGCCCGGCCACGGTGGCGCCACCCGGGGTGGCGTACTCGGCGCGCAGCCGCAGCACGCAGGCCCCGATCAGGTGACTGAGGCCGCCGCCGAGGGCGGTCGCATGGACCGCCAGCGTCAGGCCGGCCAGCCCGAGAGCGGCAACAACGGACCAGACGGCGGTCAGGTAGGTGATGATGGCCAGCAGCGGCGCCCGGGCCGTCCACCTGGCCCGGCCGAGCATCCTGGAGCCCAGCGTCCCGGCGCAGGCCGCATAGGCCAGCAGCACCGCCGCGACGCTCACCCGGCCCCGCCTTCCTCAGGCCGGGGGCGCCCCTGATCGAGCGCCTGCTGCAGCAGTGCCGCATCGTGCGGGCTCATCTGGAGCACAAAATGCGCGAGCGCCGTGCGCCGGTCCGCGCTGGTTCCCAGCGCGTCGTTCATCAGCGCCGCGGTGTACCCGGAACGGGAGCCGGTGGGCTCATAACGCCACGCACGGCCATCCCGCTCCCGCCGCAGCCACCCCTTGCGGTGCAGGTTCTCCATCACCGTCATCACGGTGGTGTACGCGAGGGGCCGGTCGGCGTGCAGATCGTCGACCATCTCGCGGACCAGCGCGGGCCTGCCCCACTCCCACAGCCGGTCCATGATCACAGCTTCCAGCTCACCCAGCTGACGCATCTCTTCACTCCCGGACATGCCCGCGCTGCGGTCCTCCCGCCGCTACGTACTAACACGGATAGAACGAGCGGCTCGTTCACCCAATTCCCGCCGGCCGAGCCCCTGACGGCGGCCGTGGTGAACGGAGCGATGCTACTATCCGTGTTAGTAGTCATGTCTGCCATCATGAATGCTTCCCGAAGCGAGCTTCCCGGCGACGCCGATGCCGCGGTCCGCCAGCTGTACTCCCGTCACGCCACGGCCCTGCACGGCTACGTCCAGCGATTCTGTCCTGACCGGGCCAGCGCCGACGACATCGTACAGGAAACCTTCATCCGGGCCTGGCGTCACCTGCCGCAGCTGAGCGCCGATGACCGGCCCATCCGGCCATGGCTGTTCCGGGTCGCGCGCAACCTGCTGACCGACGCCGACCGGGCCGCACGGTCGCACCCGATCACCGTGCAAGCCCAGCCCGCCGACGACGCTCGCGACGATGCACGGCTGGATCAGGTCCTGGACCGGCAGCTCGTTTCCGACGCCCTCCAGCACCTGTCTCCTGAGCACCGCACCGTGCTGGTGGAGACCTTCTACCATGGGGACACCCTGGCGGCGGTCGCCCACCAGCTCGGGATACCGCCTGGCACGGCCAGATCACGGCTCCACTACGCGCTGCAGGCACTCCGCCAGCAGCTGCAAGACCACGAAGCGATCGCGTGCTGATGGACGGCCATCCGCCCGGGGACGTCCCGGCCGCCGATGGTGACGGCGGGAGGATGACGGCGCCGGCGGCCAGCCGGCCCGGCCGACGCCTGATCGCCGTCATGCTGCTCACCGCGGCGGCCCTGGACCTGACCCGGTGCAGCCTCGTCATCGTGACAGCCCGGCACCTGGGGCCGGCCGCCGGGCTGGTCGCGGCCGGCCTGGCCGCAGCCGCACTGAGCCTGCGGACCGCGCGCGGATGCCAAGGCGGCCGGCGCTGGTCAAGCTGGGCCGCACTGCTGATTGGCGCTGCATCGGCACCGCAAGCCGCCGCGTCCGGCTTCCACCCGCCGTACACGATCCCCGACACCGCCACCGCCACCCTCGGGGTACTGCTGACGGTGGCTGTCCTGGCCACCGTCGGCCAGACCAGGCAATCACAATTCACCGAAAACCCGTGCATCATCGACAGGCAAGCCATCCGATGACCCACCGGACCGTCCGGCCTGGACCGGCCACCCGCCGGACGCGCCCGGCCGCGGGGCCGCGGGGCCAGGGGCAGCGGGGCAGCGGGGCAGCGGGCCAGCGGGCCAGCGGGCCAGCGGGCCAGCGAGTTTCCCGGGGGCCCGGGGTGGGCAGATGCATCAGATGCCTCAGGGTGCGGGCGGGACCGGAATCGTGATCGTCGGCGGCGCTATGGCCGGGGGCAACGCCGCCGTAACCCTGCGGGAGGAGGGTTACCAGGACCGGGTCACCGTCATCGGCCGGGAACCGGGCGTCCCCTTTGGCCGGCCTCCGCTCTCCAAGACGTACCTGCGGTCGGAGGAGGATCTCGCGGGCTGGTATGTCAGGCCAGCCAGCTGGTATGAGGAGCACGACGTGGACCGTCTCGTTGGGTCCAGTGCCGCGGTCATCGATACCGCCGCGCATACCGTGCTCCTCGGCTCGGGCCAGGAGCTGCCGTACCAGAAGGTCCTGATCGCCACGGGTGGCCGGAACCGGCGGCTCGAGCTTCCGGGGGCTGACCTGCCTGGCCTCCACTACCTGCGCACGGTCGCTGAGTGCGAGGCGATCAAGGGCGAAGCGGTGGCGGGCCGGCGCGCGGTAGTGGTGGGGATGAGCTTCATCGGCTCCGAGGTGGCGGCCTCGCTGACGCAGCTCGGGGTGCACGTGACCGCCATCTTTCCCGGCCGGTTCCCCCTTGAGCGGGTGCTGGGCGCGGAAATTGGCGCACAATTCGGCGCCATCCACCGCGCGAACGGCGTCGAGCTGCTCGCCGGGGATCAGGTGGCCGCGTTCGAAGGGACCGAGCGGCTGGAGGCGGTCACGACCGCCAGCGGTGTTCGCGTGGAATGCGACTTCGCCGTGGCCGGTGTCGGGATTGAGCCCGTGGTGCCGGCCATCGCCGGGCCGCCGGTCGCGCAGGATAACGGGGTTCTGGTCGACGAATGGTGCCGGGCCAGCGCCCCCGACGTCTACGCGGCCGGCGATGTCGCGAACCATCTTCACCCGGTCTTCGGCCGGGTCCGGGTCGAGCACTACAACAACGCCGAGAAACAGGGTGCCGCTGCGGCGAGATCGATGCTGGGCTCGGATGCTCCCTATGACTACATCCACAGCTTCTGGTCAGATCAGTACGAACACAAGCTCGAGTATGTCGGCCACGCCACGAAGTGGGATGAGTTCGTGGTCCGCGGGAGCCTGACGGAAGGCAGGCTGGTCGGGTTCTACCTCGTCAATGGGGTGGTGCGGGCCGCGGTCGGGCTCGACCGCGGCGGTGACCCAGAGCTGGACCGCGACGGGGAGATGGCCGCGGCGGCGCGCCTGGTGGCCGCGGCAGCCCGGCCTCCTCGTCGCCTGCTGGCCGACGAGCAGGTGGACCTGTGGTCGTTGGGGAAAAAAGAGGCATGAGTGTCACCCGGGCTGCTCGCCTAACCCCCGCCTAGGCATTGGAGAACAGGGGGATGTTCGCCCCGCTGGCCGGGGCCAGCGGGCTGTCCAGCAGCGCGAGGATCAGTTCCGCGACATCACCGGGGGTCAGGCCCGGACGAAGTTCGGGATTGGCCCGGCGCAGCATCTGGGTGTCGACCGCTCCCGGGCTCACACAGATGGCGCTGATGCCATGCGGCCGGCCTTCGACGGCGATCGCCTCCGTCAGGCCGATGACCCCGTACTTGGAGACGTTGTAGGCGGCCAGCCCCGGGAACTTCTCGGTGGCGTAGATACCCGAGAGCGAGGCGATGTTGACGATCCGTCCTTCGCCCGCCGTGCGCATGGCGGTGAATGCCGCGCGGCAGCACAGGAACGAGCCGGTCAGGTTGACCCCCAGCGTCTCATCCCAGATGTCCCGCGTGGTCTCGCCGAACGGCGCGGACGTCAGCACGCCCGCCGCGCAGACCAGGGCGGCGAGCTGGCCGGCCTGCGCGGCGGCGGAGAACAGCCGCTCGACCTCTTCGGCCTGGCTGACATCTGTGGGGACGGGCGTGGCCGCACCGCCGGCGGCCTGGATGCCGCGGGCGACGCTGGTCAGAGCGTCGCGGTCACGGGCCGCGAGAACGACGTGCGCCCCGGCGCTAGCCAGGGCCCCGGCGGTGGCCGCTCCGATTCCCCGGCTGGCGCCGGTGACCAGCGCGACCCGGCCGGCCAGCCAGTGCCCTGGGTCAGTCATTGACTGCGGCCCCGGCCCTGCTGGCGGATGACCCGCCGGTAGAGCTGCTCGTGAGCATCCAGACTCCGTTCCAGGTCGAGATGCCTTTCGGCATGCTCGCGGCACGCCGCGCGCGAGATCTGCGTCGTCTTCCGAACGCTGTCCGCGGCCGCTTGGATGTCATCTGGCGCGACCAGGAAGCCGGTCACGCCATCGACGATTATCTCGCCCAGCCCACCGCGCTTGAACGCGACCACAGGAGTCCCGCAGGTCTGGGCGTCAGCGGCGGCCATGCCGAAGGGCTCGTCCCATCTCGCCGGGCAGACCACGACCGCCGCGCGGGCCATCGCCGCCCACATGGATGTTCGGGGCACTCCTCCATGCACCGCCACGCCGGGCGCGTCACGCCGGGGGCCGACCTGTTCCCGCGCGTACTCGGCGTCGTAGACGTCGCCGTAGATGTCGATCCGGGTTCCGGCCGCCCGGGCGATGTCGATCGCCTCGGCGGCTCCCTTCTCGGGACTCAGCCGGCCGGCGAAAACAGCGCCGTCCCCGGCCGCGTCAGACCAGGGGACGGAACGCGTGGGCACGTAGGGCGGGAGGATCGCGTCGACCCGGGTGGCCCCGCGCCAGGTGCTGGCCTGGAACTTGGACACGCAGGCCACGGCCGGGGGCTGACCGCCCTGGGCGGCCTGGCCCAGCGCGGCCGCGACCGCCGCGTCCGGTGGCAGGTGGAGTGTGTGCACGACCGGCGCGTTCAATCCGGCCGCGAGACTGATCGCCGGGGCGTCGAAGGCGTGATTATGGATAACGTCGTACCGGGTCTCCCGGACAGCGGAATAGGCGCTGGCAAAGGCCGACGCCGCTGGGGCCGGGTCGCTTGCCGGGTCGCTGCTCGCCGGGCCGGCGGCCCGGTACAGGGTGGACGCCAGGGATCTCGGGTCGACCCCGGTATCGATGACCGTGACCCCTGGTATCTCCGATCCGGTGGCCGCGTAGACGTGGACCTCGTGGCCCCTGCTGACCAGGCCGCGCGCCAGGTCGGACACGAAGGCCTGCGAGCCTCCGCCCTGCGGCTCGCGGATGGCTGATACGAGCGGCGCAACGATCGCGACCTTCACCCTGTGATCACCTTGAAGGCGAGGTCGCGCGGCGGATTGATCCCCAGCACCTCATACGGGACCTGCCGGCTGCCGCGGCGGCGGACCTCCGTGACCGCATCGGGATAGAAGATCCCGGCCATCTCAACCGCCTCGCGGTGGCTCGCGAACTCCACCGACATCGGCCCAGCGAAGCTTTCGTACTGGTAGTCGCGGGCGGCCAGCCAGCTGATGTTGTTCGGCCAGACAATGACGACACGGCCACCGGGCCGGCAGACCCGCTCCATCTCGGCCAGGCCGGCGTCGCCGCCATGGCCGGGGGCGGGGGTGAGGACCGAGCACGCGACGACCAGATCGGCGAAGCCGCTCACGACGGGCAGGTCGTCGAAAAACCCGTGCCGCACACGCGCGCGGTATCCATGATCGGCTTTCGCGAGCTTCCGCTCCAGTATCTGGCGCAGGCCGGCCGCGGGCTCGATAGCCACTACCTCCCGTCCCCGGTCGATGAGCTCCAGCGTCAGGCGCCCTGAGCCGGCGCCGACCTCGACGATCCGGTCGGCGCTGCGCGGCAGCCAGCCAGCTATTCCGGGATGGAGCCGTTCCGCGCTGGCCATCCGCTCGTACAGCTCCGGCTCGAGCCGGTACAGCAATTCCCAGGCCAGGGTCACGTCGGCCTGCGGATCACCGCCCTCGTCGGGCGCGAAGCGCCGCGCCTCGTCGCGGGTGAGTACCCCGAGGTCCGCAGCGGTGTAGCGGCTGCGCAACTCCCGGCCCAGGCGGGCCGGGTCCTCAGAGGTGATCACCGACCTCGGCCCAGTTCTTGTCGGTTTCCGAGACTCGGACGGACCGCAGCAGCCCGTCAGGAAGCTCGCGCTGGAGCCTGTCCCAGAAGGTCACGGCGAGGTTCTCCGCCGTCGGGATGAGTCCTTCCAGCCACGGAACGTCGGTATTCAGGTTGCGGTGGTCAACGTCCTGGATGATCTGCTGGTGCATGACGTCCGAAAGCCGCTTGAGGTCCAGGACATAGCCGCTGGCGCCGTCGATCTTTCCCGCTACCACGACGTCCAGTGCGTAATTGTGGCCATGCAGATTGACACATTTCCCGAACAGGCGCCGGTTCTCGTCATCTGATAGGCGCGGATTACGCAACTGGTGCGCAGCGTTGAACGTCTCGCGGCGGCTGACCAGGACGGTCACCGGGCTGGTCATGGCTTTGGGTCACCTCGGTCACGATGCTATCGGAGGACCAGCGCGCAGTGCGTCCCGCAGCTCGGCAAGATCGTCCGTCATGACCAGGTAGGGCTGGGCGCTGGTTCCCTTGCGCCGTTGCGCGACATATTTGAGCCGGTCGAGGCCGGGCGGCTGTTCCGCCCAGATCTCATGCTCCGGATGCGCGGCGGCCAGGGCGGCAACTTCGTCGGGGACGCGGGGATCATGCGAGGACAGCTCGGGCACCTGGTCGAGGCGGCCAGCAACCCGCGAATCACGATCCAGGTGCTGCCCTTCGCCGCTGCGGCGCATCCCGGCCTGCTCGGCCCCCTCCTGGTGGCCAGCTTCGACAACGACCGCGATGCCGCCTATCTGGATAACGCGCTTGATGGCCAGGTCACCGAGCGGCGTAAGCAAGTTGCGCGGGTCGCACTGCTCTATGACACACTCAGGATCGAGGCGCTCTCACCCGGGGCGTCCGCAGACATGATTGCGAAGGTAGCTGAGGAGACGTGGACGTGACAGGCGCCGTGTAGCGCAAGTCGTCCTACAGCAGCGCCAACGGCGGGAACTGCGTCGAGGTTGCGCGTAACCTGCCCGGCGTGGTCGCCGTCCGTGACTCGAAGGACCCGGACGGGCCAGCGCTGACGTTCAGCCCTGCGCAGTGGCAGGCGTTCACCGCTGCCGTGCGGGCCGGGAAGTTCGGCCGAGGCTGAGCCGTTAGTCCGCGTTATTTCCGCCCCATGCGGAGTGTTCCGTCATCGCGACATGCTGGTGAACATGCCGGGTTCGTAGGAGCCTCCCTGCTGGTGCACGATCACGGCGAGCCGGTTGGCCGCGTTGATCATGGCGACCAGGGAGATCAGCGCGGCGATCTGGTCGTCGTCGTAGTGCTTGCGTACCTGGGCCCAGGTCTCGTCGGACACGCCGTGGTGGGCGTCGGCGAGCCGGGTGCCCTCCTCGGCGAGCGCCAGCGCGGCCCGCTCGGCCTCGGTGAACACGGTGGACTCGCGCCAGGCGGCGACCAGGTGGAGCCGGACCGCGGTTTCCCCGGCGGCCGTGGCCTCCTTGGTGTGCATGTCGATACACCAACCGCAGCCGTTGATCTGGCTGGCGCGCAGCGACACCAGCTCCTGGGTGGCCTCGGGCAGCGGCGACTGCTGGATCACCAGGCTGGCGTTGGCGAACCGCTTGGCGAACTTGGCGGCGATCTCGTTGCCGAACAGGTCGAAACGGGTTTCCATGACGTCGTCCTCACTCGTGGAGTTGCGTGCCGCGGATCGTTCGTGCGGCGTCCTTACGAACATGGAGATGCCGGCGACCTGATCCCTGTGACAGCGCGGCTATGTGACGTGCGCCACCGATCGTGGGTGTCACACAGTGGTGGGGGCCGGCGTCTTGTGCGTATGGCACAGTCGAGAGCGGACAGGCAGGAGCCAGCTATGAGCGAGCGAGCAATGGGCACCGCCGAGCCGCTCGCTCGTGGTGACCGCATGGACTCCGCCACCGAGACGTTTCTCGCCCACCGCAACCTGCTCTTCACCATCGCCTACGAGATGCTCGGCTCGGCCGCCGATGCGGAGGACGTCCTGCAGGAGACCTGGCTGCGGTGGGTGGGCGTCGATCTCGGCACCGTGCGGGATCAGCGTGCCTACCTGGTCCGGA
>JAWWPY010000106.1:0-6439 GCA_033854735.1 Streptosporangiaceae bacterium | reverse complement strand
GTTCGAGCAGTACGACCTGTGGTTCCTGGAACTGGCCATCCTCGTCTGCTTCTCGGTCGCGGCGCTGCTCTGCCTGCGCGCCACGAGCGCGCCGGGACACGAACGGCTGGCGTTCATCCTCTACCTGGTGGAGATCTGCGTCGTCACGCCGAGCACCTGGAACAGCCTGGACGCCGACATGCGCTCGTTCATCGAGGTGTACCTGCTGGCCGTGATCATCCTGCTGGGCACCCCCCGGCGGCCCCTCGGGGCCTGGCTGCTGCCCGGGATGGCCGCGCTGACGATGCCCGCCCTGATCGTGATCACGCAGCGCAGGCTCACCGGTTCGTGACGATCCGCGCCTCGATGTAAATGGTCCCGCCCGACCGTGCCGCCACCTCGACCGCGGTTGCCGTCAGGGCGAACGGAAGAGCAGCCACGGCAGCGGCCAAAGCGTACAGCCGGAGGGCCGGACTCTGGGCGGCCTGACGCGCCTCGCTGCGACGGATGACATCGTACAGATCCGGGTGCCCGGGAAGCTTGCCGACAAAGCCGTGGAGCCATCCGAAGACGACCTGCCCGCCCCTCAGGTAGCTGACTCGCTCAACCCGCAACCCCTGGGCCTCGATCGTGGACATCAATGCCTGGGGGTTCAGGTGGACGAGATGGCGAGGCAGGTCGAGGGCAAGCCAGCGGTCGCCGAAGACGCGGGCCTGGAAGCTGGTCGCATTAGGCACGGCGATGACGAGCATCCCGCCGCTGGACAGGAGCGCGGCCGCATGGCTCAGCGCCCGGCCAGGCTGGCGGAGGTGCTCAAGCGAATGCCAGAAGACGACCGCCGACCACTTCCCGTCCACCTCTTCGAGCTCAGCGTTGCGGATGTGCGGTCCGGATGCGTGCGGCTCAAGGCCGACGGCATCGCGCCCCTGG
Source organism: Streptosporangiaceae bacterium (assembly GCA_033854735.1). Lineage (GTDB taxonomy): Bacteria > Actinomycetota > Actinomycetes > Streptosporangiales > Streptosporangiaceae > JAWWPY01. The sequence goes on along the minus strand of JAWWPY010000106.1, from coordinate 5,530 downwards.
CGCACGAAGGCCTCGACGAGGGTCCCGTCGCCGGCTCCCACGTCCAGAACCGGGCCAGGCGGCAGGATCCGGTGCAGGCGATCGGCAAGCGCCGAGCGCGTGCGGCGAAGCACCTTGTCTCCGACGCCGGAGAACCGGCCCGACCTCGGGCGGTACCAGTCAGCATAGGCCGCGCTCAGCTGCTCGTCGCTCGGCCAGGGCGACGTCGTCGCCACGCTGCAGCGGGCGCACCGTACCCGGCCGGTGAGACGCTCGTCGGCGGGGTCGAACCGGTGATCGCACCAGGCGCACCGGACGGCGGGGGGCGCCTGGGTCCGCGCATACGCTTCGGTGTTGCTGCTGGGTCTCGGCGCACCGCTGCTGCCCAGCCTGCCCTGGGGGCGGATTGCCGGTGACTTCGCGTTCGACAACAGACCCATCCTCCTCGTGTTCCCTCACGGTCGAGGTGAAGCATAGCCGCGGTGGGGCTTCCCGGCGGCCGGGACGCTCCCCTTGGCGCTGGGCCGGCTTCGTGGCCGCGATAGGGTCCGGCCAGACGGGAGAATAGACCGCCGCGACGTGAGGGAGTGACATGGAGCCGATCAGCATCGGCGGTGCCTGGACGTTCACGCCTGCCGTCCATCGGGACGGCCGGGGCTACTTCCTGGAGTGGTTCCAGGCCGGGGACCTATCCGAAGCGATCGGACACTGGCCGGAGACCGCGCAGGCCAACTGCTCAGTGTCCCGCCGGGGCGTCATCCGCGGGATCCACTTCTCCAGCGTCCCCCCGGGGCAGGCCAAGTACGTCACCTGCGTCAAGGGCGCGATCCTGGACGTGGTCGTCGACGTCAGGGTCGGCTCGCCCAGCTACGGGCGCTGGGAGGCTGTGCGGCTGGATGACGAGAACCGGCGTGCCGTGTTCATCGCCGAAGGGCTGGGGCATGCCTTCACTGCTCTCAGCGAAGAGGCGACCGTCATCTACCTGTGCTCCACGCCGTACTCGCCAGGACGCGAGCACGGCGTGCACCCTCTTGACCCAGGCATAGGCATCGAGTGGCCGACGGATACCGAACCCGTGCTCTCCGTGAAGGACGCCGCCGCGCCCACGCTCGAGGAGGCGCACCGCGCCGGACTGCTGCCCGGTTACGCTGACTGCGAAGCGTACCTAGGCGGCCTCCGGAAGGCCTTATCCGGCGGTCGCAGCGGCCTGTGCGGCGAGGATGCCGGGGAAGGCGCGATGCAGGGCGGGCCGCCAGTCGCCGATCGGCGCGATGCCGGGCCGGGCCCAGGCGTCGTGACCCAGCACGCTATAGGCGGGCCTCGGCGCCGGCCGGGGCAGCGCGCTGCTTGGTATCGGCCGTACCCTGGCCGGATCGGCGCCGAGCAGGCCGAAGATCTCGCGTGCCAGCCCGAACCAGGTTGTCTGCCCGCTGCTCGTGGCATGGTAGATGCCTGACACGGCCGTGGAATGGACCACCGCGATGATCTGCCTGGCCACATCGACGGTCCAGGTGGGCTGGCCGTGCTGGTCGTCCACCACGTCGACCGTCGGCCGCTGGTCCTCGAGCTTGATCATGGTGCGGACGAAGTTCGACCCGTGGGCCCCGTATAGCCACGCCGTCCTGACGACATAACCCGAGCCGGGCAGCCGGTCGAGCACGGCCCGCTCGCCGGCCAGCTTGGTGCGCCCGTAGGCGGTGCGCGGCGCCGGGACATCGTCCTCGGCATACGGCCGGCCAGCGTCCCCGGCGAATACGTAGTCGGTCGAGACCTGCACGAGGCGGGCGCCGGATCCCGCACAGGCCGCGGCCAGGTTGGCCGCTCCGTCGGCGTTGACGGCCAGGGCTTGTTCCTCAGACGTCTCGGCGTCGTCGACCGCGGCCCAGGCCGCGCAGTTGACGACCACGTCGGGGCGGAAGCGGCCAATCGCATCAGTGACGGCGGCGGCGTCGGTAACATCCAGGCTGGCCCGGTCCATCCCGGTCACCGGCTCGTCGCGGGAGCTCAAGGCGGCGACAAGGTCGGTGCCGAGCATGCCGCCAGCCCCGGTAACCAGCCACCGGGTCATGACAACCGACCCGCTCCGGCAGAAGCAGGCGCCACACCCTGTCGCTTGAGCGGCTCCCACCAGGCACGGTTGTCGGCATACCAGCGCACCGTTTCCTCCAAGCCCTGGCGGAACGGGACCCGCGGCGCGTACCCCATGGTCCGCAGCGTGCTGTCGTCGAGAGAGTAGCGCCGGTCGTGCCCTTTGCGGTCAGGTACGCGGGTGACCATGTCCCATCCCGCGCCGCAGCACTCAAGCAGGGCGGCCGTCAGCTCCAGGTTGGTCAGCTCAGCGTCGCCGTTGATGTGATACGTCTGCCCTGGCCGGCCGCGCTCCAGCACCAACTGGATCCCTCTGCAGTGGTCATCGACGTGAATCCAGCCGCGGACGTTGCCGCCGTCACCGTACAGGGGAACCTGCTGCCCGTCGAGCAGGTTGGTCACGAACAGCGGAATGACCTTCTCCGGATACTGGTAAGGGCCGTAGTTGTTGGAGCAGCGCGTGATGCGCACGTCCAGCCCGTGGGTGCGGGCATAGGCCCTGGCCATGAGGTCGCCGCCGGCCTTGGCGGCCGAGTACGGCGAGTTCGGCTGCAGCGGCGCCTGCTCCGTCCAGGAACCCGACGCCGCGCTCCCGTACACCTCGTCGGTGGAGACCTGCATCACCGGCGCGACCCCGGCGTCGAGGCACGCCTGCAGGAGCACCTGCACGCCGGCCACGTTGGTAGCGACGAACGGCGCCGCGCCGCTGATCGACCGGTCCACGTGCGTCTCGGCGGCGAAGTTGATCACCGCGTCGTGCCCGGGCACGAGCGAGCGCACCAGAGCGGCATCGGCGATGTCGCCCCGCACGAACCTCAGCCGGGGGCTGGCGGAGACCTCGGCCAGGTTGGCGAGGTTTCCCGCGTAGGTCAGGTTGTCAAGGACCGTTACCGCCGCATCCTCGTAGCCGGGATACCCGCCCGAGAGCAGCGTGCGTACATAGTGCGAGCCGATGAATCCGGCCCCGCCTGTCACCAGGATCCTCACGCAACCTCCGCGCTCACAGTGCTTCCTCCAGACGATCGCGCCATCCGGCTGGCGCTCACGAGCTGATCTGTACCTTGCTGTGATCCCCGAGCACCAGGCGGTGCGCCCTGGGCACATTGGGAGCGGGGGTCACCTCGACATGGTGCCCGATGAGGGACGCCTCGATACGGCGGACCCCCCGGATCGACGCCCCGGCCAGGACGATGGAGTACTCGATCTCGCTATCGGCGATCACGCAGTCAGGGGCGACTGAGGTAAAAGGACCGATGTAAGAGTCGGTCACCTCGGTACCGGCGCCGATGATGGCCGGACCCACGATCCGCGACCCGCTGACCCTGGCTCCGGCGTCGACGACCACCCGGCCGATCAGCTCGCTCGCCGCGTCCACCACGCCGGCCACCGCCGGCTCGACGCTCTCCAGCACGGTCCGGTTGACCTCCAGCATGTCCGTGACATTGCCGGTGTCCTTCCAGTACCCCGAGATGACCGTGGAGGTGACCTTGCGGCCGTGGCGTACAAGCCACTGAATAGCCTCGGTGATCTCCAGTTCTCCGCGCCCCGACGGCGCCAGGCCGGTGACTGCCTCGTGTATCGCCGACGTGAATAGGTACACCCCGACCAGGGCCAGATCGCTCTTGGGCTGCTGCGGCTTCTCCTCCAAGCCGATGAGCTGGCCCGCGTCGTCGAGCTCGGCGACCCCGAACTGCCTCGGGTCCTCCACTGCGGTCAGCATGATGTGGGCGTCCGGCCTTGATGCCCGGAACTCCTCCACCAGGGCAGTAATGCCGCCCACGATGAAGTTGTCACCCAGGTACATCACGAAGTCGTCGTCGCCGAGGAACTCTCTGGCCACCAGGACCGCGTGCGCCAGGCCGAGCGGGGCTGGCTGCCGTATATAGGTCACTTTCAGGCCGAACGCCTGGCCTGAACCGACCGCCGAACGGATCTCCGGCTCCGTATCGCCGACCACGATCCCCACCTCGGTGATTCCGGCGTCGCGGATCGCCTCCAGGCCGTAGAACAGCACTGGCTTGTTAGCCACGGGGACCAGCTGCTTAGCCGAAGTGTGGGTGATCGGCCGAAGCCGCGTCCCCGATCCTCCGGCCAGGACGAGGGCCTTCACGGTTCGGAAGCCTATCGCGGCAGGCGGCCTCTTCGGCCGCCGGCTACGGTTTGGTCAGCACCACCAGCAGTAGCCCTGACACGACCAGAAGCGAGCCCACCCAGGTCAGCACGTTGGCACGCTCATGCAAGACGAGGATGCTCGCGATCAGGATGACGAGATAACCGACGGCATTGAACGGGTAGGCCACGCTCAGCGGCACCCGCGACAGCGCGGCCAGCCAGGCTACCGCGGAGACGCCGAAAACCACCAGCCCGAGCAGCACCCATGGTGAGGTGGCCGCGCGAAGCGCCAGCGATCCGCCCGAACCGGCCGCGCGGGCCGTCGCGATCTGCATGCCGTGCTTGAGCATCACTTGTCCGGTCGCTGCCGAGACGACGGCGAAGAGCAGCAGCCCGACGCTTGCTATGGTCAAGTGACGCCTCCCTGATGTTCCTTCATGCTCAGCACGCCCCGTTGAGCGGTTCCGCGGTGCCTGCTCCGGTCCCCCGGCCGCCGGCCCAGCCCGCCGCGCGTCCTGGCGGAGCGGGGCATCCGCGTCAGATGACTTCGACATTCGCCGTTCCTCTGTGTGCGGCGTGTGGGGGAGCTCACCGGCATCCACCGTGCTAGCCGTCGGCGCGAGCCGGGTCGCTGGCCTCTGACGCCGGGTTGGCGGTGGCGGCGACCGACTGCAGCCGGGCATGTACCGCGCCGGGCTCGAAGTCGAGGAAGGTGTAACGGCGGAGCCCGTGCTTGTGGAGTTGGTACTGCCCGCAGGTGCGCAGCACGCCGAGGCCGTATCGGATACTCCTGCCCAGGTTGATCGACGACGAGTCGGTCTCGTACCGAGTCGGGCAGGACACCTCGCCGATCCTGGCGCCAGCCGAGATGGCCTGGGCGATGATCTGATTGTCGAAGATGAAATCATCCGAGTTGCGCTCGAATGGCAAGCCGGCCAGCAGCGTGCTGCTGAACGCGCGCAGGCCGGTGTGATATTCGGACAGCTTCTGCCGCAGGAAGACGTTCTCGACGAAGGTGAGGAAGCGATTAGCGACATACTTGTAGCGCGGCATGCCGCGGGCGACCGAGTTCTGGGCCAGGATGCGTGAGCCGAGGACCAGGTCGTACTCGCCGTAGGCGATCATCGATGCCATGGCGGGAACGAGCAACGGCGAGTACTGATAGTCCGGGTGCACCATGACGATGATGTCGGCGCCACGCTCGAGTACCTGCCGGTAGCAGGTCTTCTGGTTTGCCCCGTAGCCACGGTTGAGTTCGTGGCGGATCGGCTCCAAGCCGAGCTCACGAGCCAGGATAACTGTCCGGTCCGTGCTGGCATCGTCAACGAGCACAATCTCATCGATCACGTCT
>JAWWPY010000105.1:0-12028 GCA_033854735.1 Streptosporangiaceae bacterium | reverse complement strand
GGATTCGATCACGTCCGCGATCGCGTCCGCGACCTCCCGCGCACGATCGGAATACTCGCCCCGGCCGCGATACGGATGCTGCCGCCGGTCTCGCCGCGACCCGCCGATCAACCGCTTCGGCCTCCCGCGCATCAGCCACGTACCCATCCAACCGCAGATGAAGATGGCTCTGGCTCTGCATGGATCGTGGCACCTCCCGTGCCCCTAGGGTTGTCTCATGCTGGAGGCCGCCGCCGGGAAAGCAGAACTCACCCGTCAGATTCGCTCGCTCCTGGCATGGGTCGGTCCGGGACGCAAGCTCACCCAGACCGGGCGCATCGGCCTGGCGGACGCCCGCCATCTCGTGGAGCTGCTCGGTACCGGCGACACGATCGACCCGGAAATCGGCGGCCGGGTCTTCAAGACAAGATCCAGCGAGGATCTCGCTCATCTCAACCGGATCGTGGAGTTGGCGAAGGCCGCGCGCCTGGTACGGGTCAGCGGCACCAAGCTGATGGCGGTCAAGAAGAACGCCGCGCTCGCGGAAAGACCGCTCGACCTGGTCCTGGCCCTGCTGGAGGCCTATCCCCGGCTCGGCAAGGCGCTGTTTCCGCGGAACTCCTGGCGCCAGTCTCTCGTCGGCGACGAGTTCACCGACATCAGCCGGGAGCTGACCACCGCGCTGCTCCGCAGCGCTGAGCCCTGCCCGCTCGACCAACTCAGCGACACCGCCTACCACGCGATCGAGGCCCGGTACATGCTGACCGGCCTCACCGCGCCCCGGCACGACTCACTGCGGCGCACGATCGCGGTAGACGTCACGATCGCGATGGCCGCTCTCCACGTTCTCGGTGTCGTAGTCCTCGACCGCGAGGCCGATTCCGCCGGACTCACCGATCTGGGCCGGTATGCGATCCGCCGTGTCCGCGGCATGGCACAGCCAGGCGATCCAGTGCTCCAGGTGCGAATTACGCTCGCCGACGTGGACGGCCCGCCGGTGTGGCGGCAGGTAGTGATCCCCGCTGGCTACGCTCTCGACCGGGTCCATAGCGTCATCCAGGCCGCGATGGGGTGGCAGAACTCTCACCTGCACATGTTCAGGATCGCCCGCCGGGAATACGGCCCCGCGTACACCGACGATGAGCTCGGGACGCTCGACGAGAAGCAGTTCCGGATCGGTGACCTGGTGAAGACCGGGGACCTGGCTGGTTACGAGTACGACTTCGGCGACGGCTGGGAACACGAGCTTGCCGTCGAGGCCAGCGCCACGGCAGATGCGGCCGCGGTGTACCCGGAGTGCACCGGAGGCGAGGGCGCGTGCCCGCCCGAGGACTGCGGTGCCCCCGGCGGATTCGCCGACCTCAAGGAGCTGCTCGCCGGGCCGCCGAGCCCGGAACGCGAGGAGATGCGCACTTGGGCCGGCGAAGAATACGACCCCGCGCACTTCGACCTCGCCGCTGCCAACGCGGCAGCAGGATCAGTCTGAGGAAACTGGCGCGCCCTGATACGCCTGCGCGAGCTGAGCCTGGCCGCCTACTGGCAGGCAGCGTGACGTCGAGGTTGCGATGCGTGGATCGCGGAGGGTCGGCCGACGTCCGCCTCACCTGCTGGGCAGCGGCTGCCCGGCTCGGGTCAACTCGCGGGCGACTGCTGCCAGGTGGCGCTGGTCTGCTGGCGGCAGTTGGTCGAGCTGGCTGCGGAGTCGTGTGATGACGTCGTCGTAGGTCTGGATCGCGATGGTGGTGCCTTCGTCGGTGAGGGAGACGTGGGTGGCCCGCCGGTCGCGCGGGTCGCGGGTGCGGACGACGAGTCCTCGCTGCTCGAGACGGTCGACGAGGTTGCTCAGGCTTGACTTCTCGACGTGCAGGACGCTGCCCAGTTCGGTCATGCCGGTCGTGCCCTTGACGATGACGGCGCAGATCAGCTCGACCTGCTGCTGGCTGAGCTTATGGCCGCGGCCTGCATCGGCGAACAGGTGCAGGACGTGGTGCGCTAGGCCGGCCAGTGCCTCGGCCAGCCCCGTGCCCTGGGCCGCCTTGGCCGTCGCGGCTGGTTCGGCTGTCATCGTGTCGTCCGCCTCAGGCTCGGCAAAGGGTTGGTACCTGCCAACAGTCTACGGCCGCAAACAGTCCACGGCCGTGCGCGAACATGCTATGGTTCACGATAGAAAACTATTCACTATCATGAACTGCGTAGACCTGGAGGTACCTGATGACTGCCACTGTGGCAGTAGTCGGCGGCGGCTACGGCGGCATCGCCGTCGCGAAGGCGCTGGACGAGATCGCCGACGTGCGCTTGATCGAGCCACGCGAGACGTTCGTGCACAATGTCGCCGCGCTGCGCGCGGTAACCGACCCGGACTGGATCGGACGGCTGTTCCTGCCCTACAGCCGGCTGCTCGCCCGCGGGCGGGTGATCCGTGACCGGGCAGCGCGCGTGGACGCCGGCACCGTCACACTCGGCTCGGGCGGGCGGATCGAGGCGGACTACATCATCCTGGCCACCGGGTCGCGGTACCCGTTCCCGGCCAAGCCCGACCTGGACGAGACGCTCGCCGCAAGCACCAAGCTCCACACGGCCCACCAGGCGCTGGCCAGCGCAGGCCACGTCCTGTTGCTCGGCGCCGGCCCGGTGGGCCTGGAGCTAGCCGGGGAGATCAAGGCGGCGTGGCCGGGAAAGTCCGTGACGATCGTCGACCCGGCCCGCGACATCCTGGCCGGCGCCTACCCCGACGAGTTCCGCGCCGAGCTGCACAGCCAGCTCACCGCACTCGGCGTGACCCTGATCCTCGGCACATCGCTCGCCACTGAACTCCCGTCCGGCCCCGGCGTGGCCCAGACGTTCAGCGCGACCACCCAGAACGGCACGGCCATCGCCGCCGACATCTGGTTCCGCTGCTACGGCGTCGAGCCGGTCACCGACTACCTCGCGGCAGACCTCAAGGCCGCCCGCCAAGCCGACGGCCACCTCCGGGTCACCGATCAGCTCTGGCTGCCGGGCCACCCCACTGTCTTCGCGATCGGCGACATCACCGCGATCCCCGAAGCCAAGAAGGCACAGGCAGCAGCCGCACACGCCCAGGTCGTCGCGGCCAACATCACCAGCCTGATCCGCGGCGAACGGGACCAGGTCAGCTACCAGCCCCATCCGCCGAGCATCTCCATCCCCCTCGGGCCGGCCGGGGGCGCCTCCTACGCGCCCCATGCCGGCGTAGTCAACGCCGAAACGACCGCACGGCTCAAGGGCGCCGACCTGATGATCCCCGCCTACGCCCAGCTCCTCGGGCTGCCGGAGCCCGCAGGCCAGGAGGCAACCCGATGAGGCGCGTGTTCCTGCTCCGCTACAAGACCAAGCCCGAGCACGCCGCGGAGAACGAACGGCTTGTGCGCGCCGTCTTCGACGAGATCCACCGCGTACAGCCAGAAGGCATCCGCTACTCCACCTTCCTGCTGGACGACGGCCTCACCTTCGTCAACATCGTCGCAACCGAAACCAGCAGCGGACTTGCCCCGCTCGGGCAGCTCCAGGCGTACAGGCGGATCCAGCAGGGCAAATACGACCGCTTCGACGAACCACCACACGCAACCGAACTACACGAACTCGGAACATACCGAGTCTTCGACGACTGAGGACCTGTACGCGGGGAAACTGAACCAGTCGCGATCAGCCTGCCGCTGAGGCTCTCCGCCATTCACAGATCAATTTCCCTGCCAGGCTGGCTTGGTTAGCTCGATGGGCGGCGAGCCGATCGGGTGGGTCGGCAGAACCTGGAGGAACTGGCCGTTCTGCCACTGGAAGATGAAGGCCGGGCTCAGCGGGTTCGTGCCATTCGCGGTAAAGTTGGCCGGGCCCAGCACGGTCTGGAAGGTATGCCGGTGCAGGTAGGCGATGATTCCCGCGTTGCTTGAGCTCCCCGTCCCGGTGATCCCATCGGCCAGAATCTCGCCGGCCGAGTAGGCCTCGGCCACGTCCGCGTTGATGTCGGACGTCTTGCCGCCGTACTTGGCTATGTAGTCCTGGACCATGACATGGCTCAGCGCGTTCTGCTCCGCGCCGTACCAGCCGTCCGGCACCATGATCCCCTCAGCGTTTAACGGCCCCACCTGACCGAGGAACGCCTGGCCCTGATCCGGGCCGGACGACGCAATCATGATCTTGGGGGTGAAGTGGGCCGCCTTGAACGCGTGGATGAACTGGAGCAGGCTCGGAACGTCGACCGTGCCGAGCACGACGATCTGCGGGTTCTTCGCGGCCACGGCATTCGCGATGGGTATGAGGTTCGAGTCGGTGGCGTTGGGGGTGACCGGCGGATGTGAGTATGCCGTCGTGACGCCACCAGCCTGCAGGATCTGCTCGGCTTTCTGCACCGGCGGGTCGGCGAACGGATCATCGACCATCGGGTAGGCGGCGGTCTTGGGCCGCTCGCTGGGCGGCAGCGAGAGGACCCAGTTGGCGAGGGGCACCATCTGGAAGGTGACCGGCGTGTTCACGGAGAACAGGTCGGGATCGTTCAGTGCATAGACGCGTGGCGCGCCGGCGGTGCCCGCAGGCAGTGCGTAGTGGTACTTCTCGGTGATCTGAGCGGCCGGGACCGAGAGCAGCGAGGAGAACGGCGCGAGCGTGAAGTCCACGTGGTCCTGCGTGATCAGCCGGGTGTAGTTCTTCGTCACCGTCGCTGGGTTGCTGTTGTCGTTGAGAACCACGAGCTTGACCTGGCGCCCGAGCAGGCCGCCGCTCCCGTTGACGTCGCTGGCCCACAGTTGGTAGCCGCGAAGGGATGCGATGCCGTCCGTGTTGAAGGAACCAGTCAGTGGCTCGTCTACGCCGACGGTGATCGGGCTGAGCCCGGCGCTGGTGGTGCTGGCAATCTGCGTGCCGCAGGCTGCCGCAGCCAGCACGGTGAGCGCGGTCAGCGGCAGTAATCTGGCGGGATTGCATTTCATCAGGGGTTTCCCTTCCTTTGGCCGTGCTGGGCACGGCGACGTGGAGCGCAGACTCTGGCTGAACAGGTAGTCAGCCCAGCACGGCGTTCATCGCCAATGGTCCAATGATCAATGACATGGCTTAGTGTGCCGAAGAAACGGCCGGGATTGTTAGGTCGGGACGTGTATACAATAAAGTCCCGCCAGGGACACTGCAACAGGTTGGAGCGAAAATGAGCTGTCGCCGGTGCCGCCAGGGCGGCCATTCACGCGACGACCTGCGCAATCGCTTCCCGCCGACTACAGGATTACGATGAAGTAACGTCTTTGTTAACCAGAATCAACGGGCTCCGGCCTGGGCCGGGCCGGTATGCCAGGCCGGAACTCAGTGCCACTCAGCCTAAGCTAATCCTGGTTCAAGGGTGGGTCGCTCCGTGGTGTTGTGCCTGATAGCCGTCATGATCGCGGGCTTATGGCAGACAATGGCGGGGTGGCGGGCGGGCGGCTGACGGACTGGTTTTCTCTCGGCGTGCCGGCCTTGTTCGTGCCCCGGGATGCGGTTGAGGACGCGGCCGCGGCGGCCGGAAACAGGCGAAGCGGCCGGACGGGAAGCTGCCGCCGCACGTGACGGTGTACCTGGTGATGGCGCTGGCGTCGTTCGCTGATGTCCAGGTCGTGCCGGCGCAGGCCGCCTCCAGAAGGCCTCCCCCGGCATTGCAGCGGATCAGCGGGTTGACCAGGACCGAGGAATAGAGCGCGTCAGGCAGCAGGTCCGGGACCGGCAGCGTGAGATCGGCCTTGACCCGCCACGGCGGTGCCGCCGGAATCCGCCGCCGCGCACCAGTCCGCCCAGTTGAAGAAGTTCCGGTCAGCGATCAGCAGCCAGTCTTCCTCCAGCCGCCGGCAGAGCGTGCGGGCCAGCGATTGCTCCTGGCGCCCTGCCCGCGTCACCGCCCATCGCCTCGTCCGATATCGCGCGCGAAGCGCAGGCTGTCAGGGCCCTTGGCTCCCAGGACGATGGCGGCGGCGGCACGGTGGGCGAGGCTGATGGACGAATATCGCAGGGCGACCTGGCCAGATCGCGGCCCAGGGGCTCACCGCTCCTGCTAGGGCAGGCTGCAGCCATCGCGAGCGCAAGCAAGGCATTAACTCGGCCATCGCAGCAGCCAACCGCGGCGTCGCAACGGAGAACGAATTCCTCGCTGAGGGATACCCGAAGGACGGACACCATGGCAAAGATTCCTTCACATCTACCCACCCGGTGTGTGGCAGGGTAGCTGCCTGGGCGGTGCGCCAGGCCAGCCCGGCCCGATTCGAGACATCAGCTGACTCGGCTGGTGTGGCCGCTATCCCGCATCTGGCTGGGCTGAATCGGGCTCTCGGCATTCTTGCAATGGCTGGAGACGGGAGATCAGCGAATGGCGAAGGCTCCCGCAGGGCAATGTCAGCAGCAGCGGCGCGGGCGCGTAGCTTGCCGCAGCCCCCTCGCACGCTCAAGGTAATGAGTTTACAGCCGGCGGACCTCATGCTGAACGTAAATGCTTTGATACGTGTGAAGGGCCTTGTATTCTGGGCGCATGATTCTCCCCGATCCGGGGAGAATTCACCTGGTTCCGTGTTCAAGTCCCCTCGGACACACAAATTCCCATATGTGCCTGGATCCAGGCATGGTGAAGTGTCACCCGGGCGCGGCCTCCGGCCAGCTCCGGTCCCCGGGCAGGAATGGGACGGGTGGCATCAGGCCACGTCAACCGTGAGCGTGAGCTCCTGCGGTGTGCCAAACTCGGCGATCAGCCCTTCAAGCGCCTCGCGCGGGTCAGCCACGGCAGCCTCGCGAGTATCACCCTCACCGTTAGCACCCACACCGGGACGTAGCTGAGCGTGGGCGCACCATACACCGCCGTCGTCCTGCTCCACGGTCTAGGGGATGTACACGGCCCGCGTCATGGTCCGGTGGATGCAGGAGATCCGCCGGTTCAAGCCGACAGGGGCACAATCCGGTGCGGTGCGGTGGGGCATTGCGTGATCGCCGACGCTCTCAGTCAGCATGGAGTAACCTGGCACCGGATTTCATTATTCCGCTACCACATACGGTTCACTTCTCCATGAATTCCCCCTTATCACCACAAAGTTATATCTCCGTCGTATCTGTCCTAGAATTCCGGGCCGTACGGGCGTCGTGATCAGGTATTTCCGAGTCGTCAATAGGCTAGCTATAGGATCATGTAATCGTGCCGAGGAGACTGCGATATAAACAGCATTAAAGACCCACATTGGTGGTTAGGGCTGCGTAAGTGGCAGCAAACCTTGGCGGCGTTAGTCGTAACGGCTGGACCGATTATCGTTGCCGTTATAAATGGGCCCATAACGCCTGGCAACAGCCGATATCCTGCAACTCCTGCAACTCCTGCTCCTTCTGCGCTGACCCCACTACCGAGGACCCTGTCCCCGTGCCAGAAGAAGTTGCGGATCACGTCACCTCAAAATAATCAACAAGTGGGGCTCGGTGGTGCCCTTATTAAGGGCGTTTCCTGTGACCTGAACAACGAGCGTGGATGGATTTTTGTATTCGACACGATTACCCAATCTTATTATAACTACTCTTATACCGGCACGCCCAATCCAATCATAGCTAGAAATGGCTCCTGGCGGTTCCTAATTCAGCACATCGGGAATCCTGGTGACAAGGACAGGCTATATCCAATCAAGCTGGTCGAGGCGTCTCCGGCATGCAATTCTGAACTTCTGCACAGCCCTCGGATTATACCGTATAATGACTTTCCTTCTGACTGCAGTATTGACGACACCGTGGACGTCTTAGTGACTCAATAATTAAGATCGGCCAACCTCGCCACCGAAACGCTGCTAATCGCGGTTCTCGGGCGAACGCACCGGCCCAGAACAGCGACTCACCCTCCCCACGTACATCGTTTCTGCCGCACCGTGTGCGGCTAGTCCGCGCCCATGTGGTGCCACCAGGTAATGCCTTCGCCGATTTGGGTGAAGCCGCACGCGTCGTACAGCTGTTTGCCTTCCCACGTCGCGTTCAGGACGGCGTGCTGCCCCCCGGCCGCGCGAGCGGCGGCGCACACAGCGTTCAGCAGCCCGGTACCCAGGCCACGCCGGCGGAAGGGTTCCCAGACCTCCATGTCGAAGACTCCAGCAAGGTCATCGTCGAGGAACGACCAGGCTCGCCCCGCGAAGCGCCCAGCACGATGGGTATACGCGGCGACGTACCAGGCACATGGCGGCTGGTACCGGCTGAGGGCCAGCTGATCTCGGTAGGCGCGATGTTCTCCCTGGTAATCGCTACTATCCTGCTGCAACTCGATCCGTGGATCGGGACGACCGGTCACCTCAGTAAGGTCAGCTGTCATCCACCAGGGCGACCAGCCACGTTCGAAGCCCGCCTCCGCCAGCGGCGTGGCATCGGTATCCAGACTGAGCCAGGCCCCCACTATGCCCAGACCACGGTCACGAGCACGCTCAACGCCCCGCCGAACAGCCGGCGTCGTCATCTCTTCCGGAAACATCAGGTTCTGGCCATCCGGTCCATCGGTCCAGGTCAAAGGCCCGTCTGTCCAGACCTCGCCGCCCAGCACCTCAGCCCGCTTGCGGTACCAGTTCGTCTGCACACGCTGGCAATCGGCGATACTGACCACGACGAAAATCCTGCCACAACGAGACATCGCCATCCACCGGCCACGGCAGCTTCTGGCCCGCGACAGCTTCTGGCCGGGCAGCGCGGCAGTAAGCGGCAGTAACCAGCCACGACCCGGCCTGGCCGCTGCCGTGGCCGATGAAGCCAGGTTTCTAGCGAAGGTCGACTACCAGGTCGGCGGTGGCGACGCCGGTATTGCCGTCGTACTCTTCACCGGCCGCTGCCCGGGCGGCCGACGGGTTCGTGCCCGGCCATAGATGGGTCAGCAAGAGACGGCTGGCGCCGGCCTGTGCGGCTTGCTGGCCCGCATGACGCGCGCTAGACAGGTAGCGCCGCGAGCTCTGCGGAACGTGGTCCACATAGGTGGCCTCGGCCACCAGCAGATCGGCGCGACGCGCCAGTTCCGCTACCTCAGGGGCCGGGCCGCTGTCACCGGTGTAAACGAGCACGCTGCTCCCGACGCTGAGCCGCAGGCCGGCATTGGGTACCCAGTGCGGGAGCAGGCGGGTCTCGGCCCGGAACGGGCCGATGGCCAGGCGGCTGCCGCCACTGATCTCATGCAGCACGCAGGCGCCCGCCAGCATCCCAGGGCGATCGAGCGCCAGCACGGCGTCCACAGCGCCCGGCAGCGCGTACACAGGCAGTGGCGCCGGCGGATCATCGCGCAGCGCCCGGGCGCGCAGCAGCGGGCTCAGGTCGGCGCAATGGTCGGGGTGCCCGTGGCTGATGAAGACAGCATCAACCCGGTCCGCGGCGACCCGCTCCAGCAGCCGCGGCATAGTCGCATACCCCAGGTCGACGACCAGCCTGAAATCGTCATGCTCGACGAGGTAGCCACTGCAGGCCTGGCCTGCTTCCGGCCACGCACCACACGCCCCAAGAACGGTGAGCCGCATCACCAAGACCCTAACCGGCCTGCTCGTTTAAGACCCGTTGGGCATACCAGCACCCGACTTCCTATCTGCCGCCATCGGCACATCGGTGGTAGCTAGCTGAGCTAGGGAAACGACAACGACTGCACCGACCGGCCTGGCACGTTCCCATCGAAGTCACGACCGACCGCGCCCTGTCTACACCGGCCAGTCCGTGCAGTGGACCAACGACACCGGGCAGCCGATCAGTTTCATCAACGTGCGGGCGTCCATCCCCGACTCCGCGGGCGGCGGCGGGATCACCGCCACGCTGGATCTGTACGCCAACGGGACGTTCCGGCAGGCGCTGAACCTGAACTCGATCCAGAGCTGGCAGTACGAGGGGAACAACAACTACAGCGGGAATGACCAGAATCCCGCCGGCGGCGGCACGGCCGCGACCGGTGCCACCGACAGCACCGCCGCGATCCAGAACTGCGTCAACCAGGCGCAGTCGCAAGGCAAGATCCTCTGGATCCCGCAGGGGACGTTCTACCTGGTCGGCACAGCCGGGATCGTGGTGAACAACGTGACGGTCGAAGGGGCGGGCTACCTGTACAGCCAGATCTACCGGGACGTCCCGCTGCCCAACAACACGCCGCTGGGCTTCACCGCCAGTTCCTCGGGCGGTCCGGCTCCGTTGACGGCGTCGCCGTCGAGTGTGTCGTTCGGCAATATGACGGTGGACCAGACCAGCGCCAGTTCTGCCCACCGCACATCCTGAGTGCGGTGGGCAGAACAGGCGGCGGGCCGCCTCTGCTGTCGGGGCTAGGCGTCCCGGCTGGTCGTGCGCCAGATTCCGGCGCCCACGGCCAGAGCGGCCCAGCCGATCAGGACGACGGCGATCATCGTGGTGGACATGATCAGGCTCGGGCTGCTGAATTGGCTGATGGCCGGTGGCTGAAGCTGGTAGAGAGCAATGCCCGGGAGAAGCTGCCGGATGCTGGGCAGGGTGTTTATCACGGCCAGGACCGGCATCACGAACATGTTCAGCGCGAGCATCACCGCGACCGTGATGGGCTGAGATCCGGTGACTGAGCTCAGGCCCAGGCTGAGCAGGTAGGCCATGACGGTGTTCAGGATCAGCCAGCCACCACCGGCCAGGATGAGCTGAGCGGGCGGGATCGGCATGAGCCGGTGGGCCGGGGCGTGCTGGGACCCGGCGAGCAGGACCGAGCTCGCTACGGCCACCGCATAGCCGGCCATGGTGAACGCGATGCTCAGGGCGAGGCCGGCCGGGATGCGGGCCAGGAAGAGCGCGGTCCGGGAGCGGCCGGTGGTGACCAGGTTGCGGAAGACCCCGGCGGTGACGTCAGCCGCTCCGGCCGAGGCGCCGAACAGAATGGCCACGACGGCGCCGAGCATCGAGAGGATGTAGTCGGCGCTGACCAGGCCGTGCGTGCCCCCGGCCGGGCTGTAGTGACCCGGATCGTGCAGGTGCAGCGCTTCCTCGAGGGCGAAGTAGGCGATCACCGCGCCTACGGTCAGGACGGCCGCCGCGATCATGAGCCCGCGGCGCCGGGCCTGCTTCATGAACTCGGAGCGGATCATGCGGCCGCCGGGCAGCCACGCCGATCCGGGCAGCGCCCGGGCGTGGGACGACGGGGTGCGCGTGGTGTACGTCAAGGTGGTCATGATGCTGCCCTTCCCAGGGTCGAGGTGATGTCCAGGAATCGCTGCTCCAGCGAGGCGCGGTCCACGGCGATCCGGTAGACCGTGATTCCCTGCGCGATGAGCACGCGGTTGATCTCGCCGACCGCGGCGCGCGGCCGGGAGACGAACTGCTGGTGGAGCCGGGCCGTGACCGTGCCGGGCGACACGCTCACCTGCTGGGCCAGGCCGCGGGTGAGGAGCAGCTGCCGGGCCCGGGCGGGGTCGTCGCACTCGATGGTCACGCTCTGACCGCCGGCCCCGACCACCTCGCCGATCGGGCCGGAGGCGACGATGCGGCCGTGATCGACCACCGCGACCGCGTCGCAGATCCGCTCGACCTCATCCAGCAGGTGCGAGGACAGGATCACGGTCCGGCCCTCCTCGACGAAGCCGCGCACCAGCTGCCGGAGCTCCGCCATCCCGGCCGGGTCGAGCCCGTTCATGGGCTCGTCCAGGATCAGCAGCTCGGGGTCACTGAGCAGGCAGGCCGCCACGCCGAGGCGCTGGCGCATGCCCATCGAGTAGGCCGCGACCCGGTCGCCGGCCCGGTCGCGCAGGCCCACCCGGTCCAGCGACGACTCGATCCGGCCCTCGGCGCCCGGCTCCCGGGCGGCGGCGAGCAGGCGGAGGTTCTGCCGGCCCGTGAGGTAGCCGTGGAAGCGGGGCTCATCGACGATAGCGCCCACCTTCCCGAGCGCCAGGGCCCGCTGCGCCGGGACGGAGATACCGAGCACGCGCATCGACCCGGAGGTCGCCGGCGTCAGGCCGAGCACCATGCGGATCAGCGTGGTCTTACCGGCGCCGTTGGGCCCGACGTAGCCAAACGCGCAGCCCCGGGGAATGGTGAGGGAAACATTGTCGACCACCGTCCGGTCACCGAATTTCTTGGTCAGCCCGGATAC
>JAWWPY010000104.1:0-11304 GCA_033854735.1 Streptosporangiaceae bacterium | reverse complement strand
GTACCCCCATCATCTGCCGGGCCGGCAGGCCCCGCAGCACTCCCCGGCTCCAGATGCGCGCCGCTGTGGTCCCCGGCGGCACGAGGTCCCCGCCCAGCCCGACCGCGCGGATCAGTTCCGTTCCCTCGGGCCTGCGGGCGAGCAGTGCCTCGGCGCCCGCGTCGACCGGCACCCCGGCCAGTTCGGACACGGCCAGCTTCCCGCCCAGCCGCGATGAACCTTCCAGCACAACGACATCCACCGGCTGGTCCCGCAGGAAGAACGCAGCCGCCAGCCCGGCGATGCCGCCGCCGACGACCGCGACCACGATCCGTGTCCCTGACTGCTCCACCCGTTCACCCTAGGGCTCCCCCGTCGTAGCGCGGGTGCGCGGTGCTGACG
Organism: Streptosporangiaceae bacterium; assembly: GCA_033854735.1. GTDB lineage: Bacteria > Actinomycetota > Actinomycetes > Streptosporangiales > Streptosporangiaceae > JAWWPY01. The sequence continues at coordinate 10,923 of JAWWPY010000104.1, read as the reverse complement.
TCAGGTCGGTGGCGCGGTGCTGGTGGGCCGGCCAGGGCGGCCCTGGGTGCTGAGGGCAGGCGGGGCGGCAACGAGGCCAGCCGCAGTCCGTCCATCAGCGTCCCCGCTTGCTTGACCCGCCGCAGAACGGGTGAGATCTCCAGTTGCCGGACGCCGGCGACGGCGCCGATCTTCGTGGTCACGTACTGGTAGAGGGCCTCGGAGTCACGGCACAGGAGGCTCGCGACCAGGTTCGCGGAGCCAGATACCGCCGCGGCGAACGGCACCTCCGCGTGCCGCGCCAACTGGTCCCCGACCGCGGCCAGCCGGGAGGGCTCGACGGTGAGCCACAAGGTGGCGGCGGTCGCGAAGCCCATCAGCTGCGTGGCCAGGTCAACATCGAAGTACAGCACCCCAGAGCCGTGCAGGGCCTCGACCCGGCGGGTGATCCGGCCCTCGGTCCAGCCGGTCTCGGCGGCCAGCGCCGCGTAACTGACCCGGCCGTCGCGGGCCAGCGCGGCCAGGATCGGCTCATCGTCCGGCTGGAGCGCGGCAGGCTCGCCGGGCTGCGGCATGGGTACCGGGCACAGTGCCTCACTCTGGGCGGCCGTGAGCGGATCACCGAAACCCGACCAGTCATCCGAGCCGCCGGCCACGAAGCGGTGCAGGATCGCGTGCGCGGTCATGCTGAGGACCTGGCTGGTGGCCGGCAGCCGCTGCAGCATCAGGTCATCGCGCTGCTGCTGGCTCCGCGAGCGGATCAGGCAGGCCACCTCGGATCCGCCCGAGCTGAGCATGACCCAGGACACGTCGTCGCGCCGGGCGAGCGCGTCGGCCAGCCGCCCCGCTCCGCCGGGACGGCAGCCCACCCGGACCAGCCAGTCGGCCAGGCCGATGCGCTGCGGGTCCACCGCGCCCACCACGCGCAGGATCCCGCCGCCACGCAGGCGGCGGTAACGCCGGGCGACCGTCTGCTCGGAGACGTCCAGCACGTCCGCGATGCGGCTGAACGGGGCGCGGGGATCGGCCTGCAAGGCGTGGATGAGCTGCCGGTCGAGGCGGTCCAGCATGGCGGTTTCCGGCATACGAATACTAGACACAGGAAGAAAACTACATCCAGACGGCTACGGATGGCTAAGGCCAGCGAAGCGGAGGCACAGTGGCGAGGCCGCCAGATGGCTGGCGGGCAACTGAAGGGGTTCTTGCCATGCGCAAATGGCTGCCGCTGATCGCAGTGTGCCTGGGCACGTTCATGCTCCTGGTCGACGTGACGATCGTCAACGTGGCCCTCCCGGACATGGCCGTGGACCTGTCCACCTCGTTTTCCTCCCTGCAATGGGTCATCGACATCTATGCCCTCACCCTCGCGGCCCTGCTGATGGGCCTGGGGTCAGTGGCTGACCTGCGCGGCAGGCGGCGGATGTACCTGGCCGGCCTGGCCGTCTTCGCGGTCGCGTCGCTGACCAGCGGGCTGGCGGTGAACTCCGTCATGCTGATCACGGCCCGGGGTGTGCAAGGGGCCGGCGGCGCGGCCATGTTCGCCACCACGATCGCCCTGCTCAACTCCTCATACCAGGGCCGGGACCGCGGCACGGCCTTCGGCATCTGGGGTGCCGTCGCCGGGGGCGCGGCCGCGGCCGGACCGATCCTGGGCGGCCTGCTGACCGAGAGCCTGTCCTGGCGGTGGATCTTCTTCGTGAACCTGCCAGTCAGCGTGGTCGCGATCGTGATGTCCCTGCGCGCCTTCGGGGCGGATTCCCCGCAGCGGGCGTCCCGGCTCGACATCGCCGGGCTGGCGAGCTTCACCGCCGGCGCCACGGCGGCGACCTACGGCCTCATCCGCGCATCCGCCGACGGCTGGGCTGCCGCCGGGACAATCGGCCTGCTGGCCCTGGGAGTGCTCGCGTTCGTGGCATTCGCGATCATCGAGCACCGGAGCGCCCAGCCGCTGCTCGACCTGTCACTGTTCCGGCACCGGACCTTCACCGGCGTCATGGTCGCCTCGCTGCTGCTCAATGCCGCCGCGTTCGCCTACCTCACCTACAGTTCCCTGTGGCTGCAGACGGTGCTCCAGCTCAGCCCGGTCAGGGCCGGGCTGGTGGGCGCGGCACCGCTGTCCCTGGCGGCCTTTACGGTGAGCGCTCTGATTGGCCGCTTCCTGCAGGCGTGGAACGTGCGGTGGGTCATCGGCGGCGGCATGCTGCTGGTCGGCCTCGGCGCGCTGCTGCAGGCCAGGCTGGGTGGGCAGTCGGGCTGGGCAACGCTGATCCCCGGGCTGATCATCGCCGGAATCGGCGTTGGCCTGGCCACCCCTACGCTGATCTCCAGCGCCATGTCCGCGGTGCCACCGCGCAACGGCGGCATGGCCGCCGGCGCGGTCAGCACGGCCCGCCAGCTCGGCTACGCCTTCGGTATCGCGGTGCTCGGCAGCGTCTTCTCGGCCCGCATGGCACACGTCCTGGCGGCTCATGGCGGTAGCCCATCCATCGCGGCGGCGATCTCCGGCGGCCAGGCCCAGGCAGTACTAGCGCACGCCCCGGCCAGTCAGCGCGGCCCGCTCGACCAGCTGATCCGTATCGCCTCGGCGTCCGGCCTCAACGCGGCGCTCATAGTCGCCGGACTGCTCGGCCTCGCCGGCGGCCTGGCCGCGATCGTGGCGATCCGCGGCCCGGCACCGGCCGCCGGCCCGGCATCGGCCGCCGGCCCGGCCGCCCCAGCCAATGCCGCTGAATCTGCCTCCGGGCTGGATCGGATAGCGTCGCCCCATGGCCACCCTGGTGTCGTTTCACGCCCACCCGGACGATGAGTGCATCGGCTGCGGCGGCATTATGCGCAAAGCGTCCGAACAGGGTCACCGGGTCGTCCTCGTCGTGGCGACCCGCGGCGAGCAGGGCGAGGTACCCGACGGATTCCTGGCCGACGGGGAGGAATTGTGGCAGCGCCGGGTGACAGAGACCCTGGCGGCGGCGGAGATCCTCGGCGCGCAGCGGACGGAGTTCCTTGGCTACCTGGACTCAGGGATGATGGGCACCCCGGCCAACGACCAGCCCGGGTCGTTCTGGACCGCGCCGGTCGAGGAGGCCGCCGGGAAGCTGGCCGCCCTGCTGCAGGAAGAAGATGCCGACGTCCTGACCTGTTATGACGACAACGGCGGCTACGGTCACCCGGACCACATCCAGGTCCACCGGGTCGGGATGCGCGCGGCCGAACTGGCCGGTACCCGGCGGGTCTACCAGGGCACCATGAACCGTGATCACATGATGCGGGGCAGGAAGGCGTTCGCCGAGCAGGCCGCCGCGTCCGGCATCGAAATCCCCGACGTGGGCGAGCGCGAGGACTTCGGCAAGCCCGAATCGGTGATCACCGCCGCCGTCGACGTGACGCCCTATGTGGACGTCAAGCGCCGCGCCATGCGCGCGCACGCCAGCCAGATCAGCGAGGAGTCATTCTTCCTGGCCATGCCGGACGAGGCGTTCCGCTACGCGTTCGGCACGGAATGGTTCATCCGCGACGGCCAGGGCCCGGGCATCACCGAGACCGATCTCCTTGACGGCCTGTGACCTGGGCCCGCAGCGCTGAGCGGACCCCTGTCGCCGTCGTCAAATTGAGCCGCTCGCCCGCTATTGACCGGGCGCTGATGACACCCTGTGACCGCGGCCCTGATGCCAACCTGTGACCGGGGATGCGGAACCGGGGCCTGGTAGCGCGCGTCCGAACGGCATGAAAGCGCTGATGAACCTGTATGTCGCCGTTGGTCGCGGTCGCCTGCGCGGCCGGGCCCGGTCCGCCCGATGGATCATCGTGGCGGCCGGCCTGCTGGCCGTGCTGACCGCCGGCTGCTCGGCCGGCACCAGCGGCTCGTCCGACGCGGCGGGCAGCGCCGTCGCCCCGGCCCAGGCCCGCGTCCCCGGATCCGGCGCAATCGCGGGCAGCTCAGGTTCAGCGCAATCCGGCGCGCCCTCAGCCGCAGGAGGTTCCGCGGCCCTGCCCGCCGTGGGCGCTCAGGCCATCGTGTACCGGGCCAGCCTCACGATGCGGGCGCCCGATATCAGCCGCGCCGCTTCGCTGGCTGAGCGCATCGCCAAGGCAGCGGGTGGTTACGTGTCCAACGAGAACACCCTGCTTGACCGGGCGCATCCGGCGCAATCCACGGTCAACCTCCAGCTCAGGATCCCGGTGGCGGCCTACCAGGCCACGCTCGGCGAGCTGTCCAGCCGGCTCGGCACCCGGGTATCGGTGTCACAGCAAGCCCAGGATGTGACCGCGACCATGGCCGACGTGACCAGCCGGGTCACCTCGGCCCAGGCCGCCATCACCCAGCTCCGTGCCCTGCTGGCCCGGGCTGGCTCAGTCGGCGACCTGCTCACCGTGCAGAACCAGATCGACCAGGAAGAGTCGGACCTCGAATCGCTGCAGTCCCGCGAGCGGGCCCTTGGTCATGAGACCAGTTACGCGACCCTCACGCTGGTGCTGGTGAGTAAGCCACACCCGATCGTTGGAGGGCATAGGAAGGTGGCGGGTGGCTTTTCCGGTGGCCTGAAAGCTGGCTGGCACGGACTGCTGGTCCTGGTTTCGCTGCTGCTCACCGGGATCGGGGCGGCACTGCCGTTCGCCGCCCTGGCCGCGCTGGCCGCCTACGGTGCCTACCGCGCGCGGCGCTGGCTGCTGCGGCGCAGGAGCGCCACGCCGCCGGCCGCCGGGCCGTCCGCAGCAGGCTGAGCGCCGCCGCGGGTCAGCCGGGCAGGCGCGCCGATTCCTCGTGCACCAGGTCGGTCAGCCGGGCCAGCACATCGGGGTTGGTGTCGGGCAGCACGCCATGGCCCAGATTGAACACATGCCCCTCGGCGGCCCGGCCCCGGCCGAGCACGTCCTTGGCCCGCCGCTCGATGACCTCCCATGGTGCCAGCAGGAGGGCCGGGTCAAGGTTGCCCTGCAGCGCCTTGCCGTGCTCGACCCGGCGCACCGCCTCATCCAGCGGGACACGCCAGTCGACCCCGACCACGTCCGCGCCGGCCTCACCCATCATGCCGAGCAACTCCCCGGTGGCCACGCCGAAGTGGATCCGGGGCACGCCGGTACCGGCGAGCGCCTCGAAGATCCTCTTGCTGTGCGGCAGGACGGCGGCACGGTAATCCTCCGGGCCCACCGCGCCCGCCCACGAGTCGAACAGCTGGACGGCGGAGGCCCCGGCGGCGATCTGGACGCGGAGGAACGAGATCGCGATGTCCGCCAGCCGGCTGAGCAGCGCGTTCCACATGACCGGGTCGCCGTACATCAGCGACTTGGTGCGATCGTGGGTCTTCGACGGGCCGCCCTCGATCAGGTATGACGCGAGCGTGAACGGGCCGCCGGCGAACCCGATCAGCGGCTTGGCGCCCAGCTCGGCCACCAGCGCGGTCACTGCCTCGGTCACGAACGGCACATCAGACGGCTCAAGATCCCGCAGCCGGGCCAGGTCCCGCTGGTCGCGGATCGGCCGGGCGATGATCGGGCCGACGCCCGCCTTGATGTCGATATCCATGCCCAGCGCCTTGAGTGGCACCACGATGTCGCTGAACAGGATGGCGGCGTCCACCTCGTACCGGCGCAGCGGCTGCAGCGTGATCTCAGTGATCAGGTCGGCCCGGGCACACGCCTTCAGCATGGGCAAGTTGCCCCGGGCCTTGCGGTACTCGGGCAGGGACCGCCCGGCCTGGCGCATGAACCAGACCGGCGTGTACGGAACCGGCTCGCGACGGCAGGCACGCAGAAAGGGGGACTCCTCCGTCGCGGTCACGCCAGCGACCGTCTCACAGGCTGCGCACCCGTCCCTCTGCAATTGCGTTGTGACCTCGGGACACGCCGCAGTATATCCACCGATCGGAGGCCCCGGCGTGCCACGATCATGATCGGCCTCATGTAGCCGGCGCTCCCTGAGCGGGCCTGCCGACCGAGGCTCCGGCGGTGGAGGAGGTCGCAGGTCTTGAGCCAGATGATCCGCTTCTGTCCTGAGTGCGGCAGCAAGGGGCTGTTCGAGCGGTACCACGGCGAGCCGGGAGGCTGCCCGGACTCCCCGGATGGGGATTGCCCCGAGTGGGGGTGCGCGACGTGCGGCACCGCGCTCTTCGTGGACCCGGCCGCTGACACCTCCGGACCGCCCATTGCCATGGAGTTGCCTGGCCGCGCCGCGTGAAGGGTCGATGGCGACGACGTACGCTCACATCATGAGGCCGGTCAGCGGGCTTACAGACCCTGGCGGCGCGTCGGCGTCCGCGTCATTCGGCCGGGTGGCCGCCGACCTGAGGACGCAGTGTGAGCAGCTGAGCACGCTACGCCCGGAACTGACGTTCGAGGACGTCCCGGCACCCAAGACCCTGGCTCCCTACGCGAGCGCGATCGCGGCCACGGTGCGGGTGGACGACGCCGAGATCGGCAGTGGCAGGCTGGTGCTGCTCTATGACCCCGCGGGCCAGCGGGGCTGGGCCGGGCCGCTGCGCATCATCGTCTACATCCGCGCGGAACTCGACCCGGAAATCGCCGCGGACCCGCTGATCGGGCAGGTTGGCTGGAGCTGGCTGACCGAGGCGCTGGACAGCTGCACGGCCGGGTACCTGGAGCCGAGCGGGACAGTCACCCGGGTGGTGACGGAGGGGTTCGGCGCGAAGCAGGACGAGCCGGCCGCGACCGGGTTCGAGCTGCGGGCGTCGTGGTCCCCCGCGGTCGCTGAGCCAGGATCGGCCGCGGACCCCACGGCGGGCCTGGCCGGCCTCGCCGAAGGCGGCGATCTCGCCGGGCACATGGCCGCTTGGTGCGAGACCCTCTGCGCCGCATCGGGACTGCCGCCCCTGGCCGCGGGAGTGACCGCGCTCAGGCCACCCCGCAGCCGACGGCAGCAGTGATGGTCGGGGGGCAGCGGCCGGACCAGCCTCACGTGCCCGAGCAGGTCGAAATGCCCGAACAGGTGGGAGTGCGCGAGAAGGCCGCACCGCGCGAGAAGGCCGCCCCGCCCGAGAACGCCCTCCGGGCCGAGGATGCTCCCCTGGCCGAGGATGCGCCCCAAGCCGCGGATGCCCCCCAGGCCGATCAGCCCGACGAGCTCGAAGCTGAGGACGCCGCTCGCCCGGAGGCGATACCGCTACTCGAGCCACGAGACGGCATGCCACCCCTAGTGGCCAGCGCTGCGGCGCTCGACGAGGCGGTCCGCCTGCTGGGCGCTGGTGAGGGCCCGGTGGCGGTAGACGCCGAGCGAGCTTCCGGTTTCCGCTACGGCCACCGGGCCTTCCTCGTTCAACTGCGCCGCCGCGGCGCCGGGACGGTCCTGATCGACCCGGTCGCCTGCCCCGACTTGTCCGGGCTGGACGCGGCACTCGCCGACGCCGAGGTGGTCCTGCACGCCGCCTCACAGGACCTGCCCTGCCTGGCCGAACTCGGTTACCGGCCACGCCGGCTGTTCGACACCGAACTCGCCGGCCGGCTGCTCGGTTTCCCCCGCGTGGGGCTGGGCGCCCTGGTCGAGACCGTGCTCGGGCTGGCGCTGGAGAAAGGGCACGCCGCGGACGACTGGTCCACCCGTCCGCTGCCCGAGGAATGGCTGCGGTATGCCGCGCTGGACGTGGAGGTCCTGGTCGAGCTGCGGGACGCGCTGGCCGCGCAGCTCGAGGAGCAGGGCAAGACCGAGTGGGCGGGCCAGGAATTCGCGGCCGTGCTCGCGGCCGGGCCGGCCGGGCCTCGCCCGGATCCCTGGCGGCGAACCTCCGGGATTCACCGCGTCCGGAGCCGCCGGAGCCTGGCCATCGTCCGTGAACTCTGGCTGGAGCGGGACAGGATCGCCCGGCGGCGGGATCTCTCCCCGGGCCGGGTCCTGGCGGATTCCGCGATCATCGAGGCCGCGAGGTCGGCGCCGGTCACGGCCGAGGCGCTCGCCGCTTCGCCCGGGTTCCGGGGCCGCGGCGCCCGGCGCCACATGGCTGAGTGGCTCGGCGCCATCCGGCGCGCCCGCGCCCAGGCGGACGTCACCCTGCCTGGCCCGTCCGGGCCGGTGACGGACGGGCCGCCGCCCGCGCACCGCTGGTCGGAGCGCGATCCGGTGGCCGCCAAGCGCCTGGCGGCGGTCCGGGCGGTTGTCGCGGCACTCGCCGACGAGCATTCCCTGCCGACGGAGAACCTGCTCCAGCCGGATGCGGTGCGCAGGCTCGCCTGGCAGCCGCCGGACCCGGCCAACCCCGAGGACGTGGCCACCGACCTGGCCACCTACGGGGCACGGCCGTGGCAGGTGGACTTGACCGCGCTGCCAATCGCCAAGGCCCTGCTCCGGCTGGCCGAGAAGGACGGCGAATAGGCCCCGCAGGCCACGCGAAAGTTTCGGATCCACCTGCCGCTGCGGAAATGAACTACGCCTCCCGGCGGGTCGTTTAGCTGCAGGCACCCTGGAGCGTTGACCCGCAATGGCACCGCAGGTAAGGATCATGGCTGTGGACTCGTTCACCGGGAAGCTCGCGGTGGTGACCGGTGGCGGCTCTGGCATGGGCCGCGAGCTTGTCCGCCAGCTGGCGGCGCAGGGATGCTCGGTCGCGGCGTGCGACCTGAACCCGGACGCCGTCGCGGTGACCGCGGCCACGGCGCGGGCGGCCGCCCCGCCCGGCGTCGCGGTCACCGGCCATGCCTGTGACGTGTCCGACGAGGCGCAGGTCCTGCGGTTCCGCGACGAACTGCTGGAGGAGCACGCCAGCGATCACGTCGACCTGGTCTTCAGCAACGCCGGCATGGGCGGCGGCGAAAGCTTCGTCAGCAGCCCCCGGGAGGTGTGGGAACGCACGTTCGCCGTGGACTGGTGGGGCGTGTATTACTGCGCCCGCGCGTTCTTGCCGCTGCTGATCGCCAGCGGCGACGGCGTCCTGGTCAACACCAGCAGCGTGAACGGGTTCTGGGCGTCACTGGGCCCGGGCGCGCCGAACTCCGCCTACAGCACGGCCAAGTTCGCCGTGCGGGGCTTCACGGAGGCGCTCATCGAGGACCTGCGGGCCCACGCGCCCCAGGTCCGGGTCGCGCTCGTGATGCCCGGGCACGTGGGCACCGACATCATCGCGAACAGCTTCCGCGCCCGTGGCCTGCCGGCACCGGAGCAGATGAGCGACGCCCAGGTGGAGGAGCTGATCCCCCGCGACGCGCAGGCCGGCCTGATCCGGGCCGGCGTGCTGGCCGAGGGCGCGTCAGCCGATGAGCTGCGCCAGATGCTCGTGCGGGCGAACGCCGACTTCCTGGACAAGGCGCCGGTCAGCGCGGCTGAGGCCGCGACCATCATCCTCGACGGGGTGCGATCCGGAACCTGGCGGATCCTTATCGGCGAAGACGCCAAGATGATCGACGCGGCGGTGCGCGCGAAGCCCGAGGCCGCCTACGACTACGCCGAGCTGTTTAACATGCCCGCGGAACAACCGGCGGCAGGAACACCCGAGGCGTAGCAGCCAGCACCTACCAGGGGACACCTTCGCATTGCCGCCGACGCACCAGCGTAACCACCCGTAATGGGTGATGTTGGTGATTGTCAGCCGAAGCACACTAGGGTCACGTCGGCCATGCCAGTAATGGCCAGCCCTTCAATCATCGCTGCTCTCGAAGGAGCACGAATGGCAATCGCCAGTTCCTCCTACCCGTTGCTGAACGTGTTCTGGACGATGTTCGAATTCTTCCTGTGGGTGATCTGGATCTGGATCCTGGTCTGGGTGTTCATCGACATCTTCCGAAGTCGTGATCTGTCCGGCCTGGCCAAGGCCCTGTGGTTCGTGTTCGTGTTGTTCATCCCGCTCATCGGCGTGCTGGCGTATCTGATCGTGCGGGGCGGCTCGATGCATGAGCGGTCAGCACAGCAGGCACGGGACCAGGACGAGGAGCTCCGCAGTTATATCCAGAAGGCCGCGTCGGATTCACCGGCGAGTACCGCCGACCAGCTGGCCAAGCTCGCTGATCTTCGCGACCGGGGAGTTATCTCCCCGGAGGAGTTCGATCGCGAGAAGGCGAAGGTCCTCGCCTGAGGCTGAGGATCGTCCGTCACGGGTGATCCTCAGCCGCGTTCGCGCAGGAGACCATTACGGCAGATGCACCCCGGGGCCGAACGGAGGTCAAGTAGGGCTTCCCGCGCGCACCGGATCTGAGCAGGGACCGCACGTGGAGCCGGGATGAAACTCGAATCGCTGGACGCAGCCTTCGTCATCGACACGTTCCTGCTCCTCCTGATCGGCGTCGGCCCGAAAATCGCGCTGGTGCCTTTCCTCGAAGCGACCAAGCAGATGCCGGAGGCCACGAAGCGCCGCGTCCTGCGCAAGATGCTGACAACGGCCGCCACGGTCGCCGTTCTCCTTCTCATTCTGGGCGGCCTGCTGACCAGGCTGCTGCACTTCTCCCCGGGCGCGCTCGGCGTCGCCAGCGGCATCATCTTGCTCATCATCGCGGTCACCATGGTGCTCGGGCCGCGAGACCCGGATGGCGCCCGCCAGCCAGCGGAGCAAACGGACCCGATGCGGATGGCCGTGTTCCCGCTGGCCGTTCCCTACCTGCTCAACCCGGCCGGGATCGTCGTGCTGGTCACCGCCTCAGCCGAAGCCAGCACGGTCGCCGTCTTGGCCGTCGTCGTCGGCGTGCTCATCGTGATACTTGCGCTCGACGTCGTGGTGTTCCGCTGGGCCGTACGCGTCAGCAACCACCTGGATGCCAGCCGGATGCTGGTCACCGAGAAGGTCTTCGGCTTCCTGCTCGCCGCGCTCGCCGTGCAGCTGGTACTCAACGGTCTGTCCGATGTCGGCGTGATCCACCTGACCAGCCACTGACGGCGGACGCCAGGAGCTATCTTCCCGCCCGCCTTGCCTACCGCGCTGGTCGTTCCGGCAGGCGCAGTGGGTGCGGATAGTCCGGTGAACGGTGCTGGAAGGACAGGATGCGCGGATTGCGGATGACCCCGTCGTGGATTTC
>JAWWPY010000103.1:0-49819 GCA_033854735.1 Streptosporangiaceae bacterium | reverse complement strand
CTTGCGGGGCGTCCTTGGGCTGCTGCCGGCTCTGCGTGTGCTGGCATGCCTGGCCTGTCAGCGTGGGATTGTCAGCAGGGGCAGGTACCGTGGCCGGTATGACCGCACAGCCTGCCGGGCCCGCGGGCACCGGCCCGCACGAGGTGATTCATCTGGGCGGGGAATCCGCTGTGGTGGTTCCAGTGGCTGAATACCGGCGGCTGCGAGCGCTGGACCAGCTGGCGTCCCCGCAGGAGCGGGAGGACGCTGAAACCGCGGCCGCCCTGGAGGAGTACCGGGAGTGGACTGCGGCCGGGCGGCCCGGGGCCATCTCGCACGAGCAAGCGCGCAGGCTGCTGCTCGGTGAGGGCGGGTGAGGGTTGAGTGGTCGCCGAGAGCGGTCACCACGGCCTCCCGATTCCTGGACGACACCGGCTGTCACGTCTGGGCTAGCGACGAAGGCTGGTGGTACGCCACCCAGACCAGCGCACGCACACGCGGCGAATCGCCAACCGGACATGGCGCTGGCCCGGAAGAACTGACAACCGAACTGGCTGCCGAGGAGCCCCGTGCTGGACAGGTCCCTCAGTAACGCCTGACAGCCAGGTCCGCCGCGGCGCGGCCACGGCTAGCAGAAGGTACCCGTTCGCTAGGCCGAACTGCGCCGACCAGTCGCTGGCCCGCACGTGGGTGTGAATGGCACAGACGAAGAACAGGATGAGGCGCCATAGTGCGCCGGTGGGCGAGCCGTTTACGCAGGCTCGCAGGCCTATGCCGCTGCTGGCCCCGGATCGGCTTGTCCCGCCTCTCAGGGGCGTACTACGGTAGTCGCGGGCCGTGACTGGCGTTCGGGTGGAACACCACCGGGGAGCGGCCCCCTCGGGCTGTTGCCGGGGAGAGCCGTGCGCCTGGGCGAGCAACTGATGCCGCCTGAAGGAGCACGGTCATGAACAGTCCAGTAAACGCACCCGTCACCACCGACTCTGCCGCGGTCGCCTATGCCGCTGCCCTGGATGTCATCACGGCCGCCGAGCCCGATGTGGCGGCGGCGATCGCCGGGGAGCTGGCGTCGCAGCGCCGCCAGCTCAAGCTGATCGCGTCCGAAAACTACGCCTCACCCGCGGTGCTGCTCGCGATGGGCAACTGGCTGTCGGATAAGTACGCCGAGGGCACCATCGGCCGCCGGCTCTACGCCGGCTGCGAGATGGTCGACCGGGTCGAGTCGATCGCCGCCGGGCACGCCCGTGCCCTGTTCGGCGCGGACCACGCCTACGTCCAGCCGCATTCGGGGATCGACGCGAACCTCGTCGCGTTCTGGGCCATCCTGGCCCGCCGCGTGGAAGCACCGGCGCTGCGGGCGGCGGACGTCCGGCATGTCAACGACCTGACCGCCGCAGCCTGGGAGCGGCTGCGGCGGGACCTGCATTCCCAGCGCATGCTCGGCATGGCGCTGGACGCGGGCGGGCACCTGACCCACGGATTCCGGCCGAACATCTCCGGGAAGCTGTTCGAGCAGGCCAGTTACGGGACCGACCCGGAGACCGGACTGCTGGACTACGACGCGATCGCCGCCGAGGCACGCGAATTCCGGCCGCTGGTACTGCTGGCCGGGTACTCCGCTTACCCCCGGACTCCTGACTTCCGGGTTCTCCGCGAGATCGCCGACGAAGTGGGCGCCACCCTGATGGTGGACATGGCGCACTTCGCCGGGCTCGTGGCAGGCGGCGTGCTGACCGGCGACCTGAACCCGGTACCGCACGCCGAGATCGTCACCTCCACCACGCACAAGTCGCTGCGCGGCCCGCGCGGCGGGTTCGTGCTGTGCGGCTCCGAGTACGCCCCGTTCGTCGACAAGGGCTGCCCGATGGTGCTCGGCGGCCCGCTCCCGCACGTGATGGCCGCCAAGGCGATCGCGTTCGCCGAAGCCCGGCGGCCGTCGTTCGCCGCCTATGCGTCCGCGGTGGTCGCCAACGCCCGGGCGCTGGCCGATAGCCTGCTGCGCCGTGGCGCCCGACTGGTGACCGGCGGCACCAGCAACCACATCGTGCTGATGGACGTGGCGGCCAGCTTCGGGCTGACCGGCCGCCAGGCCGAGACCGCGCTGCTGGACGCTGGGGTGGTGACCAACCGCAACAGCGTCCCGCGCGACCCCAACGGCGCCTGGTACACCTCCGGTATCCGGCTCGGTACCCCGGCACTGACCACGCTCGGGTTCGGGACCAGCGAGATGGACGAGATCGCCGATATCATCACCGCCGCGCTGCGCGCCACGGCTCCCGCCGCCGCGACGGCCAAGGCGAAGTACATCCTGGATGACCGGGTCGCGGCGCAGTGCCGCGCACGCTGCGCCGGCCTGCTCAGCCGCCACCCGCTCTACCCGGGTATCCAGCTGTGACGGCCGCGCCCCTCCTCCCGGCGGGACGGCCACGTGTCATCGGGATCGTCAACATCACCGAAGACTCCTTCTCCGACGGCGGCCGCTACCTCGCCCCAGCCGACGCGATCAGGCACGCCCGGTGGCTGCACGCCGAAGGCGCCGCCATCATCGAACTCGGCGCGGCGGCCAGCCACCCGGACTCCCAGCCCGTCACCGCCGCCGAGGAACAGCAGCGGCTCGCCCCGGTCCTGGACCAGCTCCTGGCGGACGGCGTGCCACTGTCGGTGGATTCCTTCCAGCCCGCAACTCAGCGCTTCGCGCTCTCTTTCGGCGCCACGTACCTGAACGACATCCAGGGATTCCCAGATCCCGCTGTGCACGCCGCGCTGGCCAGCTCGGCGTGCCAGCTGATCGTGATGCACTCGGTGCAGCGAACCGGCCCTGCTACCAGGGTGATCACCGACCCGGAGATGGTCATGGACAGCATCGGCCGGTTCTTCACCGCACGGCTCGCAGTGCTGCAGGCCGCCGGAATCTCCCGGGACCGGCTCATCCTCGACCCAGGGCTCGGCTACTTCCTCGGCGGCAGTCCCGGGCCGTCGCTAGCCGCGCTAGCCGGCGTCAGCGACTTGCGGGCGCGGTTCGGCCTGCCTGTCCTGGTCTGCCCGTCCCGCAAGTCGTTCCTGCGCGCCCTCACCGGCAAGGACGACACCGCCCGCGCCGGGCCCGCGAGCTTGGCCGCGGAGATCTTCGCCGCCTGGCAGGGCGCCGACTACATCCGCACCCACGACGTCGCGGCACTGCGTGACGCGATGACCATACTCGACGCCCTCGCGAGCCGGAGCTCATAGCCGTGTCCCATCGCGGCCGTGTGATCGTCCACTGCCGCTGCTGCCCGGGGATCTGGCGGACTAATCGGTGCCCGGCGCCGGCGGCATCGCAACCCTGCGCTGCCAGCAAGCCAGCAGCCGCTGGGAAGATATCTGGACGAGGTCCCGCAACCAGACGACCGTAGCCTGACCTCGCCACCCCTCAAAAGATGATCTTGCTATCTACAGGTCCCCCGCGCACCCGAAACGTTGTGACGGCCGGGGGCTTGTCAGTGGTCGCCGACATAATTGCGCCTGAGCAGCGGCGCCCGCGCCGTAGGCCAGAATCACATACGAGGAGTGGTCGTGGCCGATGCAGAACCTGTATCCGTTGTTGCTGACGGACGAGCAGATTTCGATTTTATTTTCGGCCGCTGGCGGGTGCGCAACCGTAAACTGGCCGACGTGGCTGACCCGGACTGCACCGAATGGGCAGAGTTCGGCGCCACCTCGTGTGCCGAGCCCATTCTCGATGGCCTTGGCCATGTGGACAGGATCTGGGCTGATGCGCCTGGAGGCGGCGAGCCGTTTGAGGGGTTCACGCTCCGGCTGTTTGATCCCGGGGCCCGGATATGGCGGATCTGGTGGGCATCGAGCAGGAGCCCAGGTCACCTCGATTCTCCGGTTGAAGGCTCCTGGACTGGCGGGCGCGGTCGTTTCGCCTGCGACGAAGTGGTGAACGGCCAGCCGGTCAAGGTCCGCTTCGAGTGGGGCCACGACAGCGCGTCTACCGCGCGCTGGGAGCAGGCGTTCTCCTATGACGGCGGGACGACCTGGCGAACGAATTGGATCATGGAGCTTACCCGGCTGGAGTAGCCCCATGTCTAGCCCTGGGCTGGTCCAGCTGGGCCATCTCGCACGAGCAAGCGCGCAGGCTGCTGCTCGGTGAGGGCGGGTCAGGGTTGAGTGGTCGCCGAGAGCGGTCGCCACGGCCTCCCGATTCCTGGACGACACCGGCGGCATGGGGCTGAGCCCCCGTACTGGACGGTCCCTCAGTAACGCCTGACAGCCAGGTCCAACGCCAGCGCGGCCACGGCTAGCAGGAGGTACCCGTTCGCTAGGCCGAACTGCGCCGAATAGTCGCTGGCCCGCACGTGGGTGTAGATGGCACAGACGAAGAACAGGATGAGGCCGATGGCGGCCGCCGTCCCGATCACCGGCGCGCCGATGAGGCCGAGCAGCAGGCCGACCGCGCCGGCAGTCTTGAGGGTGCCTATCGGGAAGGTCAGCCACGATTCCGGCACGCCTGCCCTGGCCATGCCGGGCAGAATCGGCTTGAAGTGGAGGATGGCGGCGACGCCCGAGAAGGCGTTAGCGGCCACGGCGACGATGGTGACAATGACGTACGCGGTGAACACGCGGGCTCCAATGACTTCTGTTCAGTTCTGGAAGGCGGTGGCGTGGTCGGCCGCCCATTGGGCGAAGGTGAGCGCGGGGCGGCCCAGTAGCTGCTGCACGGTGTCTGAGGACGGTCCCGGCCACTTGGCGTAGTGGGCCAGGGAGCCGAGCAACCTGTCGGGGATCTCCTCAGGAAGGCCCTGGGCGATCATGGCCTGGCGGACCTGCTGGGGAGAGATCTCATGAAAGGCCAGCTCTCTTCCGATGGCCTCCCCGATGAGGCGGACCTTGTCACGTTGGGTAAGAGATTGCGGGCCGGTGAGCACATAGGAGTGCCCAGCGTGGGTGGCGCTGGCCAGCGCCGATGCGGCGACCGCGGCGATGTCGCGCTCGTGGATCGAAGAGGTAGCAGCGTCGCCGTAGGCGCCCCGCACGACGTCGGCCTGGCGGATCTGCGGCGCCCAGGCCCGAGCGTTGGCGGCGAAGTCGGCGCACCGCAGGATCGTCCAGTCCAGGCCGCTGCCTGTGACGACATCCTCGGCCGCCTGGAAGGCGCCGGCGAAGCGAGCCTCCCCGGCGGGGTACTGCACGGTCACTGCCGACAGCAGGACCACGCGCTGCACGCCGTGCTCGCCCGCCAGCGACAGGAGCTCGGCGGCGCCGTGACCGACCGCGCGCGGGCTGAGCAGGACTGCCTTGACATCACGCAGCGCCGAGGTCAGCGTCGTCGGGCGGGAAGGGTCGCCGCCCACCACGCGGGCGCCGGCCGGCACCGCGGCGGAGCCCGGATCGCGGGTGACCGCCCCGACTTCCTCGCCGCGCTCCAGCAGCAGCCTCACCACCTCGCGCCCGACGTTGCCCGTCGCTCCGGTAACCAGGATCATGGCCAGCCTTCCCAGTGCATGGGGACCGTCGGGGTATCGTTTCTTCTATACCCAGAAGATATGAAAATCATATCATATGAATCCAATATCACCTGGAGGGCAGCGGCTCGTCGCGGCGGTGGCTGGTTAAGCGCCTAGCGTGCCGCGTCAG
Organism: Streptosporangiaceae bacterium; assembly: GCA_033854735.1. Lineage (GTDB taxonomy): Bacteria > Actinomycetota > Actinomycetes > Streptosporangiales > Streptosporangiaceae > JAWWPY01. The sequence continues at coordinate 44,221 of JAWWPY010000103.1, read as the reverse complement.
CAACGTTCGCCCCGAATACTGTTCGAGGTTGTCTCGCCCCGGGCCCGGACGGCCCTGATCGCGTGGCGGGACGCACGGCGAACGGTGGCCAGCGCCGGTTGCCGGGCCCACGCTGAGCGCACGCCCCCCGGTCAGCCGACGATCCGGCAGCCGTACCCCGCGTCAGCCCGCCGTGGCGGCCCCCGGTGACGACGTGCGGGGCCGCGCCTCGCCGGCATTCTCAAGATCAGGCCCTTGCGGCCCGCGGCCCGGCCCGCGGTCACCCGGTGCCGCTGGGCCGCCCGGGGAGGGCGGGATCGTGTCAGAGGGGGACGGCGCCCCGAAGACGGGGACGCGCGTGCGCGGCAGGCCTGCGGTCACCAGCACCAGCCGGGCGACCGTGAACACGGCGATCATCCCCAGGAACCACCAGTAGCTGACGGCCCATGACGCGCCCTGAAACGGCCAGAACATCCGCACTCCCGGGTAACCCTCGGCGATGTCCCGCGCGAAATGGAGCACCAGCCCGGTTGCCACCCCGGCCAGCACGGCCCGGTGCCTGCGGCTGGCTACCGCGGCGGCGGCGACCACGGCCACGGTGAACAGCGAATGCGTGACCGGGCGCTGGGTCTGGGTTCCCAGCAGCCCGAGGTACGCCGGTATGTGATCCACATCGATGGCGGCCGACGCGATGAGCGCCGCTACGTAGAAGCGGCGCGGCGCGGCGATGAAGCACGCCAGGACGAGCAGGCCCAGGGCCGCAGTGCACACGTGGGCGACCTCATCGACGAGACCGGTGGTCCACACGCCAAAGGGGATCCTGCGGTCGGCCGCGCCGAAGGCCAGCGCGGTCACGGCCAGCAGCAGCGGGCCAGCCCACCACCGGGCCGGTCTCAGGACGGCAGCCCTCATTACCGGCTAACCCGGTGGAAGGATGCCACCATCGTGTCAATGTACCCGAGGCCCAGTTCGGCGTATGCGGCAGCGGCAGCCAGTCCGTGGTTTGTGCTGGGACGATCAGGACGTGACCGACGACGCCACGAAACATAATCAGGCTGCGTATGACCAGATTGCCGATCTGTATGCAGAGCGCCAGGCTGGGCGCGGCCTGTCATTCCCTGATCTGAGGGCCGCATTCACGGCCCGCTTGCCGCAGGCGGCGGACGTGGCCGATCTGGGGTGTGGTCCGGCCGTGGACGGCGCGCTGTTCGCGCAAGCGGGACATCGGGTTGCTGGAATCGACCGGTCGGCGGGGATGCTGGCCATCGCGGCCTTGGCGCTCCCAGGGCACGTGATGCAGGCAGACCTCCGGTCCCTTCCGGTGGCCGGCGAGGCACTGGATGGAATCTGGTGCTGCGCAGCCCTGCTCCATGTGCCACCGCACGAGACCATGGATGTCCTGGCCGAGATGCGCCGCGTTCTGCGGCACGGTGGCCACCTTGCGCTGGTTACAGCACTCGGGCAGGGAGCCAGGCTGGAACCGGTGCCCTATGCCCTGGGCACGCAACGCTGGTTCTTCTACCGGGACGCGGGCCAGCTGAACGAGCAACTGCGCAGCGCCCGGCTGCAGGTTCTGGCCATGACCGAGGAATCCACATCCCGCGACTGGCTCAAAGTCCTGGCCCGCGCCATCTGACGCCTGTCACGCGCGGCATCAACCCGACCGTGCATGCTTGGCCAGATCCCTTTGTGACACGCTATTTCACTAGTACTCGTGAAAGGTCCCCCAGTCTGGCACAATCAGGCCACGCACTTGATCCCTGCCATTGACATGCCGGCCTACCGCCGCGACGCGGGAGACCTCAGCAGTGGCATGCGCCCAGGTCTGCGGCGGGTAACAGTTATCTAATGGAGGCGGAATGCTGCATCCGATCCGCCCGTGGCGAGTGGCCCTGATCGGGCCGGTCGCACTGGGCATGGCGTTTTCTCTCACTGGAGCAGGGGTAGCCAGAACCGGCGTCCCGCACGGCGCGGGTGCACGCCAGCAGGCCCACATCAGCTATGCGAGTAACACCGGCGGCCAGCCGACGGCCAGTCACACACCGGACGATGGTGATCTGGCGGATCAGCTGGCCCAGTACGACAGCGAGCGCACCGCGCCGGCCGGAAGCGTGTCGGGCCAGGCTCTGGTGAGCGCACAGCAGCAGGCGGCGGCACTCCACATGACCGGGGGGAGGTGGCAGGAATTCACCAACGAGCCATACAACGCCCAGCCGAGTAACTACACCGATCCGTTCTGGTCCAATGTGGGCGCGGGCTTCTCGCTGGTCGGCGGGCGGGCGACGGCACTGGCCACCACGCCTGACGGCACCTGGTTCGCTGGGACGGCCGATGGCGGGGTGTGGCGGTCCACCAACCGGGGGCAGCGCTGGACGCCGGTGTTCGACTCGATGCCGACCCTGTCCATCGGGGCGCTGGCGGTCGACCCGGTCGGCGGGTCGCTGTGGGTCGGTACCGGTGAGGCGAACCTGTCGCAGGATTCCTACGCGGGTACCGGCGTGTACCGCTCGACCAACGACGGTGCCAGCTTCCGGCGGGTGGGCGACGACTCCTCGGGCAGCAACCCGCTGACGTCCCGCACGGTGTTCCGGATCGCGTTCGACCAGAGCGGGAACGCCTACGCGGCGACAGACAACGGGCTGTTCCGCTATGCCGCCGCCACCGGCGTGTGGACCGAGGTCCTGGACCCGGCGGGCCCGACGGACTTCCCGCCCTACGACCAGCAGGTAACGGATGTTGCCATCCAGCCGGGCTCGGCCGGGAAGGTGGTCATCGCCGCGATCGGCTGGCACGGGCCGGGCAACACCCAGAACAACGGCTTCTACCAGTCGACCAACGGCGGGATCACCTTCAGCCAGGTCACCCCGGCGGGCGACATCAACACCAGCGACATCGGCCGGACCACGTTCGCGTACTCCGCGGATGGCAGCAAGCTCTACTCGATCGTTCAATCGCCGAGCATGCTGACCGCGGGTAACGAGTCAGTGCTGCAAGGCATCTTCGTGTCCTCCGGAAGCCCGGCCAGCCTGACCGGGCCATGGACGAAGATCGGTGACGAGGCCAAGCTGGCCGCCTCCGGCTCGGCACTGCCGGTGGGGTCCGGCTACGGCGTCGGGGTGCAGGCCTGGTACAACCAGGACCTGGTGGTTGACCCCAGTAACCCCAACCACGTGTACGCCGGACTGGAGGAGGTCTTCGAGACCACCAATGGCGGCGGCACCTGGGTGACCGCCAGCCCCTACTGGAACTACACCCTCGCCTGCGAGACCACGACGGCCGGATGCCCCAACACCACGCACCCGGACCAGCACGCCATGATGATCGCCAATGGCAAGATCGTCATCGGCAACGACGGAGGTGTCTACACCCGGCCGTTGTCAGACACCCAGCAGTACGGCGACTGGACTGACCTGAACGCGACGCTGCGGTCCTGGCAGTACTACGACGCCCGGGCCGGCAAGCTCGGCGGCCATGCCACCGCCGTCTGGGGCGGGCTGCAAGACAATGGAACGTCGGTCCTGAGCACTGGCAGCAGCCAGATGGCCGAGCCGGCCGGCGGTGACGGCTTCGACGTGATCGTCGATCCGCAGAACGCCAACAACATGGTCGGCGAGTACACCGACGGCACGATGTACTCCTCGACCGACGGCGGCCATACGTTCGCCGACGCCGTCAGCCCCACCTGCGCCGCGCAGGCCACCGTCGGGCTGACGCCGAGGCCGGACTGCGACCCGGCCGCCCGGTTCGTGACACCGCTGGTACCGGACCAGCAGAACAAGAACGTATGGCTCACCGGCGGCCAGGACGTCTGGGTCACAACCGCCGGCTGGAACACCAGCTGCACCGACAGCGCGTGCTCCTGGAAGGCGGTCTATGACACCGGCGCCGGCCACGCGGTTACCGCCCTGTCGTCGGCACGGGGCGGCAGCATCATCTACGCCGCGTGGGTGGCCGGCGGCGGTAACCCCGGGCCCGCCTTCGCCTCCGGCATCGCGACCAATTACGGCGGCACGTGGCACGAGGTGAACATGACCGGACTGCCGAACCGCTACATTGCCGGCGTCACCGTGGACCCGGCCAACCCGGCGCACGCCTACGCCGTATTCAATGGCTATTCCCGCCGGTTCGTGCCCGGCGGCGGCGTCGGCCACGTGTTCGAAACCACCAACGGCGGTCAGTCGTGGACCGACATCTCCGGAAACCTTCCCGACGTCGCGTCGGACGCCCTGGTGCTGAGCCACGACAAGCTAGCGCTCGGAACCGACCAGGGCGTGTTCACCGCAGCCGAGGGACGGGGCAGTTCCACCACGTGGTCCCGCCTCGGAAGCGGGTTGCCCAACGCCGCGGTAGACGATCTCACGCCCGGCCCTGACGGTTACATCTACGCTGCGACTCACGGCCGGGGAGTCTGGCGGATCGCCTTCTAACCCATGGGCTTGGATGCCCCGGCGGCGGGAGTCGCCGGGGCATCCAAGTGAAGTGGCCAGGAACGACGCTCGTGATTGCGGTTAGGCCGCTCCCGCCACCGGGAACGACCTGGTCATGCTGTTTGCGGCGGGCCCTGGGCCGCGGTACGCCCGGCCGGGCTCCCATCCGGTGACGATCACCATTGACGCTGAGCATCCCGGGCCGGTGGTGCCGGACGATTTCGCCGGGCTGAGTTTCGAACGGGGGCCGCTCAATCCGGGCCACGCTGGTGTCGGTGGCTACCTGTTCAGCCCGGCGAACAATTCGCTGGCCACCCTCTTCCGGAATCTGGGGCTGCGCAACCTGCGGATCGGCGGGGGGTCGGTGGATGATTATGTTCCTGCGGGCACAGGCATCGATGGCTTCTCCGGAATCGACAACCTGTTTGCCTTTGCCGCCGTGGCCGGGGTGAAGGTCATCTACACCCTCCGCCTGCTGAGCCCCAGCGCAAAGCCAATCAGTGACCTGAAATCGGCCGGTGCCCAGGCCGCCGGGTACATCTGGCGTCACTACCGGGAGAATGTAGCCAGCTTCGCCATCGGGAACGAGCCGGACTGGCATGGATTTCATACCTACCCGGGCCATCCGCTTGACCCGGCGATCTACGAGGAGATCCCGGGGGTACCGGGCAGTGCGTACCCGTCCTACCTGACCAACTGGCGGAGCTTCGCCGACGTGGTCGGGGACGCGGCGCTTGGGGCGCCGCTGGCTGGGCCAGACACCGGCGCCTACAACACACTGACCTACACCCCCGACCCGGAAAACGGCGTGTCGTGGACGCAGCAGTTCGCCAGCGATGAACGGGACTCTGGCCGGATAACAGACATCACACAGCACTACTATGTGGGGGGAGACCCAGGGGATACAACCGCTCAGCAGGCGATCGCCAATATGCTGTCCCCCGAATGGGTGAACGGCACCTCGATCGTGACTCAGCCCACGGGCACCACTTACACCCCCTATCCCTGGTTTTACGCGAACAATCTCGCTCCGGTGGCTGCGGCTGGCCTGCGCTACCGGCTCACCGAATCGAATGACTACCTCACCGGCGTCCCGGGAGCGAGCAATGCGTTTGCCTCGGCGCTGTGGGTGCTGGATTACCTGCACTGGTGGGCAGCACACGCGGCCGCAGGCGTGAATTTCCACAACAAGCAATGGATTTACACCGACACGATCGTGCCGGATCCTGCCGCGCCTGCCGGCGGCTATGCGATCACGCCGAGGGGGTACGGCATCAAAGCGTTCACCCTAGGCTCGGCGGGGCAGGTCAGGCCCGTTGCGATCGGGAATGCGGACGGCATCAACCTGACCGCCTACTGCATCGGCGGAGCCGGCGTGCATTACGTCACGATCATCAACAAGACACAGGGGGCGGGGGCCGCGGATGCGGCCGTAACGATCGTCCCGCCTGGCGCGGGGGTCCATGGCGCGGAGATCATGACTCTCTCCAGCGGGCATCCAGGAGACGCCACGGGCGCCAGTGCCACGCTCGGCGGCGCCGCGATCACCAGCGACAGCCCCTGGGACGGGAAATGGAGCGCCCTGCCCGCCGATCCGCGTGCCGGAATCAGCCTGACCGTCAGGGCCACAACCGCCGCCATCGTCAGGATCCAAAGCAGAAGCTAGCGGGGGTCAGGCCGGTCCAGGTTCCAGTGCCGGGCCACCTGGCAAAACCAGCCCTCGTCGTTCCCGGGCACAACAGTGAAGCGGCTGACCGTGCGCTGGCCACCGTCCTGGTCGCCGTAGAGAAGGTCGATAGTGAACGGCCGGCGCTCGGAAAGAGCGCTCAAAAACCCCGGACGCAGCGGGTCGTCGACGTCACGGACCGCACCTTCCCACAACCCAGCGTCGGACGGCGGGATATAGAGATCGATGGTCAGCCGGCGGAAGTCCGTGGGATCGGCATGGGGATCGGTGACGAAGGCCCGCTCAGGCATCGGGTACCACCCATGAAGCAAGGCGATTCCCGCGCCGACGTTGCGCAGGCCCATCGCCAGATAGATCACGCCGTCCTGTTCCTCGAGGATGGCCCGCCCGCCGCTGAGGTGGACAGCATGGCGGTCCTGCCACAGGACCTTCTGATCCGGGTCCACGGGCCGCGACTGCACCAGCAGGGGACGCAATCCGGCGAGCAGCCCGTGCTCGGCGATACGGGCCGAGCGGTTCGATGAGCGCACTGCCGAGAACGTCGCCACAGCAAGGACGAGCGTGCCACCCCCGGTAGCGAGGGAGGAGATCGTCTGCCAGTCCGCCACAGCGAGACCTTATAGGCCGGCCCGAGGGGCAAGGGCGCGACGCCGGGTAAAAGAGGCGCTCATGTCATGAAGATCGTCATCTAGGAAAGAATCGGGCCGGCGCGGCCATGTCTGGGTTCACCACCGGCCGACGTTGGGATCATGGTCTTTGAGAGGGCAGAGCTCTCGCCGCTGCGGCGCGACGGTGAGCGTTCCGAGGGGAGGAAGAATGCCAGCTGGTTTCTGGAGTTCACGGCCGCTGGGGACCTCGGGGCTGGAGGTGTCGGCGCTGTCGCTCGGCTCGTGGCGCACATTTGAACGGCTGCCCGCCGAAACCGGGGTCGCGATCTTGCGGGCGGCCAGCGAGGAGGGCATCAACTTTTTCGATGATGCCCGCTACGACGACGAGACAGGCACGGCTCCCATCCGGACCGGGTATTCCGAAGTGCTGTTCGGGGAGTTGTTCCGCGGTGCGGGCGTGCGCCGGGACGAAGCGGTCGTGGCCAACAAGCTGTGGTGGGAGTTCTGGCCGGAGCAGAGCGCGGCGGCGGAGCTGGACGCGTCCCTGCGGCGGATGCGTTTCGATCATGTTGATGTGATCTATGCGAACGCACCACCGCAGGGCATGGCCGTCGCCGAGCTTGTCGACGCCGCAGGCGGGCTCATCGCGTCCGGGAAAGCCCGCGCGTGGGGCTTGGTGAACTGGCCTGCCGATCTCGCCGGCCAGGCCGCCGAGGCGGCCGCCAGCCTTGGCATTGCGCCGCCCAGTGCGGTCCAGTTGCCCTACAGCCTGGTGCACAGGTCATGGGTCGAGGACTCTGCCATGACACGGGCCCTCGATGCGGCGGGCGCTGGTGTGATCGCCTCGTTCTGCCTGGCGGGCGGTGTGCTCACTGGCAAGTACCGGTCCAGTCCCGCAGCGGGCCGCGCCGCCGGGACGCTGACCGATCCCCGGGTCGCGCCGGCCGTTGCGGCGGCTGAGGAACTCGCCGACCTGGCCAGCAGGCTGGATTCGACCGCGGCCGCGCTGGCCATAGCATTCCCGCTTACCAACCCAGCCGTCACGAGCGTGCTGTTCGGGGCGACCAGCGCTGAGCAGGTCCGGGCCAACTGTGCCGCGATCAGCCTGCTAGACCGTCTCGGCCCGGCCGACCTCGCGCACCTACGGCGCATCGGGCTGCCCGAACCCCCCGGGCCCCTCTGACGCCCCGGCTCTCCGCCCTCTGCCTTCGCAATGGCTCCGGCTGAGCCGAGGCTCTCGCCGCCGGCACTCAGCGGTCCCGGCGGCGGCGGATGAGGATGCGGACGAGGACGCCGGCGGCGACCAGGCCGACAGCCGCGGCCCGGCTGCGAGGACCCGGCTGCCCCGATGATCCGCCCGGCCGGGCCAGCGACCCCGAGGGTGGCTGCGTCCCCCCGGCCAGGCCCGTGGCCAGCGCCATCGCCTCATCGCCGGCCCGCAGGGCCTGCCGGCTCTGCAGCGAGAAGAGCAGCAGGAAGGAGGGACCGACGAGCAGGGCGACAACGGCAAAAAGGACGACCAGCGCGACCAGGGTCGCATGCGGGGCGCCCGCGTTGCTCAGGGTCACCGGGGTGCCGGGCAGCAGCGCCGGGTACTGGGCCACGCCCCATCCCCACACCACGGCGGCCACGCCGAGCGCGGCCAGGACCCGGATGCCACGCGGCCGGCCGGCCGCAAGCAGAGCCAGCACGGCCAGCCCGGTCAACCCGGCCACGATCACCAGCGGAAGCGCCCGCCCGGTGAGGCGGCTGAACAACGCTTCATCCGAGCCGTGCAGTTCGAGCAGGGTGACCAGCGACAGCGCCCCGGTGACGACCCCAGAGACCTGGGCCCGGCGGGTGAAGTAGACCTCGAGGCGACGGTCGTCCCGGCCCGCCGCCTCGCCGACGAGATAGACGGCGGCCAGGTACGCGCATGCGCCGACGAACAGGAAACCGGTCAGCAGGGACGTCGCCCCGGTCCAGGCGGACAGGCTGGCGTGACTGGCACCGGCGGGTATCTGTCCGGCCGCAATGCCGCCGACCACGGTGCCCATGAAGAACGGGGTCAGCAGCGAGGAGAAGGCGAAGACCGCGCCGAAGGCACGCTGCAGGGTGAGCCGGGAGACTTCCTTACGGAACGCGAAGCCGGCGCCACGCAGCACGATCCCGAGCACCGCGAGCCAGATCGGCAGCGCGGCCGCGGTCATCACCGCGGCGAACGCGACCGGGAAGGCGGTCCAGAAGATAACCAGGGAGAAGATGAGCCAGACGTGGTTCGCCTCCCACACCGGGGTGATCGACTCGTCAATCAGCGCGCGCGGTGCGCGCCCGCGCTGGTCCCCACCGGCCAGCAGATCCCACAGGCCGCCGCCGAAGTCGGCGCCGCCCAGCGTCGCGTAGAGGGTGATCGCAGCCAGCAGGATGGCCCCGACCGCGGCCGCGATCACCGGCCGGCCCGCCCCAGGAACCGGTCCTTCGGTGCCGGCGGCGGTCCGTAAGGAACGGCGGGCTCCTGCGCGTCACCACGGTGCCAGCGCCGGGCCAGCGTCCGCAGAATCAGGATCGTCGCGGTGCCGAGCACCGCATACAGGATCACCACGATGCCCAGGCTGGCGATGATGCCGCCATTGGTCGTGGCCGCGGCCGTGGTGGTTTGCAGGCGGTAGACCACCCATGGCTGCCGGCCGACCTCGGTGACCACCCAGCCGGCCTCCATGGCCGTGATGGCGGCCAGCCCGCTCACCGCGCCGAGCATCCAGAACAGCCGCTGGCGTGGCAGGCGCCGATGACGCCACCAGCCGTACAGTGCCCACAGCCCGGCCAGCAGCAGCAGGGACCCGAGGCCAACCATCACGTCAAAGCACAGATGGATCAGCCACACCACCGGAGGCCTGACTGCGGCCGGGACGCTGTCCCACCCGATGACCTTCGCACGGGTGCTGAACCCGACCAGCAGCGAATCCATCCCGGGGATCCGCAGGGCCCCGTAGACGTGCCCGTTCACATAGACGCCGCCGAGGTACTCAGGAACATCCCTGGAACTGCGCGGGACGTACTCCATCGCCGCGAACTTCACCGGCTGGTCGCGGGAGATGGCGCGGGCCGCGGTGTCGCCGACGAAGATCTGGAATGGGGTGAGCACCGCAGCCACGGTGAAGGGGATGGCGAACCCGGTGTAGTGGTAGCGGTCCCGCCGGCCGCGCAGGATGCCAGCCGCGTACACGCCGGCCACGGTAAACCCGGTGACCATGTAGGCGGCCAGGATCATGTGCGGCATCTCGTAGTAGGCCGCATGGTTGAAAAACACCTGCCACGGGTCGACTGACACGATCCGGCCGCCCCGGACGGTGAAGCCGCCCGGCTGGTTCATCCACGAGTTGACCGCTATCACTGACATCGCCCCGAAGATGCCGCTCACAGCGACCGGCACCCCGGTCCAGAAATGTGCCCAGCCGCCCAGGCGGCGCCAGCCGTACAGGTATATCGCGGTGAAGATGGCCTCCAGGAAGAAAAACAGTCCCTCGATTCCGAACGGCAGCCCGAGCACCGCCCCGTACCGGCGCATCAGCCCGGGCCACAGCAGGCCCATCTCGAACGACAGCACCGTCCCGGTGACCGCGCCGACCGCGACCAGCACCCCCATCGCCTGCGACCAGCGCCGGGCGAGCGTCATCGCCACCTCGTCAGACCGCCGCAGGCCGATGAACTCGGCGATCAGCACGATGGCGGGAAACGCGATCCCCAGACAGGCCAGGATGATGTGGAACCCCAGAGTGGTCGCCATCTGGGCCCGAGCCGGTACCACCTCACCGCCGGCCCGCGCACCAGCGGCAACCACCGCGTCAGCAAAACGCATGGCTGTCCTTCACGACCCCGACAGTAGCGCTCCGCGCCCGCGTGAACAGTGACGGGCCGGTGCTCGCGCAGGAATCATCCCTTGATGGCCTCCTCGACCCAGGCTCGCAGATCGGAGACCGGCGCGGCGCCTGCCCTGCGCACCACCACCTGCCCCTTCCGCAGCACCATCAGCGTCGGGATGGCCTGCACGCCGAAGCGCTGCTGGAGCTTGGGTGAATCGTCCACGTTGACCTTCACCAGCTTGACCCGGCCCGCCATCTCGGTGGCCAGCTGCGCGAGCGCCGGGCTCACCATCCGGCACGGCCCGCACCAGGGTGCCCACAGATCGACGATGACCGGCACGGACGCGGCCTCGGCGATCTCCGCGAACGTGTCGTCGCCGGCGTCGACGATCCAGGGCAGCGGCTGGTGGCAGTGGCCGCAGCGCGGCGTTCCCGTGGCCGCGGCGGGGACCCGGTTCCGCCGCCCGCAGTTCGGGCATCTGATCAGCTCATCGGACACGGCCCGCTCCCGGTCATGCCTGGTTTTCATACACAACGTTCAGTTCACCGTCGGTGTACCCGATGCGGATGACGGCGCCGTCGCGCACATCCCCCGCCAGCAGGGCGCGCCCGATCCGGGTCTCGACCTCCCGGGCGATGAACCGGCGCAGCGGGCGCGCCCCGTAGATCGGGTCGAAGCCCTGCTGGGCGATGAAGCGCCGGGCGTCCTCCGTGATCTCCAGCGTCATCTGGCGCTCACCGAGCCGGGCCCGCAGGTCATCGAGCATGAGGTCGACGATGTGCTCGATCTCCGCCGAGGTGAGGGGCTTGAACAGCACGATATCGTCCAGGCGGTTCAGGAACTCGGGCCGGAAGTGCGCGCGCATCTCCGCCATCACGCGCTCACGCGCGTCGGGCTTGATCTCGCCGGCCGACGTCGCGTCCTCCACCAGGTACTGGGAGCCGATGTTGGAGGTCATGATGATGACCGTATTACGGAAGTCAACAGTCCGGCCCTGGGCGTCGGTGAGCCTCCCGTCGTCGAGGACTTGCAGCAGCGTGTTGAATACGTCCGGGTGCGCCTTCTCCACCTCGTCGAACAGCACCACCGAGTACGGCTTGCGCCGGATCGCCTCGGTCAGCTGGCCGCCTTCCTCATAGCCCACGTATCCGGGCGGCGCGCCGACCAGGCGGCTGACCGTGTGACGCTCCTGGTACTCGCTCATGTCAATGCGGACCATGTTCTCCTCGGTGTCGAACAGGGCCGCCGCCAGCGACTTGGCCAGCTCCGTCTTTCCCACGCCGGTGGGGCCGAGGAAGATGAACGACCCGATCGGCCGGCGCGGATCCTTGATCCCCGACCTGGCCCGGATGATGGCGTCAGCGACCAGCCGGACGGCCTCGTCCTGGCCCACGATCCGCTCGTGCAGGATCTGGTCCAGGCGGAGTACCTTCGTCCGTTCTCCCTCCTGCAGGCGGCTGACCGGTATGCCGGTCCAGCGGGAGACGATCGCGGCGATCTCATCGTCGGTCACGACCTCCCGCAGCAGCCGTGCGCCGCCGCGCCTGGCCGCCAGCCGCTCCTCCTCGGAATCGAGCCGCCGCTGCAGCTCAGGGAGCCTGCCGAGGCGCAGCTCCGCGGCCTTGTTCAGGTCGTAGTCCCGCTCCGCCTGCTCGGCGTCGCGCCCCAGCTGTTCCATCTCCTCGCGGAGCGCTTGCACCCGGCGCAGCGCCTGGCGCTCGGACTCCCACTGGGCGCGCAGCGCATCGGCCTGCGCCCGCAGGTCGCCCAGCTCCCGGCGCAGGTCGTCAAGACGTGCCTTGCTCGCCGGATCGCTTTCCTTGGCCAGCGCGGCCTCCTCGATCTCCAGCCGCATGACCCGGCGGGTGAGCTCATCGAGTTCGGCGGGCATGGAGTCGATCTCGGTGCGGAGCATCGCGCAGGCTTCGTCGACCAGGTCGATCGCCTTGTCCGGCAGGAACCGGTCGGAGATGTAACGATGGCTGAGCGTAACCGCGGTGACCAGCGCACTGTCGGCGATCTTCACCCCATGGAAGACCTCCAGGCGCTCCCGCAGGCCGCGCAGGATCGAGATGGCGTCCTCAACGGACGGCTCGTCCACCATCACCGGCTGGAACCGGCGCTCCAGGGCCGCGTCCTTCTCGATGCGCTTGCGGTACTCGTCCAGGGTCGTCGCGCCGATCATGTGCAGCTCGCCGCGGGCGAGCATCGGCTTGAGCATGTTTCCCGCGTCCATGGATCCCTCGGCCGCTCCGGCGCCGACGACGGTGTGCAGCTCGTCCACGAACAGCAGGATGCGCCCGGCCGCCGCCTTGACCTCGCTGAGCACAGCCTTGAGCCGCTCCTCGAACTCGCCGCGGTACTTGGCCCCGGCCACCAGGGAGCCCATGTCCAGGCTGAAGATCGTCTTGTTGCGCAGTCCCTCGGGAACGTCGCCGTGGCTGATCCGCTGGGCCAGGCCCTCGACGATGGCGGTCTTGCCCACGCCAGGATCGCCGATCAGGACCGGGTTGTTCTTGGTCTTCCGGGACAGGATCTGGATGACGCGCCTGATCTCGGCGTCGCGGCCGATGACCGGGTCCAGCTGGCCGCTGGCCGCTGTCGCGACGAGGTCCGTGCCGTACTTCGCGAGGGCCTCGTAGGCGACCTCCGGCATGGCCGAGGTGACCCGCTGGTTGCCGCGGATCTTCGTGAGCGCCTCCAGGAAGCCGTCTCTGGTCACGCCCTCCCCGTGCAGCAGACGGCCAGCCGCGGTGGCCGGGCCCTCCGCGAGAAGCGCCAGGACGAGGTGCTCGACGGAGACGTACTCGTCCTTGAGCCTGCCCGCCTCCTGCTCGGCTGCGTCGAGCAAGCGGGCCAGCCGCTGCGTGACGTTGACCTGCCCCGGGCTCACGCCCGGGCCGCTGACCCGGGGGCGCCTCGCGAGCTCGGCCTCCAGCGCCGCCCGCAGCCGGTCCGGATCCGCGCCGGCCAGGCCGAGGAGCCGGGGTGCGATGCCCTCGGCCTGATCGAGCAGCGCGAGGAGCAGATGCTCCCCGTCCACCTCGGTGTGTCCGAAGCGGAGCGCCTTGGTCTGCGCGTCGTGCAGCGCTTCCTGCGATTTCTGTGTCAGGTGGCTCGGGTCCATGTTCACCTTCCTGGCCGTCGGGACCCCCGCAGGGCCGCTTCGAGTACCGCTATCCGGTCGAGCAGGTCGGTGACGAGCCCGATGGCGGCGTAGTTGAGCCCGAAGCCCACCCGGAGGCGCTGGACCCGGGCCATCGCGGCGAGCTGGCCGCGGGGAAACCAGAGTTCGCCCGCCGGGTCGCGGCCGGCATCGACGACGCCGAGGGCGACCAGCCTGCGGATCAGGTCCGGGTGCATGCCCGTCACCGCGGCGAACTCGTCCAGGCTCAGCCGTGTGGCGCGGACCATGGCGTATGTCACCGCCGCCCCCTCTTTCACTGGCCCCTCCTCGCATCGAAGTCGGATTCGGCCGCCAGCTGCTCAAACAGCCGCCGCTCGGCATGCGAGAGCCTGGCCGGCACCATGATCCTGGCCTCGGCGAACAGGTCGCCGGCCTTGCCCCTGGGATTGGGCAGGCCGCGGCCGCGCAGCCGCAGCTTCCGGCCGCTCGACGTGCCGTGCGGGACCTTTATCTTGGCCTCGCCGGCCGGCGTGTCGACGGCGACCGACGTCCCCAGGGCGGCCTCCCAGGGCGCGAGCCGCAGCTCGACATACAGGTCGCGGCCCTGGACGCGGTACCGGGGGTGCGGGGCGATCGACACGATGAGATAGAGGTCGCCCGGACGGGCGCCGTCGCTGCCCCGGCCACCCTGGCCGGCCAGCCGGATCCGCTGGCCATCGGTCACCCCAGCCGGGATGGTGACATCGAGGGTACGCTGCCCGCCGGGACCCGCAGTGGTGACCGACCGGCGGCCGCCCCGGTAAGCCTCCTCGACGGTCAGCTCGAGCTCGGCCTCCTGGTCGGCGCCGGGAATCGGTCCCCAGCCGCGGGCGCCCCGGCCGCCGCGTCCGCCAAACAGCCCGCTGAAAAGGTCGTCCAGGTCGATGTCGGGGCCCGCCCCGGAGCTGAAGCCGCCGCTGGTGGCACCGCCGCGCCGGGACCCGCCCGCTCCGCCGCCGCCGCCGGCGCCTGCGGCACGGCTGCGGGCCCAGGTGTCCGGGTCCATGTCGTCGGGAACCTGGCGGAAGTCGCGCCCGAACGCGTCGTAGCGCCGCCGCGTCTGCGGATCGGACAGGACGTCGTAGGCCTCCGAGACCTCCTTGAACCGCTCCTCGGCACCCGGATCGGAGTTGACGTCCGGGTGATAGGTCCGCGCGAGCTGGCGGTACGCTCGCTGGATTTCGTCCTGGCTCGCGCTTTTGGGCACGCCCAGGATCTCGTAGAAGTCCCGGCTGGCGGCCATCAGTCCGCCTTGGCCACCACCACCTGCGCCGGCCGCAGCTGGTGGTCGCCCTCGCCGTAGGCCGGCCGTGTGACCTCGACCACCGTCCCGGGCGGCACGGCGGGGTCGGTCCGGGTCGCGATGGCGTCGTGGCGGGCGGGGTCGAACGGCGCGCCGGTGTCGTCGCGCCGGGGGAAGCCGAGAGCGGCCAGGACGCCCAGGGCCTGGTCCCGGACCACCCGGATGCCTTCGACGATGGCGCCCGGGGCTGCGCCGGGGTGTTCCAGGGCGCGCTCCAGGTTGTCAACGACTGGCAGCCACTGGGCCGCCACCCGGGCCGTGACCTCCGCCTCGATGCGGCTGACCTGGGCGGCACATCTCTTCCGCACGTTGTCGGCGTCAGCCAGCGCGCGCAGCCGCTGGTCCTGCGCCTCAGCGAGCTGGCTGCGCAGGTCGGCGATCGTCTCAGCGGAGCCAGGGCCCGCTGGGTCGGCTGACTCGGCGCCGGCCTGCGCTGGCGCCGGGGCTCGCTCAGTCATGGGCTGTGAACTCCGCGTCGATCACGTCGTCATCGTCACCGCGGGCCGGGCCGGTCCGGCCGGGGCCCGTGCCTGCCCGGCCAGCGGCACCATCGCCCGGCTGCCCGCCCGGCGGCGGGGCGCCGGCGGCCGCGATCAGGCTCTGGTAGACCTGCTGCAGCTCGGCGGTGAGCGTCCGGAGCCGGTCGGCAGGCGTGTCGTCCTTGAGCGCCTGCCGTGCGTCGGCCGCCAGCGAGTCAGCCCTGGCCCTCTCGTGCACCGGAACTGAGTCGCCGCGCTCGGCCAGCAGGTGCTCGACCGCGTAGGCGGCCGCGTCCAGCTCGTTGCGGGCATCGGTCAGCTCGCGCAGCCGCCGATCCTCGTCCCGGTGCTGCTCGGCGTCCTTGACCATCCGCTCGATCTCGGACTTGTCCAGGTTGGAGGTCTCGCTGATGGTAATCCGCTGTTCCGCCCCGGTGTCCTTGTCCTTGGCCGAGACGTTCAGGATCCCGTTCGCGTCGATATCGAAGGTGACCTCGATCTGCGGCGCGCCCCGCGGGGCGGGACGGATGTTCTCCAGCCGGAACCGGGCCAGGACCCGGTTGTCCGCGGCGCGTTCCCGCTCTCCCTGCAGTACCACCACGTCCACCGCAGGCTGGTTGTCTTCGGCCGTGCTGAAGACCTCCGTGCGGCGGGCCGGGATCGTCGTGTTGCGCTCGATCACCTTGGTCATGACCCCGCCGAGGGTCTCGATGCCGAGCGACAGCGGCGTGACGTCAAGCAGCAGAACGTCCTTGACCTCGCCCTTGAGCACGGCCGCCTGCACCGCCGCGCCGAGGGCGACGACCTCGTCCGGGTTCACGGTCATGTTGGGGTCCTTGCCCCCGGTCAGCCGCCGCACGAGGTTCTGCACGGCCGGGATCCGGGTCGACCCGCCGACCAGGATCACCTCGTCGATATCGGCGGCCGTCAGCTTGCCGTCGGCCAGGGCCTGCTGGACCGGCCCCGTGGTGCGCTCGACGAGATCAGCGGTGATCTGGTCGAAGGTCGAGCGCATCAGGGTCGTGTTGAGATGCTTGGGCCCCGAGGCATCGGCGGTGATGAACGGCAGGCTGATCGTCGTCTGGGTCACCGAGGACAGCTCCACCTTCGCCTTCTCGGCCGCCTCGAAGAGGCGCTGCAGCGCCTGCGGATCGGCTCGCAGGTCAATGCCGTTGTCCCGCTGGAACTGGTCGGCCAGGTAGTCGACGACGCGGCGGTCGAAGTCGTCACCGCCCAGGTGCGTGTCGCCGGCCGTGGCGCGGACCTCGACCACCCCGTCGCCGATGTCGAGGACGCTCACGTCGAAGGTCCCGCCGCCCAGGTCAAAGACCAGCACGGTCTCGCTGCCCTTCCTGTCCAGGCCGTAGGCGAGAGCCGCGGCCGTGGGTTCGTTGATGATCCGAAGCACCTCGAGCCCGGCGATGCGGCCGGCGTCCTTGGTCGCCTGGCGCTGAGCGTCGTTGAAGTAAGCCGGCACCGTGATGACGGCCTCGGTGACCTTCTCGCCGAGGAATTTCGACGCGTCTTCGACGAGCTTGCGGAGCACGAGGGCGGAGATTTCCTCCGGGGCGTACTGCCTGCCCTGGATCTCGAACCGGGCGGCACCGTCGGGCCCGGCGGCCACGTCAAACGACACGGCGTTCAGCTCACTGGTGACCTCGTCATAGCGCCGCCCGATGAAACGCTTCGCCGAGTAGATCGTTCCCTTCGGGTTCAGGATCGCCTGCCGCCGGGCGAGCTGGCCTACCAGGCGCTCGCCCTGCGGGGTGAAGGCCACCACCGACGGGGTCGTCCGCGACCCCTCGGCGTTGGGTATCACCGTCGGCTTGCCCGCCTCCGTCGTCGCGATCACGGAGTTGGTGGTGCCAAGATCGATGCCGACCACAGCTGCCATCACTACCTCCTCATGGGCCTGCTAGCCCGCTGGCTCACAGGCCACCGCGGCTTGGCGGGACGCTGCCGATCTTCCTCACGCTGCCCGCCCGGGGAAGCGGTCACATCCCCAATCTGGTTAGTCCTGGGGCAGCTGGCGGCTCCGGTGGGCCGCCGCCGCGGGCACGGACCCGAACTAGCCGATCTGACGATGTGCGCGGCGGCCCTCGCGCCGACCCTGGGCATGTACGCACGGGAGCGTGCCATATCCAGCCAGCGAGGGTGGTTCCGCTATGAGTGACTTGATCGTTATCGGTTACCCGGACGAGAACACGGCCCAGAACGTCTGGGAAGAGCTCGTCAGGCTAGAGCACGACTATCTGGTCGACCTGGACGACGCCGCCATTATCAGGCGTGACAGGAAAGGCAAGCTGCACGTCACGACGCCAGCCCATCACGCCGTGGCCTGGGGCACCTTCAGCGGCCTGTTCTGGGGGGTGCTGATCGGGCTGCTGTTCCTGTTCCCGCTCGCTCCGCTGGCCGGCATCGCGGGAGGCCTGATGGGGGCAGCGCTGGGCGCAGCCGGGAACGTCGGCCTCAAGGACGACTTCAAGCAGCGCGTCCAGGACATGGTGCAGCCGGGAACATCGGCGATACTGGTGCTCGTCCGCAAGGTCACCCCGGATAAGTTCGTGGAAGCGCTGCGGCCTTACGGCGGGACTGTGCTGCGGACGTCGCTCCCGCACGACGCGGAGCAGGAACTCATGAGGGCCCTGCACGGGGACGATCCGACGGCGTCGACCTGGGAGCAGCCGGCCGCCTCGGCCGGGACCCCGGTCTGAGCGGCCGGATCGCGGCGCTCGACCGGGCCGCCGCTCTGCGCATCGCCCAGACCGAGTCCCCGGCGCTCGACCAGATCATGCCCAGGTTGTCCCGGCTCGCCAACCATGGCGTGCTGTGGACCGTGCTGGCCGCCGGGCTATGGGCAACCGGCGACCGGTGGGCCCGGCGGGCCGCGTGGCGGGGCCTGGGTGGCATGGCGGCGGCCAGCGCGGCGACCAACATCGTCGCCAAGGGCCTGGCCGCCCGCCGCCGCCCTGATTTCGACGTTCCGGCCGCCCGGCGGCTGCACCGGGCCCCCGTGACCACGTCGTTTCCGTCGGGGCACGCCGCGTCCGCAGCGGCCTTCGCGACCGGCGTGGCGATCGAGATGCCGTGGCTGGCCGGGCCGGTCATCGCACTCGCCGCGGCGGTGGGAGCCTCCCGGGTAGCAACGGGAGTGCACTACCCGTCGGACGTGCTGGCCGGGACCGCTATCGGGGCCGCGGCCGGGGTGATGACCTTGCACTGGTGGCCACGACGGCCGCTGCGGCCGGCCGTGGCGATCAGGCCGTCGCGGCGGGCGCCCGCCGCGACAGCCGGCGAGGGCCTGGCCCTGGTGGTGAACACTTCAGCGGGAACGGCCTCAGCCAGGCTGGTCAAACTGCTGGCCGCCGAGCTTCCCGAGGCCACGGTCATCGAGACGGCCACCGGCCAGGACCTGACGGCCCAGCTGCGCGAGGCCGCGGCGACGGCGCGGATCCTCGGAGTGGCCGGTGGCGACGGCACGGTCAGCGCGGCGGCGGCGATCGCGCTGGAGATGGGCTTGCCACTGCTGGTGATTCCGGCCGGCACGTTCAACCACTTCGCCGCCGATCTGGGCGTCCGCTCGGCCCACGACGCCGTGGCCGCGCTGCGGGCGGGCGAGGCCGTGCTGGTGGACGTCGGCATCGCAGGCCGCCGGTCGTTCATCAATACCTCGAGCACCGGTGTGTATGTGGATCTCGTACACGCGAGGGAGCAGCTCGAGGGCCGGCTAGGCAAGCGGCCAGCGGCGGTCATAGCGCTCATCCAGGTACTGGGGCGCAGCCGGCCGCACGAGCTGATCCTGGACGGCACGCGCCGGCGGCTATGGCTGTATTTCGCCGGCAATTGCCGGTACGAACCCCAGGGAATGGCCCCCTCCTACCGTCCCGATCTGTCCGACGGCTGCCTCGATATCCGCGTCGTCGATGCCGGGCCGCTGGCCAGGTCACGCCTGGTGGCCGCGGTGCTGACCGGCACACTCGGCCGCTGCCGGGTCTACCGCTCGTGGCTGGCCGGATCGGTCGACATCCGCTCGGCGGACAGCCAGCCGATCTGGCTGTCCGTCGATGGCGAGGTGGCCACCGCGGAACCCGGGTTCACCCAGGGCAAGCACCGGCACGGACTGCTGGTCTACCGAAAGGCCGCCGGATGACTGGCGGCTTCGTTACTACCCGTCTGGAGGATGTGGAAGCATCCTGCGGCGGCAAGCCTGGTACCTGGACCCGGAACCTGACCCCTGATCCGAAGAGATCACGCTGCGCGGAGGTGACCGCCATGGCTGCGCCCTATGGCCTGGACATCGATGAGTCAGCCGAGCCGCCCCGGCTGAGACCCGGCAGGCTCTGGGCTGGCGGTGTCGCCACCGCCGTCGTGGCGGCCCTCGTCGTAGTGGCGGGCGTTTTCATCGCGCGCGGCATCCTGGGCATCCCGGTGCTGGCCCCCAAGGCGGCCGGGAACCTCGGCAGCTCCACGACCGGTGTCTACGCCGGGGTGGCCGCCGCAGGCGCGCTCCTCGCGACGGGCCTGCTGCATGTCCTGCTGCTCGGCGCGCCACGGCCGCTCAGCTTCTTCATCTGGATCACCGCGCTGGCCGACCTCATCGTCGTCGCGGCGCCGTTCGCCCAGCCTGCCACCCTGCAGAGCAAGGTCTTTACCGCGGTGATCAACCTGGTCGCTGGCGTCGCCGTGATCACGCTGCTGTCCGGAGTGGCTCGCAGTGCCGTGCGGGCTCCGACGGCACCGCCCGCGATGAGCCCCGGCATGCAGCCCAGGTGACCTGCGGGCTCCGGCACGCTCGCGGCCACGCCTACGCGAAGGGGCACCCGATCGTGCGGTCGTTCGAACCGGGCGAGGATTGGCGCTGGTGCTATGTCGACGAAGCCTTTGTCTGATCGCCGCGGCGGGCCCCGTGATCAGCAGCCCGGGCCGGCCGCGATCTCCGGCCCTCCCGAGCCGGCCGAGCCGCCCGCGGAGACCCCCGATCTACAGGGGGCGTATCCCCGGCTGAGTGATGCGCAGATCGGCGCGCTGGCCGCGCTCGGCCAGCGCCGTCCCGTGCCGCCGGAGGAGATCTTGTTCCGGGAAGGCGACCGGAACTGCGGCCTTTTCGTTGTTCTGGCCGGGAAGGTGGCTGTCGTCGAAGGGCGCGGGACGCCGGAGGAGCGCATCATCGCCGTGCATGGCCGCAGCCGCTTTCTCGGTGAACTCAGCCTGCTGACTGGCGAGGCCTGCTACTACACCGCCGTGGCGGTCAGCGCGGGCGAAGTGCTCGCGGTATCTGTTGATCACCTCAGGGAGCTGGTGGCCCACGATCCCGCGCTCGGCGACCTTATCCTGCGCGCCTACCTGGTCCGCCGCTCTCTCCTGATCGGGCTCGGCGTCGGCCTGCGGATCGTCGGCTCGGGGTACTCGCCGGACACCCGGCGGCTGCGGGACTTCGCGGCCCGGAACCGGCTTCCCTTCCGGTGGCTGGACCTGGAGGCCGACCCGGCCGCCGAGGCACTGCTCGCGCAGTTCGCGGTGGCGCCGGAGGATACCCCGATCGTGATCGCGGCTGGGCGGCTGCTCCGCAATCCGAGCAACGCCGAGCTGGCCGCCGCGATCGGGCTCCCGGCCCCCAGCGCCCCCCGCACCAGCTGCGATCTGCTCGTGGTCGGCGCGGGGCCGGCGGGCCTGTCCGCCGCCGTGTACGGGGCCTCCGAGGGCATGCAGACCGTAGTCCTCGACGGCACGGCCACCGGCGGCCAGGCCGGAACCTCCTCACGGATCGAGAACTACCTCGGATTCCCGTCCGGTATCTCCGGTACCGAACTCGCGGACCGGGCGGTGCTCCAGGCGCGGAAGTTCGGTGCCCGGTTCGCCGTGCCCGCAGAGGCCAGGTCCATCTGGTCGGACGATGCTCAGTACACCGTGCGGATCGAGGACGGAACCTCGGTCACGGCCTCTTCGGTGGTCATCGCCACCGGTGCCAGGTACCGCCGGCTGGCCGTGCCGCGGGTGGAGCATTTCGAGAAGATGAGCATCTACTACGCGGCATCGCAGGCGGAGGCGCTATTGTGCCGCGGCGATCCCGTGGCCATCGTCGGCGGCGGCAACTCAGCGGGGCAGGCGGCCATCTTCCTGTCCAGGCACGCCGCGCGGGTCACCCTCATCGTCCGCGACCATGATCTGGGTGAGTACATGTCGCGCTACCTCACCGACCAGATCGACCGGATCGTGAACGTGCAGGTCATGCTCGGCGCCGAGGTGCGGGAACTGCTCGGCGACCAGGCGCTGGACGCGGTCGCCGTCGAGGACAACAGGACCGGCGCGCGGCGCATCCTCAAGGCTCGGGCCCTCTTCGCCTTCATTGGCGTGACCCCCTGCACTGGCTGGCTGGGCGGCCTGGTTGCCCTCGACGAGCATGGCTTCATCCGGACCGGGCCCGACGCGGTGCTGGCGGCCGACGCCGCGGCTGGAGCTGAGACCAGCTGGCGGCGCTCGATGCTGGAGACCAGCCAGCCGGGCATCTTTGC
The DNA here is from genome assembly GCA_033854735.1 of Streptosporangiaceae bacterium. Taxonomy (GTDB): domain Bacteria; phylum Actinomycetota; class Actinomycetes; order Streptosporangiales; family Streptosporangiaceae; genus JAWWPY01. The sequence continues at coordinate 22,217 of JAWWPY010000103.1, read as the reverse complement.
GGTGGGCGATGTCCGCAGCGGCTCGACCAAACGGGTCGCCGCGGCCGTCGGCGAGGGCGCAACCGCGATCCGGCTCGCGTTCGAAAGGATGCGGCCAACGTGAGGAGGCACCGGCGATGCCAGTGATGGGATTCACGAAGTTCGAGCGCTTTTTCCGGGCCGCAGGCGGCGTTACGGTCGACCGGGACGACGTCAAGCGCTACCTCGAATTCGTCAATGACGCGATCTACGACCTGCTGCTCATGGGCCAGGCCACCGCGAAGGCGAATGCCCGCGACGTCATCGAGCCCTGGGACCTGCCGATCACCAGGGGCCTGCAGGAAAGCGTGCACGGGTTCGAGCGCATCGACGAGGAGATCGAGCTTCGGCCCGTTCTCGACTCCCTGGCTGCCCGCCCGCCGCTCGCCGCCGCACTGAGCGAGGAGACCCAGGCCGGGCTTCCGCTGATCTTCGGCGGCATCAGCGTCGCGCTGGCCAGGACGTTAAAGCTCATAGACACGGAGATGAAGACCGTGGGAAGCCAGGAGTGGGAACGCGCTTTCACCCTCTTCCGGCTGCTTATCTAGGCGAGGCGCTCATGATTACCGCAGAGACGATCAACAGCATCCTCCATTTCAATGGCGACGGCCTGCCGGTGGTCTCCCTCTACGCGCGCATCCCCCCGGGCGCCAGCCGGAGGGAACTGCGCACGCGGGTGTCGAGCCTGCTCGACGAGATCCGCCCGCTGGCCAAGGACGGGACGATCGAGCGCGAGCGCCGGATCTCGGTACGCGGCGACATAGCCCGCATCAAGGACGCGCTGGGCGAGGAGCGCTGGCGGCCGGGGGCGGTGGCGATCTTCACGTGCAGCGGCCGCGGCCTGTACGAGGAGGTGACGCTGCCGCTGCCGGTGCGGGACAGGGTGATGGTGGACGCAACGCCGTTCGCTCGTCCCATGCTCGCGGTGCTCGATGAGTACGACCGCAGCTGTGTGGCCGTGATTGACAAGACCTCAGCCCGGCTGTGGGAGCTCTACCAGGATGAGATGCGCGAGCTGGGCCAGGTCAAGGATCCGGTGTTGCGCAAACCCAACTACGCAGCGGGTGCCGAGGACCGGGCGCGCAACAAGGCGGATGAGCTGAGCAAGCGGCATTACCGGCACGTCGCGGGGCTGCTGGACGAACTGCTCCAGAGCGGCGGGTACGACGTGCTCATCATCGGCGGCCACGGCTACCAGGCAAAGGAATTCGTCCAGCAGCTGCCCCACGAGCTCCGTGCCCGGGTAGCCGGGACGTTCAGCGTCGACCCGGGCACCGCGCCGCTGGCCGAGATACGCGGAAGCGCCGGGGCCATCGCGGTGCATTACGAGCGCGAACGGGAGCGGCAGCTGGTCTCCGACGTGCTCGAGAAGGTCGCGGCCGGCGGCCTGGCCACGCTTGGCCTGCGGATGGGCCTGTGGGCCGGCACCGTAGGAGCGATCCAGACCCTGCTCGTGCTGGACGGGGCGACCGCCCCGGGCGTCGTATGCGACCAGTCGGGCTGGCTGGCCCTCTCCGGGGAGGTCTGCCCCCTGTGCGGGAATGCCACCCGGCGCACGCCGGACGTCATTGACGAGCTCGCGCAGGTAACAATCGACGAAGGCGGGACGATCCATCATGTCGACGCCGACACCCAGCTCCGCGACTACCTCGTGGGCGCTGAGCTGCGGTTCCCGCTGCCCCAGCGGCCCGATGCCACCTCGTGACCGGCTCAGGCGCCGATCAGGTCAGCCTCGGCTTCCTCGATCACCTGCTGCAGGTGCAGGCCGCGCCGCACGTCAAGCTCGTGCGGCACGCCGCGCCTGACATCGTCCGCGAATTCCCGGAACATCGTGTCGAACGCGTCCGGGCCGGCCACCGCCCGGCAGTCGATGGCAGCGGCGCCGCCGCTGCCGAAGATCTCAACATCGGCCCGCTCGCTGCCCTCGGCAGCGACCGCTGTCAGTGAGGCCTCGCTGAACCGGCCCGCCGAGTGCTCGAGCAGCAGCCCGAGCCAGCCGTCCGGATCACCATGCGCGCGCACCGCGCCGACCGGTCCCAGCGCCGCCTCGAGCAGGTCAATGAGGTAAGGACCGAGGCTGCGTAGCACACCCATCTCCGTGCGCCAGGCTGGCCCGGCCGATGTCCGCGCCAGCGCTGCGGAGACCAGCCGGCCGCTGCCGCCCATCGGATGTGTCCGCGGAACCCCGGAGGTAAGGAACGACCGGACGGGCGCGGAGTAGCGCCACATGAGGGCGACCTGAGATGTCACGCCGGAGACGGCCACCGCCCGGGCCAGTCGCTGCGCCCCGGCCAGGTCGGCGGCGATCGGGCTCTCCAGGAGGACAGCCTTCGACCGGCCGGCGGCGGCCTCGGCGAGGTCGGGCGCCGCGGCTGGCGGCACTGCCAGCACCACCGCGTCGCAGCCGCCCAGCATGTCGTCGAACCGGTGGTACGCGCGGACGGCGTGCTGGCTGGCCAGGCATTCCGCGGCCGGCAGCCTCGGCGCCCACACTCCAGCGAAGCGAGCTTGCCCGCAACGAGCCAGCGCCGGTGCATACGCCTCAGCCGCGCGGCGTCCGGCACCTGCGAGCCCGATTCTGACCGTCACAGGCACCTACCTCCTAACGGCCCCGGTGGTACCCCGAACGTCCACCGGGACCGCTCCCGGGACGATCGCGGGTCAGCCCGTGATCTCGACGCGGCGCGGTTTGGCCGCCTCGGACTTCGGGACCCTGACGGTCAGAACCCCGTCGGACAGGCTCGCGCTGACGCCCTCCGGATTGACGTCCCCGGGCAGGGAGGTGCGGAACTCGAAGCGCCCGGTGCGACGTGATCTCCGCCGGCGCTTGCCCTCTTCCTTCGGTTCGGCGATCTCGCCGGTGATGACCAGTTCACGGTCATTGAACTCCACGTTGAGCTGGTCCTTGGTTACTCCGGGAAGGTCGACTTCGATCACGTAGCTGTCGTCGGTCTCCGAGATATCGGCCAGGGGCGTCCACGGCGCGTTCAGCACCTGCCCGAAGGGCAGGTCCCCGAACGTTAGATTCAGCAGCTGCCCCATCCGGTCGTAGATGTCCTCGAACTCGCGGGACGGGCTGACCAGGGTGACGTTGCGCGCGTTCCGGCGGGCCGGAAGCTGTGCCATCGCCTAACCTCCTCATGACTTGGGCTGTGGGCGTTTGGGCACGTGCCTACGCCCTCGATGCTGTCCCGCCGGCAGCGGCACCGCATCCCCAGACCGGCTAGTCGTGCTGTGTCTCCCCGCTCGCCGCACTCGCCTGCCGGGCGGTCAGGACTACACACCTTGACGAAGTGCCGGGAACGGTGATGCGACCAGGCTGGCCCTAATGCCGCGGGAGATGCGGCAACGCCATAACGCGACAGGGCAGGAGGGCAGACCTATGACCATCTCGTCCGCACCGGGGCGGTACCCAAAGCTAGCTGGCCCAGAGCCAGCTGAGCTGACCGACGAGGAGCTGCATAGTTTCGTGGTCAGCCCACTGGCCGCGTGTGCGGATAGCGCCCGTGATCCAGACGACTGGTTTCCCATCGCCACTGCGGCCGCACAGGCGCGCGCTGAAGCATCCAGTGCGCTTGCTATCTGCGCTGCCTGCCCGATACGGGCCGAGTGCCTGGAACTGTCGCTGCGGCAATGGCGTGGCGTGGGACGACATGGTATCTGGGGCGGGCTAGTCGAGACCGACCGCAACGCTCTGCGCCGCGAGTGGCTGAAGGGCGTCCCGGTGACGGCGCTGCTTTCCGGCCGGCCCACCGCCCCCCAGCCGAGGCTGCCGAGGCAACCTGCCGTGCCATACCAGCTACCGCAGATCGCCTGAAGCGGAAGGAATCATGGAAATGGTCAACCACTCGAGCACAGACCCGGCGGACGTCATCGCCCGGCTGGGACGGTACTGGGTATGGATCTTGGCCTTCGGCGTCATCACGCTGCTAGCCGGCGTGGCCGCCCTCGCCTGGCCCGGCGCCACGATCCTGGTCCTGGCCATTCTGCTCGGCGCCCAGCTCGTGGTCACCGGGATCTTCAGGTTCGTGGCCGCACTGGCCAGCGATGACCTGACCGGGGGCACGCGCGCGCTACTTGCCCTGCTGGGCGTGCTGTCGTTCGCCGTGGGCCTCTACGCCCTGCGCCACGTGCTGCTGACTATCGTCGCGCTCGCGCTCCTGCTGGGAATCTTCTGGGTCGTCAACGGTGCCATCGAGATATTCGCTGCACTGTCCCATCGCGAGATGCCCGCCCGCGGCTGGACCGCGGCTACCGGCATCCTCAGCATCATCGCCGGGGTGATCGCGCTGATGATTCCCGGCATATCGCTGGTCGTGCTGGCGGTCGTCATGGGTGCGTGGCTGGTCATTTTCGGCATCATGGAGATTTCCGCGGCCTTCCAGGTACGGCGCCGGGCGCACCACGTGATCGACTCCGACCTGGCTCACGCATTGTGAGGTCCCGTGCTTAATTCCCGTACACCCGCCGCCCTTACGCCAGGGCGGTGAAGTATCGCGCGGATCATTAGGCACGAATAACGTGCCGTATATCAAGCCAACATCAGGGACCGGAGTACGCCATTGTGGCCGATGAGCCTGGATGGCTCGGATTCTAGGCAACACCCGGACAGGCCGGCCTTGATCGCTAACGCCAGGAACAGGGGCGCTGCCCCGAAGATCTTGAGGCCCAGCCGGACGTGCTACGGCCAGCCCAGGAAATACATGACCTGGCTTTTACCAAAAGACTTACGGCCGAGACCGCCGAGGAAATCAGTGCCCCAGAAAGCCGGCAATTGCCTTGTCTTGCGTCTGACCTGATGATTACATTGATTTTTACGCGACTCCACGATGGCCCTAGCGGTGCCTGGGGACGCCACGACAGCGCGGGACTGCCGCTCGGCGAGTAACCAGAGCGTCGCGCTGTGGCGACCTAGTTCTTCGGAGGCCGAAAGATGCGCGGCCGAGATAGGGAACTGAGAGTTGCGCTCGATTTGGTTCGGGCCGCCGAGACAGGGCGGGCCGGGATACTGCTCGTCGAAGGAGAGCCAGGAGTCGGGAAGAGCCGTTTCCTGGAAGAATCCGCGGCCGCCGCGGCCGCGCGAGGGTTCACGCTGGCCTGGGGGCGGACGGACCAGGCGGCCGATGGCGCGCCAGCCAGCCAGTTGCTCCGGACGCCGCCGGAAGAGCTCCTGATGCCGGCTGCCGGGGACGAGACCGTTCGCGGCGCACACGTGCGGGAGCCGCCGGTAGACCGGCGGCTGTCCCGCCCGACGCCGCGCGCGGCACAAAACCCCACGCTGGTCGTGCTGGACGATCTGCAGTGCGCCGACCCGGGAATGCTCTGGCGGCTGCGCGGCCTGGCCCGGCGCCCGCAGATCCGGCCCCCGCTCTGGATCCTGGCCAGGAGCACGGCCAGCACCTACAGCGATGCCCAGCGGGTCTTCGGCCATCTGGAGCGGGCCGGGGCCGTCCGCATACGGCTCGGCCCACTGGGTGATGACGTAGTGGCCGACGTGGTGGCCGAGATGCTCGGCGCTGCTCCAGACCAGGAACTACTGGCGCTGGCGTTCGGGGCGGGCGGGAACCCGTTACTGCTAGCCGAACTGCTAGCGGGTCTGCGGGATGAGGGCAAGATCCGGGCTGACGGCGGATCGGCCCGGCTGGCGTCCAGCGAGCTGCCGCGGCGGCTCGGAGCAGTGGTGCAACGCTGGGTCGGCGGGCTCGGCCCCCGTACGCGGCAACTCCTGGCCATAGGTGCCGTTCTGGGCCGGTCGTTCACGGTCGACGACGTCGCGGCGCTCCTCGGCGAGACGCCAGCCGGGCTGCTGCCGGAGGTTGACGCGGCGCTGTCGGCCGGCCTGCTGGTGGCCACGCCGGAAACACTGGCATTCGGCCGGGAACTCGTGTGGCGAGCTGTCACCGAGAGCGTGCCGCCGTCGGCCCGCCGCGCGCTGCACCGGCAGATCGGTGAGTACCTGCTGACCCGGGGCGGCTCGGCCATCGAGGCGGCCGGGCATCTGGTCAGCGGCAGCCGTCCGTGCGCCCCGGCTGTTCTGGAGCGGCTGGACCGCACCGCACGGGCGTCCTTGGCCTTCGCCCCGCAGACCGCCGCGGACCTGGCGCTCCAGGCACTCGTCCTGACGGATCCGGCGGACGTCGGCCGGTTCCCGCGGATTGTGACCGCAGCGAGAGCCCTGACCGCCGCCGGGCGGCTGGCCGAAGCGGAGGACCTGGCCCGGTCCACGCTGTCCGGGCCGGCCGGGGTGCCAGGTCCGGTGGAGCTGTGGCTGCGCACAGTCCTGTCGTCCGTTCTGTTCTACAGTGGTCGGCCGGCCGCCGCGGTTTCCCAGGCTGAGGGGCTGCTCGATGAGCCGGGACTCGGCGGCGAGGCCCGTGACGAGGCCGAGACCGCCCTGGTACTAGGGCTCTGCGCATCGGCGGAGGATATCGAGCGGACCCGGGTGCGCGCCGAAGCGGTGCTGACCGGTCCCGGTCAGCACGGCGATACGAGGCCCGTCGCCGGTCTGCTCGTCCGTGCCCTGATCAACTGGCGCGACGGCCGGCTCCCGGCCGCGCTGGACATGGCCCGGGAGGCGGCCCAGCCGGTCAGCCCCGGGCCAGCCGTGAAGCGCCGCGAGATCGCCCTGCTGCTCCTGGGCGGCATGCTGGTTGTGCTCGGCCAGCATGCCGAGGCCGACGAGGTGGTCCGTGCGCTCAGGGCGGACGCCAGGGCCACCTGGCCGGGCGGGCGCGCCGCCAGCCCGGAGATCCTGGCCGCTCACCTGGCTCTCGCGGCCGGGCGGCCCGCCGAAGCGGTGGGAGGCGCGGAAACGGGCCTCCAGCTGGCGGCGGCGCAGGGAACCCACCTGTTCAGCCTGTACGGCCTGTCCGTGCTGGCCACGGCGGCGCTGCGAGCTGGTGACCTGCCCACTGCGGTCCGGCATGTGAACAGCTTCCAGGAGCGGCTGCGGCGACACGGGCCGGGCTATGGGCGGACCCGGTGCCTCCTGGTCGCGGCCCAGCTAGCCCAGGCTCGCGAGGACCCGGATGGCGCCGCGGAACTGGCGGCGGACCTGTATTCCAAGGTGGCACGCGGCCATACCATGCTGCTCGAAGACCTGACCGCACCCGGGTGGCTGATCCGGTTCGCACTCAGCCAGGGAGACAGGGAGCACGCCGAAGCGGTGGCGGCGGCGGCCGGCCGCCTGGCCGCGAGCAATCCAGGTTTCGCCGGGGTCGCGGCGGCGGCCGCGCATGCCCACGGCCTGCTCGGCCGCGACGCCGATGCGCTGAACCGCGCGGCCGAGGGCAGTCCCGATCCCTGGGCCCGCGCGTCAGCGGCGGAGGACCTCGGCGTACTGCTCATCGGGCGGCAGGACCTCACCCAGGGCGGCCGGAGTCTCGAGGCGGCGCTGGCCGGCTATGACCAGGCCGCGGCGCTGCGCGACGGCAGGCGGGTGCGACGGCGGCTGCGCGGGATCGGCATCCGGCGCCGGCATTTCACGCATGCCAGCCGGCCCAGGTCCGGCTGGGCCAGCCTGACCGATACCGAACGCGCAGTGTCTGATCTGGTTGCCCAGGGCTTGACGAATCAGCGGATCGCGAACGAGATGTTCCTGAGCACGCACACCGTCGCCTTCCATCTTCGCCAGGTTTTCCGCAAGCTGGACATTAGCTCCCGCGTCGACCTGGCCCGGGTATTCACTGAACGCAGCCAGGAGGCCGAGAAAGAGCGGGTCCAGTGACCGGGGGGTGATCGGCAGGGCAGCCGACCAGGGGAATGGCATGGGCAGCTACCACTATGCCGCGGGCAGCGATGCCTGGAAGTGGTCCGATGGGGTCTACGCCATTCACGGCTTCCGCCGCGGCGAGGTGGTCCCGACCACCGCACTTCTGCTGGCTCATGCCCACTCCGCCGATCGGCGGCACGCTGCACGGCTATTTGAAGACTGCCTGCTTGGCGGCGAACTCTTCAACTTCCTCTACCGAGTCGTCGACGCCGGGGGGAAGCTTCGCTGGGCACTGATCGCCGGGGAGGGCACCTTTGACGCCGACGGCGCGGTGACGGGTATCCGCGGCTATCTCATCGATGTGACCGAGCCGCAGGCCAGGGCCAGGTCACAGGAGGTGGCGAGTGCCATGCGCAAAGCGATCGCCTCGCGGGCCACGATCGAGCAGGCCAAGGGCGCGCTGATGCTCGTCTACGGCCTGGATGCCGAGGCCGCGTTCGCGCTGCTCAGCTGGCAGTCTCAGCACTCGAACATCAAGCTGCGCGACCTGGCCGACCGGCTGGTGGCCGCGGTCGGCGGCGACGCCCACGCATCCGCTGGCATCCGGCAGCGCCTGGATGAGATCGTCTACAGCCTGCCGGCCGCGCCCGCGCCGGCCGCGCCGTCAGTGGCCGCGCGCGGCGACGATGACCTGCTGACGGTAGAACAGCAACGCTGGGACGAGGCGGTCGTGCTGCGTCTGATCGGCGAGATCGACATGGCCACCGGCCCGCGCCTCGATAAGTACCTGGCCGATGCCGTCGCCGCGGCGATCCCTCCGGCGCCGGTGGTGGTCGACCTGACCAACGTGCAGCACCTTGGCTCGGTGGGGGTGGCCTTGCTGACGTCCTATCACCGTCGGGGCCAGATTTCGGGAATCCCGCTGCGGGTGGTGGTCGGTGATGGCCCGGTGGCCGGGATCCTGACGATCGCCCTGACCGGGCTCGAACTCCATGAGCGCGTCTCGGACGCACTCGCTCCCAGCGGCGGCAGCGACCCAGCAGGTCCGCCCCCGCCTGAGGTCCCGGCGGTGAAAGGGCAGCACCCGGATGATGCCTGACACCGGCCGCAGCGGAGCCCTCGACTGGAAGGCGCTACACCTGCCCGATCCGGCACCGCAACGGGCGGACGGTGTGGGTCGCAACCCAGCCAATCTCCGGCTGGGAGGGACAAAGAAGGTTTTCGTCGCCACCCTGCGCGACGTGACCGCCGAGCACGAAGCCACCGGGCGGGAGACAGCGGCACATTGTTCCTACCCGATCTGGCAGGTTGACACGTCAGCGGCGGCGGAGAACCGTTGAGTCGTGATGCATGTCCGGCTCAATCTGATCACCGCAGATCCGCTTCGGCTGAGTGACTCGGTCAAGTTCATGGAGAGTGAGGTCCGGCTGGGAATCGAGAGCCAGCCGGGCAACCTGGGAATGTCGTTGCAGATGAACCCGGAACTCGGCATCGTGATACTCGAATCCTTCTGGGCGTCGGGCGACGCACTGCGGGCGAGCGAGCGGGCAGTCGCGCCCAACCGCGCCGAAGCGGTCCGGCGCGCCACCGGAACCGTCACCGTCGAGCGCTACCGGGTTCCCGTCTTCGAAAAGGAGGCGTCGCTGCGCAGCGGCCAGGGCGTCCGGCTGACGCGGATGGACGTCGCGGCGCCAGCGGTCGAGGATGCGGTCGCCGCGTTCGGGGACACCGCTGTCCCCCAGCTGGCCGAGACAGACGGTTTCTGCAGCGCGCTGATGTTCGTCGACCGGACCTCGGGGCACTCGATCATCGAGACCTTGTGGCGGGATCAGGAGGCGCTCGCGGCGAGCCGGAGTGCCGCGGCGGCGATCCGCGTCGACACGGTAGCGGCGACGAGCGCCGTGATCCGCGCGGTTGAGGAGTACCGGCTTATCTTCAGTTCCGTACGGAAGCCCTGATCGGCGCCCCGGCCAGCCCGTCGGCGGGCACCCCGATCATGGGGCTGACGGAGGGCGTCCTGCGCGACTACGCGAATGGGGGATACGGAGACAGCGTTTGAACTGCTTACACTTCGGCCTGACCGGGAGTTACTTCAGCACGGGTCACCTGATCTCGCAGTGCCAGTCATGATCGTTAGGTACGGAAGGTGCCGCCGGTGGCAGGAACGGCCAGACTCGCGAGTGCGCTCGGCGCTGCTGCGCTTGCTGCGCTCGGTCTCACTGGCATCACCGCGACGCGTGCGCCGACCTCCACCGGCCCCCCGGCCCGGTCACCGGCCTCCGCGCCTGCTGCCGCGGTGGGCGGACAGTCAGCATCCGGCGGCCGGTCAGGCTTGTGGGCCACCCTGCTGGAAAGTGCTCACGATCTGGGGCCAAGCCGGGCCGCCACCGCCGAGGTTCTCGTGGCGCTGCACGCGGCCAGGCGGCCGGCGTCGCTGTTGCGCTGGGCGGCCAGCCGCGGGCTGCTGGCGACCTGGTTCGCTGGCCAGCCGACGGTGCTGCTCGTGGCGTCCCCGGCCGTGCTCGGCCCCGCCCTCGGGGTCCGCATCGACGACTTCCGGCTGCCCGGGTACGCCGTCTTCTACGCGTCCAGAGGCAGTGGGCACGTCCCAGGGGCACTGGGCGGCGACGTCGCCGCGGTCGGCCGCATCACATCCTTCGGTCATGTGCGGCCCGAGGGCGTCCCGGTGGGCGGACTCGCCCCAGGTGGCTTCGTGGACGCCTACAACATCCGGCCGCTGTGGAACCGCGGCGATCTCGGGCGGGGCGAGACCATCGTCTTCTTCGAAGTGGACGGGTACTCCCCCGCCGACCTGTCCGCCTACGCAGCCAAGCTCGGGCTGCCCGCCTTCGCCGACCCGCTGCCGCACATCGGCGCGCTGAACCAGAAGGTGCTCGGCGAAAGCGACATGGACATCGAGGTGGCGCACGCGCTCGCGCCCGACGCGAACCTGGTCTACCTGAACCTGAACGCCTTCGGCGGCAAGAACGCGTCGGTCGCGTCGCAGTTCCAGCAGGCATTCTCGACCGTCGCCCAGGACTATCCGGGCGCTATCTGGAGCGTGAGCCTCGGCCAGTGCGAGGGCATCTTCTCCTCCACCGACCTGGCCGCCGTGAACAATGCGGTCAAGCTCGCCGAGCAGGGGGGGACCTCGGCCTTTGTCGCCAGCGGGGACTCCGGCGGGCTCGAGTGCCTGGGCATCCACTCCGCCAACGCCCAGATTCCGGCCGAGGGCATCTCCTTCCCCGGTGACCTCCCGCAGATGACCAGCGTGGGCGGCACGGCGCTGGCGCTGACCACGGCGGGGCGGTACCTGGGCGAGACCAGCTGGACGGAGCCGCTGCTGTCCCAGGGGTCGACCGGGGGGCAGTCGAAAGTGTTCAGCCAGCCACCGTGGCAACGGGCGCCGGGGGTGAGCAGCTCCTACTCGGATGGTGCCTTCTGCGGGCAGCCCTCCGGCGGTTACTGCCGTGAAGTGCCCGATGTGGCCGCTGACGCCGCACCGTCCAGCGGCGCCTCGGTCCGTGTCAACGGACGGTGGCTCAGCGAGGGCGGGACCTCACTGGCCACGCCGGTGTGGGCCGCGCTCACGTCCCTGATCGATGAGTACCTCCGCTCCAGGGGCGACAAGCCGGTCGGGTTCGCCAATCCGCTGCTGTACCGGCTGGCCAGCGGGTCGCAGCGGCCGCCGGCGTTGCGCGATGTGACTGTGGGCGGGAACGATTTCTATCCCGCGAGCCCGGGTTATGACATGGTCACCGGGCTCGGCACGCCTGATGCCTGGAACCTGGCCCGCGATCTCGCCCCGCTCGTCGGGCGGTCGTGATCCCGTGACCAGCGCTCGTGATCCCATGACCAGCACCCGCAGCGACGAACCCGGGCCGCTGCGGACGGTGACCTGCCCGCACTGCGGAGCCAGGGTCCCTGACGCGGCATTCTGCGGCGCCTGCGGTGGGCATCTGGCCCACCTGCGGCGCCAGGGCGCCGCCCGGAGAGCACACGCCTACTCCGCCTTCCCCGATGAGAGCGTGTTCCGGCTCGCCGTCGTGAGCTCACTGTTCCCGCAGCTGGCCGGCCGGTCCCGTGGCCCCTTCCGGGTCGCGTTCGGGCTGGTCGCGGTGCTTCTGGTGATCATGGCGGTAGCGGGGCTCGAGGCGCCGGTGATCGCCATCAGCGCCCTCGCGGTGCCACTGCTGTTCCTGGTCTACGTGTTCGAGATCGACCCGCTGGAAGTGCGGTTCGCGCTCCCCACCGCGGTCATCTTCACGACCGGGGCGGCGTTCGGAATCGCCTGGGGGCTGCTGCTCGGCCCGCTCGTTTCAAACTCGCTGCTGCCCGCCTATTCCCCCTCGCTGCTCACCGGCGGAACGCTGGTGACCGCGGTAGCAGTTCCGGTGATCGGCCAGCTGCTCATGCTGCTGCCTGTCGCGCTGCTCCGGCTGGGGCGGCCCGGCCGCAGCGAGGCGCTGGACGGCTTCACCGCCGGGGCAGCAGGGGCGCTGGGCCTGACCATGGCCACCACGCTCACCGAACTGACCCCGCTGCTGCGCAGCGGGAACCTGGTGACGGGCTCGTCGGCGCTGGCCGTGCTCACCCAGGCGGTCGTCCGCGGCGTCAGCGTCCCACTGGTGGCCGCCGCCACCACGGGATACGTCGGGGCGGCGCTCTGGCGGCGCCGGGGCAGCGGCTCGGCGGCGAGCGGCCGCTGGCTGGCCTCGCCCGCGGTGGCGCTGGCTGCGGCGCTGGCCGTGGTGATCGGCCTCGGCTTCGCCGACGACGCCGGCCTGCCGGACGTCGTCCTGCTGGTGGTGCACCTGGCCGCGGCCTTGGTCGCTCTGCTGGTGCTACGGATCGGGCTGCATCACGTACTGCTGCACGAGCAACGTGACGTCCGGATCGGGCCACCCCGGGTCTGCCCGCACTGCTACCGGGTCGTGCCCGCCATGCCGTTCTGCCCGATGTGCGGGGTGGCCGAGCGGGCGACAACGCTCAACCCGCTGCCGCTGGTCGGTGCGGGCCGGCGCGGCCGGTCCGGGGCGGCGCTGGCTGCGGCCGCCCCGTCCGTGACGGAAGCGCCCGCGCAGCTGGCTGCTTTCCCGCTGGCCGGCCGTGAGCAGGTCGCCGCCATCCGCCATCTCGGCCACCGGCGGGTCCTCACCGCGCTGATCGCCGGCCTGGGCCTGCTCACGGCCGCGCTGGTGGCGCTCGCCCTGGTACTTCCGCCGGCACCAGCGAAGCCCTGCACGTCCCTGCTCTGCTTCGCGCCCTTCGGCCCGGTGCCGGCGCACGCTCCCCACGTGTACACCGCCGCGCAGGGGTGGAGCGTGCAGTGGTATCCAGCGGACGCAGTGTTCAGCCAGCATCCGCCGGGAACCTCCGCCTCGCCCTCCGCTGACCAGCTCCAGCTCGACTTCACCAGCCTCACCGCGCCGGGCGAGGACGGCCAGCTCTCGTTCATCGGCATCCCGGCGAACGGCCAGAGCGCCAACGAGATCGTCAGCGCGCTCCAGCGGGCCAACGCTCCCAACGCGGTCCCCGACTATGTTCTTCCCGGGGCCACAGTCGGCTACCTGCCCGGCTATGGCGAGGCATTCCAGACCACGCCGAACAGCGCTGACGGAAATCCGGTCAGGTTTGAGGTGGTGATCACCTGCGCGGTGCGCGATGGCTACGCCATCTGTGCTTACGCGGCCGGCCCCCAGGTCGACCTGAACCGTATCGTGAACCACCCGACACCAGCGAAGCTCGCCCTCTCGCTCTGGGCCGACCCCGATATCAACGGCGTCCGCTGGAAAGGGGAGAACCAGCCCTGATGTGTGCCACTTCTGTGCAGCGAAGCGGCGGTGTAGATTGTTGATCGTCGCGCCAGTGCCGCGTGGCCACGATCTCCCCCGCTAAGCGCGGGAACGCCAGTAATCAGTGGCTCTAGGCGCAGGGCCAGGACAAGGGCCAACAGTGGTGTCGGTTGGACTAGATCCACCGCCGCCAGGAGGACCCCATGGCTGAGTCGGTCTCGCTGGGCATCCTGGGTCTTTCGGTCCCCACTGGCACCCACATATGCACGTTTTTTTACGGGTCGGCGGGGCGGGACGAGATCGTGATGCCCTTCCTGGCTGAGGGCATCCGGGCCAGGGACAAGTGCATCTGCGTCCTGGAGTCACTGGCGCCCTCGGACGTTCTGTCCAGGCTCGCCCTTCAGGTCGACGTCGGCTCCTCGGTCGCAACCGGGCAGCTGGAGCTGACCACCCCGGCCGAGTCGTACCTGCGCTCGGGCCGGTTCTCGACCGAGGAGATGCTGGACTACTGGGGCCAGTCAGCGGAGGCCACGCAAAGCAGCGGGGACTTCCGCCTGACGAGAGCCACGGGCCAGATGCCCTCGGTCCTTGACAACCCGTCCGGCCGGGAAGAATTCTTCCGGTACGAAGCTAAGCTCAACGATTTCATCCCGAGCTATCCACAGGTGATCCTCTGCCTCTACGACCTGGAGAGCTTCGGTGCCGAAGTACTGATGGACGCCCTGCGGACGCATCCCATGGTGGTCGTGGACGGCATGGTGCACGACAATCCGTACTACATCGAGCCCGGCAAGTTCCTCGCCAACCCGGGGTAGCGAGGAGTGGCGCGGGGCGTCTGGTCCGCCAGCGATGATCCGGTCCGGGGGCAGCTCTCCGCCCTCAGGAGCCTGCTTACGCTTTCCATGCTGCTGACCCAGCAAAATGACGAGGTCAACATCCTCAACCTCGTCGTGAATGCAGTCGAGGCTCTGGGGCCGTGCCGAACGGAACGCATCCTCCTCGACGAGCGATGGCAAGTGGTTCGGATGCCTGGCCACGAGCCGCGTCGCAGTGACCTCGCGAGCATCATCCCCGCACAGGACGGCACTCGATTCGAGCTGGCCGGTGTGCCGTGGTCGTGGGCCTATTCCATGTCGAGCCCCCGAGGGCCGTCCGGCTACCTGGTGGTCGGGGCTGAGCGGGAGCCTGCCGAGAGCGAGCGTTTCCTCCTGCAGGTCCTGGCCCAGCAGGCCGGGGTAGCTCTGGCCAACGCACGGTTGCACACCCGCGAGCGGGAACAGGCCGAGGCACTGCGGGTCACCAACCTCGCGCTGCGGCGAAGCATGGAGATCCACGACAGGCTGACCCGGGTGGCACTAAGCGGAGAGGGGCAGGAGGGGATCGCCCAGGCCGTCTACGAGCTGACCGGCTACCCGGCGGCGATCGAGGACCGCTTCGGCAACCTGCGGGCCTGGGCCGGCCCCGGACGTCCCGATCCTTACCCCAAAGCTGCTCCGCAGCGCCGGGAAAGCCTCTTGCGCCGCGCCGTGACGGCCGCTGGTCCGGTCAGGGACGGCGAGCGCCTCGTGTCGGTGGCCCTGCTCGGCGGGGCCGCCGTGGGAGCACTTGTCCTGCACGATCCGGACGAGGCGGCAGTTGAGGCTGAGCGGGTGGCCATTGAGCATGCCACCACGGTGCTCGCCATGGAGCTGGCCCGCCTGCAGACCCTGGCCGAGGCCGGGACCCGCCTGCGGAGCGACCTCGTCGTCGAGCTTATTGAGGGCGCGCCAGGACCAGGGGCATTCAACCGGGCCCAGGCCTTGGGCTACGATCTGGGCCGGCCGCACCGGGTGGTCGTAGTCGAGGGGGGCGGCAGCGACAACGAGGTTGACGTCCTCTTCCATGCGGTACGCCGGGCCGCCCGGGACACCCGGGTGGGGTCGCTGCTCGCCGACCGGCTCGGGGACATCGTCGTCCTGGCCGACACGGAGGCACCCTGGGAGCGATTCCAGGCGTCCGTAGTCACCGAGCTGCACGATGCGGCCTGCCGCATCGGAGTAGGCGGCCGCCGCAGCAAGCTCGACGAGCTCCCGCACTCCTACCTGGAGGCGCAGCTCGCGTTGAAGATCCAGAAGGCTATCGGTGGCCGTGAGCAAGTCACGCTCTTCGACAATCTCGGTGTCTACCAGGTCCTGGCCACTGAGCAGAACACGGCTTCCATCGAGCGCTTTGTGCACGACTGGCTTGGGTCACTGCTGGACTACGACGCTCTTCATGGCTCACAACTCGTCATGACGCTTAGCGAGTACCTGGAGCGCGGCGGTAGGTACGACGCCTCAGCACAGGCACTCTCGGTGCACCGGTCGACGCTGAAGTACCGTCTCCGCCGCATCCGCGAGGTGTCCGGCTACGATCTCGGCCTGCCCGACACCCAGTTCAACCTGCAACTCGCTACCCGCGCGTGGCGAACCGGGCAGGCGCTGCGCGACTCCTGACCAGCGTTCCTGGGGAACCTGTCCGGCCAGGACAGCACGCTGGCCCGGGCAGGACGGTGTGCCGCGATTACTCCTCGCCGATGATCAGAAGCACAGCCCCCCACGGAGCGAGGTACGTCGTGACCCACACAGAACTGGACTTGCACGCATACGTCCATGACCTGGAGAAGCACTTGCAGCTCACGTTGTTCGACCGGGGGGCCATGGGTGCGGAGGCGGCGGTGCTGCTGGTGCGTGGCGCCCTGGCGGCTGGTGAGCCGTCCCGGGCAGCGGAGCTGGCGGCGGCGACGGAGCGGCTGGTCGCGGCGCGGCCAGCCGACTGTGACCTGGCGGCGGCCGGTGCTCATGTGCGGGGGCTGATGGAGGCGGATCCGGCTGCCCTGGAGTGGGCCGCCACGACGTACGCGGCCGCGCACGGCCGCGCGTGGGCGGCGGAGGACGCCGGGCTGGCCTGGGCCGAGCGGGGGGAGGGGACAGAGGCGGTGGCCTGGCTGCGCCGAGCGCATGAGCTGTATGAGCAGCTGGGTGCCGTGCAGAGCATGGCCCGCGTCCGCGCCCGGTTGCGTGCGGCGGGGATCCGGGTGCGTCACTGGGCGCGGTCGGAAAGGCCGCCCTTTGGGTGGGAGAGCCTGACCGACACTGAGCGCCGGATCGTCGGCCTGGTGGCGCAGGGACTGAGCAACCGCCAGGTGGCGAGCCAGATGTTCCTGAGCGTGCACACGATCGCCTTTCACCTGCGCCGCGTGTTCTGCAAGCTCGATGTGACCTCCCGGGTTCAGCTGGCCCGCCTGGCCGCCGAGCAGGCGGGCCATGGCATCGACGGCCACCCGGCGCCAGTTCGCGCAGGCTCAGCGGGAGCCGACCGCCTGCTGCCGTTCAGGCCTGTGCGATGACCCGGTCGAGGTTGTCCTGGCTGAGCGGCTGGTGGGCCAGCGGCGCCGGTCCGGATCGCAGCCCGGCGATGAGTATGTCGAGGTGGCGGCGCCAGGCGTCGGGAGCGGCGCCGCGGGTTGTCTCGATGACTCCGCGGATGGACCAGAGGATGATGGTCAGGTCGGTGCTCGTGATGTCCGCGCGGACCTGGCCGTGGCTCTTGGCCTCATCGATTAGGGCCGCGATCAGGCGCCGCACTTCTTGCACCGATTCGTGCTCCGGGCCAGCGTTCCAGAGTCGTGGCAGGCAGCCGCGGTGAGAGGCCTGATAGGCGCTGGCCGCTTCGAGAAAATGTTCCAGGCCGGTGCCGCCGGGACGCCCGGCGGCCTCCCTGGCCAGCCTGAGCATGGTGGTCATCACGTCATGCACCAGCGCGGCGATCAGGGCGTCCTTGGTCGGGAACCGCCGGTAGAGCGTCCCCATCCCCACCCCGGCGGCGCGGGCGATTTCCTCGACGCCAGCCTCGAGGCCACGCTCGGCGAACACCACAGCAGCGGCATCAAGAAGACGCTGCCGGTTCTGCACGGCATCTCGGCGCAACGGCCGGTCAGCGGTGTTCGCGGACACTGCCCACCTCGCTCATTCCGGCTCGTCGCCCGCCAGCGTCCCCGCGGCCAGCAGGCCGAGTTCCGCGTGCGGCAGCGGGTCAGTGCGCCTGGGCCGGGACAGGCTGCGCACGCTCGCCGGGACCAGCATCGCGGCCAGGGCCGCCCCGATCATCGCGACTGTCAGCAGAGCGAAACCGTGGGTGTAGCCCGACGCCCGCGGCAAGCCGCCAGCACGCGCGGTCGAGGTGACGATACTGCTCATCACCGCCGCCCCTATCGAGCCGCCGATGGTCCTGATGTTGGCGTTCATGCCGCTGGCCACCCCGGTCTGGTCCGGCGGCACACCC
This sequence comes from Streptosporangiaceae bacterium, assembly GCA_033854735.1. Classification (GTDB taxonomy): domain Bacteria; phylum Actinomycetota; class Actinomycetes; order Streptosporangiales; family Streptosporangiaceae; genus JAWWPY01. The sequence continues at coordinate 4,391 of JAWWPY010000103.1, read as the reverse complement.
TGGACGACCAGGTTCGACATCGCGGCGAAGGCCATGCCGAACCCGACGCCCTGCACGACCATCGCCACGAGGATCTCCCACTGGTGCCCGCGGGCGGCGGTGAGCATCACGAAGGGGACGATGCTGATCAGCGCACCGGCGACCAGCACCGTCTTGGCCCCGAAGCGGAGCGTGAGCCGTCCCGACGCGACACCCACGGCGAACATCGCGATGCTCGCCGGCAGCAGGATCAGCCCCGAGCGCGTGATGCTCAGACCGAAGCCGTAACCCGCGGATGCAGGTGTCTGCAGGAATTCGGGCAGGAATGCGAACGTCGCGTACATGCCGACACCGAACAGCAGCGCGACGAGATTGGTCGTCCATACCACCGGTATCCGCATCATGCGCATGTCGATGAGCGGATGGGATGACCGGGACTCCACTGCCGCCCAGGCCACGGCGAGCAGCACGGCCAGGGCCAGCAGGCCTAGCACCCGGGCCGATCCCCATCCCCAGGTAGGAGCCTCGCTGATCGGCACGAGCAGCGCCACCAGCCAGCCCGAGAGCAGCAGCGCCGCGCCCCAGTTCAGCCGGCCGGCCGCGCGGACCGGGGACTCCGGCACCACCACCTTCGCCGCGGCGGTGGCGATCCCGAGAATGATCGCCGGTATCCAGAACAGCCAGTGGTAGTCCAGCGCCTCGACGACCGGGCCGGCCAGCACGATGCCCAGTCCGGCTCCCGCCGCCGCCAGCGCCGCGATCACGCCGACCGCGCCCGCCACTTTCTGTTTCGGGAACTCATCACGGATGATGCCGAAGGCCAGCGGAAGGACGCCTCCGCCGATCCCCTGGATCACCCGCGCCACGATCATGACTGCGATCGAGCCGGCCACGGCGGCGAGCACCGAGCCGGCCGTCAGGGCGGCCAGCGCCACGACCAGCATCCGTTCCTTGCCCCACAGGTCACCCAGGCGCCCCATGATCGGGGTAAAGATCGACGCGGACAGCAGGTACGCCGTGAGGACCCACGTCACGGAGTTCTGTGACGTGTGCAGTCCCGCCTGGATCGTCGGCAGCACCGGTATCACCAGCGACTGCAGCAGCGCATAGGCGGCCACCGCTGCGGCCAGCACGGCAAATGTGGCCTGATAGCGGCTGCGCGCCGGCGCAGTGATCATCAGCAGTCCCCTCTCGCGGCGGGCGATAGGTCCCCGCGGCACTTACTGTACCGGAGCGGAGACTCCGCTCCGGTACAGCGGGGTGGCGGCCCTGCTAAAACGGCGCGTTGCCCACGCCGGATCGCGGCAGGCCCTGGCATGCCCTGACCGCCGCCTGGTATGAGGGGGACGACTGGTTCTCATGTGCCGAGGCCGGGAACGTCCCGTTCCTGCCGGGATCGGGGAATGCTGGGTCGCCGCCACGGCGCATGCACTGCGCGATGGCGAGGGCCCGCTCATAGGGGGTCTTCCCGCCGCCGTCTACTGCTGTATGTTGCGGGCCGGGGCCGGTGTGGCACCCTGCGGCGAGCATCATGCTGCCGATCACGGCGGCGCCGAGGAGCGTGCGCCGCAGCGACGCCGGGCGCAGAGGTCCCCGGCTGCGGAAGGTTGGCTCGTTCATTCTGCTTGTCCTTACTCCTTGTCCGTGTGGGCCGCTCTGCCGGAGAGCGGGTTGCCCGGAAGTCCGGGTGATTGAAGGTTGTACGGCAGGGCCGGTCATACGGCCGTCACAGGCTTTGTGACCGCGGCGTGACCGCGGGCCGGGCATCCTGGGGGTAAAAGGCCAGCCCGGACGGCTTGCGGCCGGGCGGCACTCGTGGAATGCCGGGGTGCGGATGATGAGGGTGCTGGTGGCCGAGGACCACGTGAAAATGGCCGAGGCGGTGGCGGCCGGGCTGCGCCGCGAGGGCATGGCCGTGGACATCGCGCTGGACGGGCGGCAGGCCCTGGACCGGGCCAGACTTACCGGCTACGACGTGATCGTGCTGGACCGTGACCTGCCCGAGGTCCACGGCGACGAGGTCTGCCGCCGCCTGGCCGCCGAGGGCCGTGACAGCCGCATCCTCATGCTGACCGCGGCGGGCACCATCGAGGACCGGGTGGACGGGCTGGACCTGGGCGCCGACGACTACCTGCCCAAGCCGTTCGCGTTCGCCGAGCTGGTGGCCCGGATCCGGGCGCTGTCCCGGCGGTCGAGACCGCCGCTGCCGCCGCTTCTGGTCCAGGATGACCTGCGGCTTGACCCCGCGCACCGGGTGGTCACCCGGGCCGGGCGGCGGCTGGAGCTGACCGTGAAGGAATTCGCCGTGCTCCAGCTGCTGCTGGAGGCGCAAGGCGCCGTGGTGCCCGCCGAGGAGCTACTGGAGAAGGCGTGGGATGAGATGGCCGACCCGTTCACCACCACCGTCAAGGCCACCGTCCACCGGCTGCGGGCAAAACTCGGCGATCCGCCGGTTATCCACACCATCCCGCAGGCCGGCTACCGGGTCTGAAGCCCGGTGCGCGTTCCTGCTCTCCGCCGTGCTCTGTTGCCGCGCATGCCTCAGCGCACGATCCGGCTGCGGCTGACCGTCCTGTACGGCGTCGTCTCCGTGCTGTCCGCCGCAGGCCTGCTGGCCATTACCATCACCCTGGCCGGCGGCTGGCAACGAATGGGAACGGCACACGTCCCTCCCCCCGCCCCGGCCGGAACGGCTGCCAGCCTGCAGGCCGCGCTAGCGCAGGCCCAGGCTCGCATCGCCCTGCTCCAGGCCCAGGTGAGCCAGGCCGACGCGATCCGGGCACACCGGCTGCTGGTCGCGGCGGCCGCGGGTCTGGCCGTCATGGCCGGGGCCTCGGCCGTGCTGGGCTGGGTCGTCGCCGGGCGGGCGCTGCGGCCGCTGCGGGCGATCACCGCCGCCACCCGGCAGATCTCCGAAGACGACCTGCACCGCCGGCTCGCCATGCCCGGCCCGCGCGACGAGCTCACCGATCTCGCCGGCACGATCGACGGCCTGCTCGCCCGGCTGCAGGCCGCCTTCGAGGCGCAGCGGAACTTCGCCGCCAACGCCTCGCATGAGCTCCGGACCCCGCTGGCCGCGTCGCGGACCATGCTGGAGGTAGCCCTCGCCGACCCAGCCGTTCCCGCCGCCACCCTGCGCTTGGCATGCCAGGACGTGCTCGCCGAAGGACAGCAGCAGGAACGGCTGATCGACGCGCTGCTGACCCTGGCCCGCAGCCAGCGCGGCCTCGACCGGCGCGAGCCCCTCGACCTCGCCCGCATCACCGCAGACGTCCTGCGCGCCCGCGAACCGGACGCCGCCCGCCGCGGCGTGACTGTCCATGCCTCGATGGCCGCGGCGCCCGTCCGCGGTGACGACCGTCTGCTCCGGCAGCTTGCCGCCAACCTGATCGACAACGCGCTGCGCCACAACCTGCCCGGCGGCGCTCTCAGCATTCATGTCACATCGGACCGCGGCCGCTCGACGTTCACGATCACCAACACCGGGCCGGTCATCCCCGCCGCCCAGATCGGCCGGCTTCTCCAGCCGTTCCAGCGCCTGTCCTCCCAGCGGACCGCCGACGACCACGGCCTCGGCCTGCCCATCGTCGCGGCCATCGTCAAGGCCCACCAGGCCACCCTCGCCGTCAGCCCTGGCCGCCGCGGCGGCCTTGATGTCCGCATCAGCTTTCCCGCAGCCGCCGCCAGGCCATGAATCATGCCGGTCTTTATGCGTCTCGCCACCGGAGCATCAGCCCGCTGACAAGGAGTGCGGCCGCGGCCCAGCTGGCGAGGACGCCGATGCCGCCCCAGGGGCTGATGGGCAGGTTGTGCAGGCCAGTGGTGTCCTGGATGGTGAGTCCGGCGTTCATCGGCGAGTACCGCTCGATCCGGTGCTGCCATTGCGGGTCGCCGGCCAGGACGGCGACGATGAGCGGGGGCAGGTAGAGCAGGCCGAGGACGACGCCGATGGCGGCCGCGGAGTCCCGGATGATGGTGGCCAGGCCGAGGCTGAGCAGCGCTATCAGGGCCAGGTAGAGGACCGAGCCAGCCGCCGCCCGCAGCACCGGCCCGTGGCCCGGCGACAGCGGCGGGAAGCCGCGAGCGGCGGTGAAGCCGTGGCCGGGCAGGATGAGCCGCCCGGTGAGCACGGAGCCGAGCACCGCGAGGCTGCCTGCCGCCAGTACCAGGCCGCTGAGGATGGCCGCCTTGGCGCCGAGCACGGTGACCCGGTGCGGCATGGCCGTGAGGGTGGTCCGGATCATGCCGGTGCTGTACTCGCCGCTGATGACCAGGACCGCCAGGATGGCCACGACGGCCTGGCCGAACTGGATCCCGGTCAGGCTGAGCTTGGCCGTGTCGACCGGGCAGGCGATGCCGGACGGGCACCGGACGGCGGCAGTCGCCGCGGCGCTGATCGCCACGGTCGCGGC
>JAWWPY010000102.1:0-6551 GCA_033854735.1 Streptosporangiaceae bacterium | reverse complement strand
AGCCTGCACCGGGAGCTGGAACTGCTCGGCCGCTGCGGCATTACGCCCGCTCAGGCGCTGAACGCCGCGACCGCCGCTCCGGCACGAGTGTTCAACCTCGCCGACCGCGGGCACACCGCACCCGGTCAGCGCGCGGACCTCATGCTCGTATCCGGCGACCCGCTGACCGACATCACCGCGACCCGAGCCATCGAACGGATCTGGCGGGCAGGCGTCCTATGTGACCGACATGCGTTCGTCGCCAACGCGGCCGAGGCGGAAGAACTTGACGCCTTCGACGCCCGGGTCGCCAAGGTCGTGGCGGCCGTCCGCGAACGCCGGTACGGCTCCGACCCGACCAAGGCCAGCTGACACCGCGACCGGGCAAGGTGACGTCAGGGTGAAGAACCGGATCAGCTCGTCCCGCCCGATGTCCGGGAACGACCGCAGCCGCCCCAACTGGTCATCGGAGAACAGCCTTGTCGCCATCCACCCCACGATCCCCGACCGTCACGCAAACGGCACGAACCGTAGCGGCCCAGACCACAATCCCGAGTACGACGACCTGCTCGCCAAGGCCGCCGCCGTCCACTGGCTGCCGTTCACCGAGTCCACGTCCGATTCCCGCATGGCCGCCAGCCAGCTCATGGTCGATGAGGCAGACGAACTGTACGCGGTGTGGGACGGCAAGCCCGCGGGCCTACGGCGGGGACCGCCGACGTCGTGGCCTACGCCCGCGAGCGCGGCATCCCGGTGCGCGTGATCTGGCCAGATGGCGCTCAGCGCGGTTAACGGCCGGGCAGACAGGCCGGCACCCATACCGATGGCGTGGTCCTCAGATATACCTGCCATGTACGTGCGCCACGAGGCGCTGTTGTCCGAATGGAGGTGGAAGACCTCGATCTCTCGGCCGTCGTAGCGGCGGGGTGAAGCTGGAGGCAGCCTGAGCCGCGGGTCGGCGGGGAGGGCGGGAGCAGCCTCGACAAAGTCGCGTCGTCCCGGCACTGCCGGATGGGACGGGCGCGGTGAGCGAGACGGGAAGGTATACGAGAGAAACCGGCTGCGTTACGCCTCTCACGTGTCGGGGGCTGTCCGGAGCATTGGGATAAGGACGTTGTCGACGAGGAGGCGGACGTCCTCGTCGGATGGCGGCTCACCGGTCTCGATGAAGTGCTGCCTGACCAGGGCCGGCCCGGTCTGGATGCACTCCGGCGTTAGCGCGCCGGGTCGGACGTCACCCCGCTCGGCCCCGGCTGCCAGCAGCTCGCCGAGGATGCGGTGGCGGGGCTCCAGGATCTGTTCCTGAAGGGCGGCGGCCAGCTCCGGGTGCTGGCGGTGCTGGCCGATGTTGGCGCGCAGCGCCGCCCCCAGGGTTCCGCCGAGTGCCTCGGCCATTCGCTGGTGAAACAGCAGCAGGTCGGTGCGCAGGTCGCCGGCGGTGGCGGCGGGGCCAGGCGCGGGGAAGGCGTCCGCGAGGGTGGCGACGACGAGGTCGAGCTTGGTGGCCCACCGCCGGTAGATCGCCGATTTGCCGGTTCCCGCCCGGTGCGCGATGCGCTCGATGCTCAAGCCGTCGAAGCCGTGCTCCGCCAGCTCATCGAGGGCCGCGCGGTAGATGGCATCCTCCAGCGCCCGGCCACGACGGCGCGGGCCCCGCCGGAAGTCGTCCCCGCGGGGATCAGGGCCAGCCGCCTGCTGCGTGCGGCCGGACGGAGGTTCCTCACTCACTGGTCCCATCGCTCCTCACGTCGTGACCCGCGATAGTGATCACTTGCGTCCACTATATCCGCCGGATACGCTCTGACTTGAGTACGCTTGCGTCCACTAAAAGCCTGCGGGTGCCCCGGGCCGGGCATCGCGCGAACGGAGCGAAGCACCATGGATGACAGCAGGGGATGGACCAGGGACGATATCGGCAACCTCGCGGATCGCACGGCTGTGGTGACTGGTGCCAGCGGCGGCATCGGCTTGGAGACCGCCCGGTGGCTGGCCGCGAACGGAGCCCATATCGTGCTGGCCTGCCGAGACTACGACCGGGGCGGCCAGGCGGCGCGGCAGGTGACCGGCGCCGGAGGCCGGCCCGGTGCGACCGTCGAGGTCCTCGACCTCGCCGACCTCGCCTCGGTCCGCCGGTTCGCCGACCGCGTCATTCAGCGCCATGGCTGGATCGACATCCTGGTCAACAATGCCGGGATCGCGGGCGGTCCCCGGCGGAGCACCGCCGACGGGTTCGAGGCACACCTCGGAACCAACCACCTCGGGCACTTCGCGCTGACCGGCCTGCTCCTGCCCGCCTTGCTCGCCCGGCCCGGTGCCCGGATCGTCACCCTGACCAGCAGCGTCGCGGCCCAGGGCCGGATCAATTTCGCCGACCTCAACAGCGAGCGCCGGTACCGGTTCATCACCGCCTACTCCCAGTCCAAGCTCGCCAACCTGATGTTCGCGATAGAACTGAACCGACGCGCCAGGGCCGCAACCGTGCCGCTGATCAGCACCGCCGTCAACCCGGGGATCGTGGCGACCAGCCTGCTGCGCCCGAAGCGTGATCAATGGGGCAGGGGATCACGGCCCGCGGAACTGGCCGTCGGCGTCATCCAGCGCCTGTACGGCCAGCCGCCCGGTGACGGCTGCCTGACCTCGCTGTACGCGGCGACGGCACCAGGACTGCGCGGCGGGGAGTACATCGTCCCGGACGGCCGGGGCCACAAGCGCGGCAACCCCGCCGTCGGGAATCCCCCGCTGCGTGCACTGGAGGACTCCGAAACAGCACGCCGACTCTGGGAAAGCTCGACCGACCTGACAGGAGTCGACTACACCGCCCTTGATGCCGCGCGGGCATGAATACGCGATGCCGGTCATGACGGGCTTACCACTCGGAAGTCGGCCTTGTCGCGAGTGCAGAAACACGGAAGCTAGTTCAGTCAACGGGATGCAGACCGCCACGGCCCGGCCTTGCGCGGTTGCCGCCGTGCCCGAGCGGGGCCGCCCCGGTGAACGCCCTTTTGGGGAGTCAGATGCCGGGCGCCGGTCGGCGGGCTCAGGCCCAGATGCCGGCGGCGCCGGCCGGGTCCCAGTCCAGCGTGGCCGGCAGCGCGCCTTCGAAGATCAGCAGCCACCGCTTGATCTCGATTCCGGTGCCGCCGCTGTACCCGCCGAGCCCGTCGCTGGCCACGACCCGGTGGCACGGCACGATCAGCGGCCACGGATTCGACCCCATGATCGTGCCCACCGCCCGGGCCGGAAGATCCGGGCCGCCGTCGCCCAGCCCGGCGCGGCGCGCGAGCAACCCGTACGTGACCGTCTCGCCGTAGCCGACCGTGCCGAAGAGCACCGAGAGGACCTGCTGCTGCGGACCCGACGCCGCGGACCAGTCGATGGGCAGGTCGAAGGCGCGTCGTTGCCCGGAGAAGTACTCGACCAGCTGCTCGCAGGCGGCGGAGAGCAGGCCGCTCCGGGCCGGGGTGGGCGTGGCGGCCGGGCTGGGCGTGGCGGGGCGGGAACGGCGGAAGCTGACCCGGGTCAGTCCTGCGTCGCTGCCCGTCACCGACACGGGCCCGACGGGGGTGTCGATCGTGGCCTGAGCGCGTTCCATCATTTCTCCATTCTCACCCCGATCCCGGAATGGCCGACACTCATCGGTGGTGATCCCCGCCTGGCAGGCGAGGATCACCACCGATGATGAACTGGCGACAGCCGCTCGGGAAACCTCCGGTCGCCTAGCCCACCTGGATCTTCCAAGTCCGGGCACCCGCGGTGGTGCAGGAGGTCTGGACGAGGGAAGAGCCATTGGCCGTCGAGTCGCCGGAGGGAGCGACGCACAACCCGGAGTTCTGCGCGACGACCTGGTAGACGCCGGTGCCCACCGCGCGGAGCGTGAACTGCTCGTTGCTGTTGTAGTTGCATGGATACTGGGTGACTGCCGCACCGCTGGCCGTCGAGGCGCCGGAGACGTCCAGGCAATAATCAGGGGTCATGGGGTGGATGAAGTAGGTGCTGCTGCCGGCGGAGGTCGGGACGAAGCTGAACTGCTGGTTGGTCCCGCCGTTGCACGTCCACTGGTCGAACTGGGCCAGCGCGACGGTAGTCCAGTCGAACTCGTCCGTGCATAGGCCACTGCCCTGGTTGACCATGGTGCTGGCGAACCCTGACGTGAAACCGGGCGTCAGGTAGATCGCGAACGCGTCGTGCGAGGACGCGAAGGTGATGGGCACGGTGATGGAGCCGCTCGACGTGCTCTCGGTCTGGCTGGAGACCACGAGCGGCGAGTTGAGCGGCGAGGAGTCCGGGATCCGGTACACGGTGACATTGACATTGCCGTTGTTCGCGAGCCACGGCACCGACGACAACCCGCTGAAGGTCACGCTCGCGGCGCCCGTGTACCCGTTCTCGTCCCCGATGACGGCGACGGCCCGCCGCTTCGAGCTGTCCTCGGCGGCGGAGATCGCCGTGGTCCCGACCTCGCCGGAGGTGGAAACCAGGGAACCGGTGAGGTCGGCGTAGGTACGGAATGTCCACCACTGGCCGGTGTACGAATAGCCGCCGCTGCCGTTCGAGACGATGACCCCGCCCAGGTCCGGCGTCTCGCAGCAGGCCCAGTTGCCGCGCATCGCGTTGGAGTATCCGGACTGGGCGAAGCGGGCGAGGTACCAGGCCGACTGCCCGGCGGTCTGCTGGCCTTGGGGCAGGAACTCGTTCGCGGACAGCGGGATGGACGAGATGCCGTTGGAACTCAGGTCTCTGTCGACGGACTGCGCCACGGCGACGGGGTCGTCCCCGTTGCCCTCGAGGTGGTCGCTGATCTCGCTGGGCTCTGTCCCGGCGGCTTTGACATGCGCGAGCCACGTCTGCCATTCACTGGAATTCTGCCCCGGCGTGGCGGCGAGCGACGGCCCGACGGTCAGCGCGCCGGGGGCAATGCTCCGGATCTCCTGCATGGCGGAGTCCCACATCTCGAAGTACTGGGTGCTGTTCATGCCCGGCGCCCAGAAGAACGACTCGTCCGGTTCATTCCAGATGTCGTAAGTAACCGTGAGCCCGGCCGCCTTAATCGCGCCGACCACGGACGCGATCATGCTGACCCAGTTCGAGCAGTTCCCGCCGGTGCATGGCCACGTCGTGTTGGACGGCTGCGATCCGTCCGCACCGTAGACGTCGGCCAGGATCACCTGGTACTGCGCGTGATAGGGCGACTGGGTCAGGCGCTTGGCCTGGGCGATCACCTCGGCGACGTCAGCCTTGGTGCCGGAACCGTACGTGTACCCGTCCCCGATCCATCCCGAGGACGCGTGCCCGCCGCCGCGAAACCCGGTCATGCCGAGCGGCGACAAGAACTGGTCGGATGGCTGCGTGCTGTCCTGGCTCACCCCGTAGAGGAAACCCTCGCCAACGCTGTGCGCGGCCCCCCTCACGGACGCGAGGTTCACGCTTAACGCCTCGGCCGCGCCGGCGCTCCCGGCGGACGCCAGCAGCGAGACCGCCAGCGCCAGCACCATTCCGGCCGCCACCGCGAGACGGCCCTGTCCCGTTCTCGTGCTCATCGGAATCCTCCTCCGGTTCAGCGCCACTCGGCTGTGGCGCTGCGCGATGAATGGCTGTGACCGATCACATGTGACCGGTCACATGTGATCGCATGTGACCGGTCACATTTTTCCATAGAACGGACTGGGTGGCCGGCCAATGGGAACGGGCTCCATTGTGAACGTTAACAATCGACGGGTCAATGGGTTGCGCCCGTGGCACCAGCCAGCTGCCTGTCAATCTCGCTCGGCCAGCCAATGTGTCTGCCGCGCGCAGGCCAATACGCCGCACGGCCTGGAGAAAGTTTCAGCCATTGGCGGGTGCGAGCCACCCGGCGCCCGGTGCCAGCCAACTCGCTCCCTGCTGCCGAAGTGGCGGTCCGCGCCCGCCGCGCCGGTCTGCAGGTTTCCGCTGGTCGCCGACCTGCCATGGCTGGTTTTGGCGGATGGCTCGGCACCTACCGCCTCATCGATGGCCGGCACCTCGCCGGATGCGGATGGCAAGCGGCCGCCACACGGCGAACTGGAGCGCGGCGAGCGCCAGGGTGAACGGCAGGAGGATCCAGATCCCGGTGTTCTGGGCGATCGCACCGACCAGCCACGGCAACGCGGAGCCGCCCACCACGGATGCCGCGTTCATGACGCCGATGGCGCTGGGCACCAGCCGGGCCCGCGTCAGTTGCGGCGCGACCGCCATCATGGTCGGGAAGACCGGCCCGAGGAAGAAGCCGAGCAGCATCAGCGCCACGCTGGCCAGCACCGCGGTCGGCGACAGCCAGGCCAGGATGGCGGCGGCGGTGACGCCGGCCAGGCAGGCGTACATCAGGCCGATCGCGGTCGCGCCGATCCGCGCGGCGACCGGGCTGATCAGGAACCGGCCGAGGGTCAGCCCCAGCCAGTAGCCGCTGACCGAGTACCCGGCGAGCTGCGCGGACAGCGAGCGCGCCTGGACCAGGTAGCTGAAGCCCCAGTTGCCCATCCCGAGCTCGAGGCCGACGTAAACGGCCAGCATCGCCGCGCCCAGCAGCACGCCCCGATCCCGCAGCGCGGCGCCCA
>JAWWPY010000101.1:0-24998 GCA_033854735.1 Streptosporangiaceae bacterium | reverse complement strand
CGCGTTCAGGGGCCTCAGCATCCTGACGCCATGACCGCCCGGCAGAAACTGGCCGATGTCTACCTGGCCGACGGCCGGATCAAGGATGCCCTGTCCCAGTACAAGCGGGTCCTCGCCGACCGGGAGCTCGCCCTGGGTCCCGACCATCTGGACACGATCGCGGCCCGTGGCAACCTCGGCGGCGGATATCAGGCGGCGGGCCGGATGGCCTCCGCGCTGCGGCTTTATGAGCAGACCTGCACCGCTTACGAGCGGGTTCTGGGCGCCGACCACCCGGGGACGCTGGCGTCCCAGGCGAACCTGGCCCACGCCTATTACGCCGTGGGCCGGCTGACCGACGCGACGACACTGCTCCGCGATACCGTCGCCCGCTGTGAGCGGGTTCTGCCGCCCAGGGATCCGTTGACGCAAGCTGTCCGGGAGAGCCTGTCGAACATCGCGGGACGGCCCAGCCGGGGCCGCGGCGCCTAGCTCGCTGTTATTTACCACCATTTACCATGGTTAGCTCAAAAACCCCCCGGTGCCCTTTGGGCCTGGTGCTTGAAATGACCCTTATGGTCCTGCCGATGCTTTGCCGAAACGCGCGATCATTGGCATGAGCCTGAAAGTGATCCGCGCGTACTGTGGGCGCAGCACCGGGCAGGCACCATAGGAGAACAGATGACGGAGCAGTACGCGGCTACTGTGGCGGGGACGGCGCCGGCGCCGTGGGCGCGGCTGGAGCCTAATGCGATTGGGGTGGCGCAGGACACTGTTATCGGGATGGCGTCGTCGGCGCCGGCCGCGACGGTGGGGCTGTCGCTGGCCGCGCTGGCCGCCGCGACGGCCTATGCGAGTGGGCCGATCCTGATCCTGACCGCAATCCCGATGCTCATTATTGCCAACGCCTACCGGCGGCTGAATATGTGGAACGCGAACTGCGGGGCGAGCTTTGAGTGGGTGGGGCGGGCGATCAGCCCGTATCTGGGTTTCCTGACCGGGTGGCTGATGGTGGCGGCGTACATCATCGGGACGGTCGCGGAGGTCCTGCTGCTGGGGCCCTCGGTGCTGGCCGTGTTCGGCTCCGGGTCCACGGACACCGGGGCGTATATCGCCATCGGCGTGGCCGTCGGTGCCGTCATGCTGATCATCGCGGTGGCCGGTATCCGGATCACCGCGCGGGCGCAGGTCAGCATGGCGCTGGTGGAGTACCTGATCCTGATCGGGCTGGCCATCGCCGGCCTGGTGTGGGTGGCCGGCCACCACGCCGGGTCGGTGCCCCTCAGCACAGGGTGGGTGAGCCTGTCCGGGCGTGGTGGGCAGGGCAGCGCGGTGGCCGGGTTTCTGATCGCGGTGTTCATCTACGGCGGGTGGGACGGCACCCTGTACGTCAATGAGGAGGTCAGGCACCGGCGGACCAACCCCGGCCGCGCCGCGATCCTGGCCGTCGCGCTGCTGGCCATCATCTACACCCTCGCCCAGGTCGGCCTGCAGGGAGTCGTGCCCCCCGGGAAACTGCAGGCCCACTCGGCGACCGCGCTGGTCTACATCGCCCAGGTCCTCGGCGGCAGCGGCTGGGCCAAGGCGATGGCGCTGTCCATCGCGCTGTCAGTGATCGCCACCACCGGGACCGGGATCGTGCTGTCCGCCCGGATCATCTACGGGATGGCCAGCTACCGGGCCCTGCCCGAATTCCTGGCCAACGTCTCCCGCCGGTTCGCCACCCCCGTCGCCGCCAGCATCATCGCCGGCGCGGCGATCATCGGCCTGTCCGTGGTGTACTACCTCGCCACCCCGGTGCAGAACGCGTTCTTCGACGTGATCGACGTGACCGGGCTGCTGTTTTCCATCTTCTACATCCTCACCGCCCTGGCCACCATGGTCTACTACCGGCGCCGCGTGCTGCGCAGCGCCCGGGACGCCCTGATCCTCGGCATCCTGCCCCTCGGCGCCGCCGTATTCCTCGGCTGGGTCTTCGGGAAAACCATCCAGAACGCACCCACGCCAGAAATCTGGTCCCTCACCGGCATCATCATCGCCGGCCTGATCCTGCTCCTGGCCGCACGGTTCATCCTGCGATCACCGTTCTTCCAGATCCCCCGCGAAAGCGACACCCCGGAACGCTGACCCACTCAGCGCGGCAACCTCGGGGTTACCCGGCGGCCCGCAATCATCTCGGCGCTGGACTCAGCCGCCGAAATAGCTCATCACGTGCTTGACCCGCGTGTAATCCTCGAATCCGTACATCGACAGGTCCTTGCCGTAGCCGGAGTGCTTGAAGCCGCCATGTGGCATCTCCGACGCGAACGGGATATGCGTGTTGATCCAGACAGCGCCGAAGTCCAGCAGCCGCGCCATCCGCATGGCCCGGCCGTGGTCCCGTGTCCAGACGCTGGCGGCCAGCCCGTACTTCACTCCGTTGGCCCAGCGCAGGGCTTCGGATTCGGCATCGAATCGCTGCACGGTGATCACCGGGCCGAAGATCTCCTCCTGGATCATCTCGTCGTCCTGGCGCAGCCCGGCGACGACCGTCGGCGCGAAGCAGTACCCGCGCTCCCCCACCCGGTGCCCGCCGGTGACCACCTCGGCGTGGTCCGGGCCCCGGCTCAGGAAGCCCTCCACCCGGGCCAGCTGGGTGGGGTTGTTCAGCGGGCCGTAGTCGGCATCGGGCACGTCCAGGCCGCCGACAGTCGTACCGCGGGCCTGCTCCGCCAGTGCCGCGGTCAGGTCCGCGGCGATGGCCGGCCCGGCCAGCACCCGGGTCGCCGCGGTGCAGTCCTGGCCCGCGTTGAAGTAGCCGGCCCCGGCTATCCCGGCGGCGGTCTGGGCCACATCCGCGTCGTCGAACACGATGACCGGCGCTTTGCCGCCGAGTTCCAGGTGCACCCGCTTCAGGCCGGCCGCGGCGGCCTGGGCCACCTGCATCCCGGCGCGGACCGATCCGGTGATCGACACCATCTGCGGGATCTCATGCGAGACCAGCGCGCGGCCCGTGTCCGCGTCACCGCACACCACGTTGAACACGCCCGGCGGCAGGAACTCGGCCGCGATCTCGGCCAGCAGGAGCGTGGAGGCCGGGGTGGTGTCCGAGGGCTTGAGCACCACGGTGTTGCCCGCGGCGATGGCCGGGGCGAATTTCCAGACGGCCATCATCATTGGGTAGTTCCACGGCGTCACCTGGGCGCAGACCCCGATGGGCTCCCGCCGGATAAGCGACGTGTGGTCACGGATGTACTCGCCGGCCGCGCTGCCCTGCAGGATGCGGGCAGCGCCAGCGAAGAACCGCAGTTCGTCCACGACCGGCGGGAGTTCCTCGGCCATGGTGAGAGCCACCGGCTTGCCCGTGTTACGGCATTCGGCCGCCACGATCTCCGCTCCCCGGGCCTCGATGGCGTCCGCTAGCTTTAGCAGCGCCAGGCTCCGCTCCGCCGGGGTTGCGTCCCGCCACCCCTCCCTGGCCCCCTCCGCGCACTTCAGCGCGGCATCCACGTCGGCTGGCCCGGAGACTGGCGCGAGGGCATAGGCCTCGCCGGTGCTGGGGTCGATGACGTCGCTGTCCCGGCCGTCCGTGGTCGGGGTGAACTCCCCGTTCACGAAGTTCCTGAGCTCCTGGAGCCGGGCTGGCGGGGATGTCGTCGGCATGGCTCCGACACTCGCAGACAAACGAATCTCGCACAAGTGAATCCGTCGCAGATAGCATGTCTTTCAACGAAATCAGTTGACAAGCGCGGCTCGCATGACACGATTGCCTTGCGAAGGAGGCGACCGCATGGCTCATACCCCAGGGACCCCCGCCGTCCCTGGCGGGCTGGCCGCCGAGCGGGACGGCCACTCGCGGAGCGGCCGAGGCCGGTCCCGCGGCCCGATCCGGGTCGTCCTCGATGACCTGTCCAAGCAGATTATCGAGCAGTTGCAGCAGGACGGCCGCCGCTCCTACGCGTCGATCGGCAAGGTGGTCGGGCTGTCCGAGGCCGCCGTGCGCCAGCGGGTGCAGCGGCTGGTCGACGGGGGGGTCATGCAGATAGTGGCGGTGACCGACCCGCTGACGCTTGGATTCCACCGCCAGACCATGATCGGCATCAAGTGCTCTGGTGATCTTGAACGGGTCGCCGATCACCTGGCGGGAATGCATGAGATCGACTACGTGGTCATCACGTCTGGATCGTTCGACCTGCTCGTGGAAGTCGTCTGCGAGGACGACGACCACCTGCTCGAGATCCTCAGCCGCGTCCGCGCCGTGCCCAGCGTGACCAGCACCGAGACCTTCGTGTACCTGAAACTCCGCAAGCAGACCTACGGCTGGGGGACCAGATGACCGCTTCGCATGGCACCGAGCGCTCCGGGGATGGCGCCGGCCGCCTCTCCGGGCAGGCACTCCAGGATGCTGCCCATCGCCACCTGTGGCTGCACTTCACCCGGATGTCCTCTTACGCCGGCGCCGAAGTCCCCGTGATCGTGCGCGGGTCCGGACAGTACGTCTATGACCAGCATGGCCGTCGCTACCTGGACGGCCTGTCCGGGCTGTTCGTCAGCCAGATCGGGCACGGCAGGCAGGAAGTCGCCGAGGCCGGTGCCCGCCAGGGCAGCGAACTGGCGTACTTCCCGCTCTGGTCGTACGCGCACCCGCGGGCGATCGAACTCGCCGAGCGGCTGGCCGGGCTTTCCCCCGGCGACCTGAACCGGGTGTTCTTCACCACCAGCGGCTCAGAGGCAGTGGAGTCGGCCTGGAAGCTGGCCAAGCAGTACTTCAAGATCATCGGCCAGCCGGGCCGCTACAAGGTGCTCAGCCGGGACATCGCCTACCACGGCACGTCCATGGGAGCGCTGGCGATCACCGGGCTGCCCGGGATCAAGGAACCGTTCGAGCCGCTGCCACCCGGCGGGGTCCGGGTGCCGAACACGAACTTCTACCGCGCCCCCGGTTTCGTCGCCGACGACCTGGAGGCGTTTGGCCGGTGGGCGGCCGACGAGATCGAGCGCGCGATCCTGCGTGAAGGCCCGGAGTCGGTCGCCGCCGTGTTCCTCGAGCCCGTGCAGAACTCCGGTGGCTGTTTCCCGCCGCCGCCCGGCTACTTCGCACGCGTGCGGGAGATCTGCGATACCTACGGGGTGATCCTCGTCTCGGACGAAGTAATCTGCGCCTTCGGCAGGCTGGGCTACTACTTCGGGTCCGAGCGCTACGGCTACCAGCCCGATATCATCACGTTCGCCAAGGGAGTCACCTCGGGCTACTCCCCGCTCGGCGGCATGCTGGTCAGTGACCGGCTGATGGAACCGTTCAGCCAAGGAACCGCCACCTTCCTGCACGGTGTGACCTTCGCTGGTCATCCGGTCTCTTCTGCGGTCGCGCTGGCCAACCTGGACGTGTTCGAGAAAGAGGACCTGCTCGGCAACGTCCGCACGCACGAGGCGGCCTTCCGCTCCACCCTCGAGAAGCTTTCTGACCTGCCCATCGTCGGCGATGTGCGGGGTGACGGGTACTTCTACGGCATCGAGTTGGTCAAGGACAAGGCCACCAGGGAGACGTTCAGCGACGAGGAGTCCGAACGGCTGCTGCGCGGGTTCCTGTCCCAAGCGCTGTTCGACGCCGGGCTGGTCTGCCGGGCGGACGACCGCGGCGATCCAGTGATCCAGCTCGCTCCCCCGCTCACCTGCACGCAAGAGCATTTCGACGAGATGGAGCAGATCCTGCGCAGCGTGCTCACGCAGGCTTGGTCCAAGATCTGACGCATGTACCAGGTCCAGATGGCTGAGTACGGTGCTCCGGCCGTGCTCCACCTGGTCGAGGTGCCCGACGCCGAGCCCGGCCCGGGCCAGGTGGCCATTCGCACCGCCGCCGCCGGCATCACGTTCGTCGAAACCCAGATGCGCGCGGGTCAGCCGCCGTGGCCCGGTCCCGGCCCCGCGTTGCCGGCGGTACTCGGCAACGGCGTGGAGGGCACGATCGTGTCGGCCGGCCCTGACGTGGACCAGGCCCTGATCGGGATGCGGGTGGTGACCGCCACAGGTGGCCTCGGCGGTTACGCCGACCGGGTGGTGGTGGGCGCGGAGGAACCGGTCCGCGTCCCCGATGGCCTGCCCCGCGGAACGGCAGTGGCGCTCCTCGCCGACGGCCGGACAGCGCTCGCCCTGATCCGGGCGGCCGCCGTCACAACGGGAGACCGGGTGCTGATCACCGCGGCGGCGGGCGGCGTGGGCAGCCTCCTGGTCCAGCTGGCCCGGGCGGCCGGCGCGAGGCACGTGGCCGCCGCCGCGAGCAGCACCCGGAAGCTCGACGTAACGCGCACGCTGGGGGCCGATGTCACGGCCGATTACAGCTCGCCGGGATGGGCGGCGCAGGTGCGGGCGGTGACCGGCACCCTCGACGTGGTGTTCGACGGTGTTGGCGGTGATATCGGCAACGACGCCCTGGGGCTGCTCGGCCGGGGCGGCCGGTTCCTGGCCTACGGAGCGGCGAGCGGTACCTTCACCGGTGCCAGCGGCATCGAGCGGCGCGAGATCTCCAGCCGCGGCATCGAGTTCATCCCGGGCAACACCGTGGTCCGCACCGCCGAGGACAACAGGGCGCTCGTCGAGCAGGGACTCGCCCTCGCGGCTGCCGGGCGCCTGAGCCCGACAATCGGCCAGGTTTTCCCGTTGTCGAAAGCCGCCGAAGCGCACGCGGCGATCGAGGCCCGGGCCACGATCGGCAAGACCATCCTGGTGCCGGGCTGATCTCCTACCGACGCAACGCGAGCCGCTGGTGACTGACCCCGGTAAGGCACAGGGCCAGGCCGAGTACACCAACATCCCGCAGGGTCAGGTCGGACAGGCCGCCTTGCACGGCGAGCGAGATGACGATCTCCAGCAGCAGCGCGGCGGCGAAAAGCGCCGCCGCGCGCGGCGCGATCCCGGCCGCGAGGGCGACGGCCACCACCAGCAGCACCCAGCCGTGGGCCAGCACCAGGATGACCGCCAGCGTCGACGTCGGCGACAGCACCGGGACGTACCCGGTCCACAGGGCAGGCCGGACGAGTTCGTGGTAGCCGAACCAGGCGAGCACCAGGGCCAGCAGCACCCGTCCCGCGACCGGACCCCATTCGGCGGCCAGCCGGGCCGCGCGGTCCGCCGCGCTCGTGACGTCCGCTCCGGCGGCCGCAGCCCTGGCCGCGGTACCCGCTCCGGCCCGGCCCGGCCGGCCCGCCGGCCCGCTGCGTGCTGGGCTCATTGCACGATCCTCCCCGCGGAGTCCGTCACTACCAGCCCGTCATCACCAATATTGAAGTCGGAGTTTCCGGAGTCGTCGCCCATCGACTCTTCCACCACGTAGACCCGCGCCCCCGCCCGGTATACGTGCGGCGCCGCCGCCGCCTGGCCGGCAACGCCGGCGGTGACGGACAGGCCGACCGACTGCCGGTGAACCGAAACGGCCAGCCCGGTCAGGGCCTGCTTGGCGGCTGTGCTCAGCGTGCCCGGCCAGACCTGGAACGCGTAGCTAGCGTAGGGCTCCGCGCTGAGCAGCGGCCCAGTGCTGGATGAGGCGGAGGGCCCGGCGGAGGCGGGTGTGGCCGGGTGAGAGGAAGGCGATGCCGACGGCCCCGATGACGGGCCGGCCGTCACCCGGCCCGCAGGTGACCCGGAACTCCCGGGCAAAGCCGCGGGGACAACCCCCGAAGCCCGGCCCGCCCAGCCGTGAATGGCCAGAATCACCCCCACCACGCCGGCGACCGCCAGCAGGGTCAGTCCCCACCGGCCCACCGGATCCCCGCCAAGGCGCATCCGAACTCACCGCCCGCGAATCGCTCTGACAATCATGAGGCGCATAGTAGCGGGACATCTTCTGTGTTCCGTCGTTCCCTCAGCGGAAGTCGCGGCTGGGCACGGAGGCGGTGACCCGGAGCCGGGTCAGCCGGGTGGCGATCAGGCTGGTCGCCCCGTCCAGCCGCTCGACCCGCCCGTGCACCAGCAGCGCCGAGGCGTCCACCGCTACCCGGCGGTGGCGCTGCCAGACGTGCGGCGGGCAGATGACGTTGGCCATCCCGGTCTCGTCTTCGAGGCTCAGGAACACCACGCCGCCCGCGGTGCCGGGCTGCTGCCGGTGCGTGACCAGGCCGCCGCAGACCAGCGCCGTACCGGACGGCGCTGAGCCAAGCGCCGAAGCAGGCAGCACTCCCCGCTGCTCGAGCGCAGGCCGGACGTGGACCATCGGGTGGGTCCCGTACGTGCCGGTGGCCCAGAGATCGGCGGTGGTCTCCTCGACCGGCGTCATCGCGGGCAGCGGCGGGGCGGCCAGGCCGGGAGTGGTGCCGGGGATCTGCCCCGGCCTGATGGACGCGACCGCCCCTGCCGCCCAGAGTGCCTCCCGCCTGCCCACCCCGAAGCAGCCGAAAGCACCCGCGGTGGCCAGCGCCTCCAGCGAGGCGGCCGGCAGCCGGCTGCGGCGGGCGAAATCCTCCAGGTCCCGGTAGGGCCGCCCGGCCGGGATCGCCGCGGCGGCGTCGGCGCCCAGGTTACGCACGCCTTTGAGGCCGAGCCTGATGACCGGTCCTCCCCCGGTGGTGGCCGGCTCCAGCGTGGCGAGCGTGTCGCTGGCGTTGACGTCCACCCCGCGGACCACGACCCCGTGCCGCCGCGCGTCGCTGATCAGGCTGGCGGGCGCGTAGAAACCCATCGGCTGGTTGCGCAGCAGGGCGGCGGTGAACGCGGCCGGGTAGTACCGCTTCAGCCAGGCGCTGGCATACACCAGGTACGCGAAGCTGATCGCGTGCGACTCGGGGAAGCCGTAACTGGAGAAGGCGAGGATCTTCTCGTAGGTATCCTCCGCCACCTCGGCCGCGATGCCCCGGTCAGCCATCCCGTCCAGCAGCCGCTGGCGCAGTTCCTCGATCCGCTCCGGGGCCCGCTTGGCGCTCATCGCCTGGCGAAGCTGGTCGGCCTCGGTGGCGCTGAAGCCGGCGCAGTCGATGGCGAGCTGCATCATCTGCTCCTGGAACAGCGGAACCCCCAGCGTCTTGCCGAGCGCGCGGCGCATTGACTCGTGCGGGATCACCACCTTCTCGTCGCGGTGCCGGCGGCGCAGGTATGGGTGGACCGAGCCGCCCTGGATGGGACCGGGCCTGATCAGCGCGACCTCCACAACGAGGTCGTAGAACTTCCGCGGCCGCAGTCGCGGCAGGGTGGCCATCTGGGCGCGCGACTCGACCTGGAACACGCCCACCGTGTCCGCTTCGCACAGCATGTCGTAGACGCCGGGCTCGTCCTGCGGAATGGTGTGCAGGTCCCAGCGCTGGCCATGATGCGCCGCCACCAGGTCGAAGCAGTCGTGCAGGCAGGACAGCATGCCCAGGCCGAGCAGGTCGATCTTGACCAGGCCCGCGTAGGCACAGTCGTCCTTGTCCCACTGGAGCACGCTGCGGCCCGGCATCCGCGCCCATTCCACCGGGCACACCTCGCCCACCGGCCGGTCACAGATCACCATCCCGCCGGAGTGGATGCCCAGGTGCCTGGGGAGCCGCTGCATCTGGCTGGCCAGTTGCGCCACCGCCTCGGGGATGGTCACGTCCTCGCCGACCGGCTCGCCGGGACCGACCTGGCGGGCCCACGCGTCCTGCTGCCCAGGCGAGTAGCCGAGCGCCCGCGCGGCATCGCGCAGCGCCATCCGCGGCCGGTAGGAGATGACGTTCGCGACCTGTGCGGCCCGGTCCCGTCCGTACCTCGAGTACACATACTGGATCACTTCCTCGCGACGGCGGTGCTCGATGTCCAGGTCGATGTCGGGCGGGCCGTCCCGGCCCGCTGACAGGAACCGCTCGAAAAGCAGCCCATGCTCAACGGGATCCACGCTGGTGATCCCCATCGCGAAGCAGACGGCTGAGTTGGCAGCTGATCCACGGCCCTGGCAGAGGATTCCCGCTTCTTCGCAGAACCGGACGATGTCGTGCACGATCAGGAAATAGCCGGGGAATCTGAGTCCCTCGATCACGTCGAGCTCGCGGGCGATCTGGCGGTACGCACCCGGAACCCGCTCAGCGGTGGGCGGGCCATACCGGGCGGGCGCCTTCTCGGCGACCAGCGTGCGGAGCCAGGCCGCCTCGGTGAGGCCGCCGGGGACGGGGAAGTCGGGCAGCTCCGGGGCGATCACCTGGAAGTCGAACGCGCACTCGAGAGCCAGCTCGACAGTCCGCTCCGCCGCGCCGGGGTAGCGCCTCAGCCGTTGCGCCATCTCAGCTCCGGAGCGGAGGTAGGCACCTCCCGACGCGGCCAGCCAGCCGTCCATCTCGTCCAGGCTGCGCCGGGCCCGGACCGAGGCGAGCGCCTGCGCCAGGCGGGCCTGCGGCGGCGTTGCGTAGTGCACATTGCCCGTGGCGACCAGGCCGATCCCGGCCGACAGCGCCAGCTCGTAGAGGACGTCGTTGCGCTCGTCGTCGCCCGGCTCGTCGTGGCTGGCCAGCTCCACCATGACGTTGGCGGCGCCGAAGATGTCGGTCAGGGCGCGCAGCGCCGTGGCGGCTGCCGCGGGCCCGCCTGCGGCCAGAGCCGCGCGGACGGCCCCCTTGCGGCAGCCGGTCAGCACCACCCAGTGCCCGTCATGGGCGTCCGCCAGCGTGCGCATGTCGTAGCAGGGTCGGCCCTTCTCTCCCCCGGCGAGTTGCGCCGTACTGATCACCTGGCAGAGCCGGCGGTAGCCCTCAGGATCGCGGGCGAGCACCAGCAGGTGCTCGCCTTCCGGGTCGGGGAGTCCCGGGCGTGAGGTCCGGCCGGATCGCCCGCCGCGGCCCGCGGCGGGCTGGGCGGCCAGTCCGAGGCTGAGTTCGGCGCCGAACACGGTTCGCAGCCGGGTCCCGGTCCCCGCCTGCAGACGAGCGGCCGCCTGGGCGAACTGAGCCGTTCCGTACATGCCGTCGTGATCGGTGATGGCCAGGGCGGCCAAGCCGAGACGGGCCGCCTCGGCGACCAGGTCGGCCGGGCTGGACGCGCCGTCCAGGAAGCTGTAGGAGGAATGGCAGTGCAGTTCGGCCCACTGCGGCTGGTCCAGATCCGATCCGACCCGCCGTAGCCGGTCCAGATCCGGCCCGGCCCACCGCGGCTCTCCTGGATCCGGCTCCCCCGGACCCGGCTCCCCCGGACCCGGCTCCCCCGGACCCGGCTTCCCTGGATCCGGCTTCCCTGGACCCGGCTCCCCTGGACCCGGCCCGCCCTGACCCGGGCCAGTAGGCAGGCGGGTGACCGGGCGCGGCCGACTGCGCCAGGAAAGGCGCTGCTCGAACTCCCGCCAGGGAATCGGTGGATTCTCCCACCCCATCGTCTACCGCCCACCCGTTCTCGCGTTGCCCACCATGATCACGGAATATTTCTGTCACATACGACCCGGAATATTCCGTGATCATGGCGCCGGGGCGGGTCGCGTGCCCACGGCCGCCTCCCCGTTCCGGGCCTTCCATGATCCCGGAACATCCCGGACACATAGACCCAGAAATATTCCGTGATCATGAAGCCGTGATCTGCCATGAAGGTGGGGTTTTGTGATCTGCCATGAAGGTGGGGGTTTGTGATCTGCCATCGCCAGTCCCTAGTCGTAACTGGCTTCGACGAACCAGTGGCCATCCTGCACCGTCACCAGCCAGGCGCTCTCGTCGCTGGTGACCATCTGGAACCGGGCCCGGCGGCGTGCCTGACCTGGCTCCCACCACCGTTCACTGACCGGCCACGGGCCGGCCCAGGCGATGACACTCAGCGGCGGCGCGGCCCCAGCCGCGAGCCAGGCCGGGACAGCCGACACGCAGGCACGGCCGGTGACCGTCACCGTCCCCCCCGACGCATCGGTGACCCGGGCCGGGAGCGGGTCCGGATAGACCGTGGCGGGGGCGGGCACCGGGATGCTTCCTGGCCACGGCCGGTCCGCCGGGAGCCGGGGAGGCCGGGCATCACCGAACGGCACCAGCGTCACCTGGTCGGCGGGCCCACGGCCGCCGGAGATGACTGGATGGGTGACCGCCTCGTGACCAAGCATGGCCTGCACCCGCATCGCGGCCCGGCTGACCTGGTCTCCGGCCTGCGCCTCACCCCACAGGCCGAGCTGCCGGCCATGGTCTGGGACGAGCTGGTCGGGAATGAGCCGCAACATGGTGATCCCGCCGGCCTCCGTGGCGTCGCCGCTCCCGCGGCCGGCGCTTTTCCCACCACTGCTGCCATCGCCGCCGTTTCCATCGCCGCCGTTTCCATCGCCGCCGCCGTTTCCCCCGCCGCCGTTTCCCCCGACGCGCCAGCCGTCCAGTTGCCAGCGCACCCGCTCGGCCACGGCCAGTGCCGAGAGCAACCCTTCGTGCCGCCACAGCCGTGTGCTCTGCCGCCCGTCGGAGCCGGTCACGGCGACCTCTACCCGCACGCACGCCAGCCCGCGGTCACGCAGCCCCGCGTGCATCTGCTCGGCGAGCGCCTTGGCGGCGAAGATCACTGGCTCCGCCTGGGGCGCGGGCGGATCGAACTCGATGGCCAGGCTGAGTGCGGCCGGGGACGCGCGGGTGGCCAGGGGGCGTGGCTCGAGTCCGCGGGCCAGCCGATGCGCGACCGAGCCCGCGGTACCGAACCGGTCCGCCGCGTCGGCCGCCGGCAGGGCGGCGAATTCACCCAGTGTCCGGATGCCCAGCCGGGCCAGCAGATCGGCCAGATCCGCGGATCCGAGAGCAGTGACTGGCTGCTCGGCCAGGAACCGCCGGGTCCCGCTCGGCGCGACGATCACTCCGGCGGGGCCGGCCCGGGCGGCCAGTTCCCCGGCGAACAATCCGTCCGCGATCCCGATCCGGCAGGCAAACCCGCTTTCCGCGACGGCCGCGGCGAGCTTGCCGACCAGTGACTCTTCCCCGCCGAAGTACCGGGCCGGGCCACGAGCGCCCAGAGCGCATAGCCCCGGACGGGTCACCTCCAGCCGGGGGCAGAACTCCTCCACCACGGCCAGCACCTGCTCAAAGACGCGCGCTTCGCGTGCCTCGTCCCTCGGCATGGCAATCAGGGCAGGACAGTGATGCTGAGCGTCGCGGATCCGCTGGCCGCGGCGCACTCCCGCGTCACGGGCGGACGCGGAGCAGGCCACCACCCGGCCAGCGGCCAGCGCCGCCACGGGCGCCGTCGCGTCGTCGCCCGCGGCCACCACTGGCCAGTCCGGGCACCACACGACCAGCACCCGCGACGGGCGACCGTCAACGGCGCCGGTCACCCGGCTCTCACCGCCAGTTCGGCTGGTGTCAGCACGCCCACGCCCGGGTCCGCGGCAGCCACGCCACCGCCCGGGCCGGGCAGCCACAGCCACTGCTCGGCCGGCCGCGTCGCTGCACCCCGCCGGGCGGCCAGCACATGCACCCGCCGGCTCATCAGCCGTCCGTGGCCCATGCCCAGCCCGGCCCATTGCTGCGTAGCCACCCACAGCCTGGCCTGCGCACCAGGCCAGTCCCCCGCCACCACCAGCACGCCCCCGGTGCGCCGCAGCATGGCCTCGACGTGGCGCTGCACGTGCCCGGCCGGGCGGGCGGGCGGGCGCAGGAGCACCAGCTCGCAGCCATCCAGCAAGGTAGCCGTCACCTGCGGCCAGCGCCGCCCAGGCTCTCCGACCAGCAGCAGGCGGCCGGTCTCCACGCCGACACCCGCCGCTGCGCGCACCCCAAGCTCAGGCAGCCCTACCACCCCGCACCACGCGCCGGCCGCCGACGGTCCCGCCGCGATGGCCAGGCTGAGCAGCCCACTACCCAGTACAGTCACGACTGAGCCCCGCTGGAGCCCTCCGTACGGAAACAGGTCCCGCAGGGCAGGCAGAACAGGGAGCACCCGGTCGCAGGGCTGGCTCGCGGACGCGACGCCGACCTGCGACATCCCCTGGTGCATACTTGACACTATCGAATTCGTATTCGATAGTGTCAAGCTCCGAGCAAACCACCTTAGAACGTGCGGCACCCGGGGACAGTGCCCCGGGTGCCGCATGTCAGATGGCGGCTAACGCCCGGCCGTACCGGTCAGACGCGGCAGCCAACCTGCGGGTTGGCGAGCACCGCACTGGTGAGAGTTCCGCCGTAGCGGGCGACGTCCGGCACGCCGTACTGCGCGGCGCCGCCGAAACTGTTGATCGTCCGGCCCGCAATGACGTTACCGAAATTCCACGTGCAGCCGAGCGGGCCACCCTTGCCCAGCGACCAGAACGGGTAGAACGCTGCCCCAATCGGCGGGGCTGTGCAGCCAGCCCCGGTGCCGGTGTCGCACAGCGCCTCCGAACCGGCCGCGTCCGTCTCGAACTGGATGTTCGGATAGGTGTGCCCCCTGGTGAACGGCCCGACGTATTTGAACGTGGTCGGGAAGTTGCTGCTGCCGTTCGGCCAGTCCGCGTGGTAGCTGAGGCCATCGAAATCGAGGTCACCGTTCTCGAAGGACTCCTGGTTACAGAAGGCCACCGGCGAGGTTTCCTTGGCTGTCACCCCGTTGATCGTTACCATGCGGGTCCCCTGCGGGAAACACCGGCCATCGGAGAACTCACACAGCGCCCCGCTGGCCGCATTGTTCGTCGGGCAGGCGACCGGCCCGGTGGCACCCTGAGTCGTGGCGTTCTGGCAGATGCCCGTGGCCGGGCTGCACGGGCCCTCGCCGGTCGCCTTCGTTCCCTCGTTACCGCCGTTGCACGTCTGGTAGACGTTCGGGTCCGCGAATGAGGAGCCGTCGGCGAAGGTCTGCGAGAATGCGAGCTGGTTGCTGACCGACGAACAGGACTCGCCGTGCCCGATCTCCTGCTGCATGAGCACGCCACCCTCAAGCGCGGCCCACGGCACCTGGTTCTGCTGCTGCGCGCTGTTGTACTCGGCGTGGAAGCTGAACGGGGTGCCAGAGCAGTCAGCCATGCTGGTGTTCTGGAAGCCGTTCGCCGCGCTCGCGACGATGAAACCGGTCTGGCCGGTGGTGAAGTCGCGGACCACCGCTTTAAGCCCGCCCTTATCCGGCGACCCCGAATCTCGCACATCGCTGAGCGACACCCCCAGGTTGTCCCCGGAGTTCATCTTCAGCGTGCGGCTATTCCCGAAGAAGGTCCCCACGTTGGGGTCCTGCGGCGCGGGCGGGCCGGGCGGCACGCCGTTGGTCTGCAGGAACGAGAAGTTGACCGGCTCGATGCAGTTGTTGTTGCAGATGGCGAAGTTGAAGTTGCAGGCCAGGCTGTCGATGGTCAGTGCAGCGCACCACTGGGTCTTGCTGCAACTGGTCGAGTCGACGAACGGCCCCAACCCGGGCGGGTAGAACTGCAGTTCCATGAACGCCGATCCCGCGTCGGTGGCCGCGCCCAGGCCGGTGTTGCTGTCGCTGAGCGGTTTACACGCGTTCTGCGGATAGGACTTCGAGTCGCAGATGGGCAGCCCGAACCAGGGCGCCACGCTGAGTTCGGCGTACGTGGTTACGCTGCCGGACGCGGTCGGCGCCTTGACGGGATCCGTCGACAGCTGCATGCCGTAGCTCATCGTGTTACCCGAGCCCGGCCGGCTGGAGATGAACTTGACACTCGGCTCATCGTGACCGACGTATGCGCCGGTCTTGGGGTCACGGAACCGACCCAGGTGCCCGTCGTAGGGCTTCCCATGCGGGTCGGTACATAGCCGCTGGAGAACGGTCATGTTGCAGTCCAGCAGGTTGTTCTGGCTGCTCGTGACCGTCCTCGTCGCGGACGTTGCGCCCGAAGCCGCCACCACGGTGCCGGCGGTGGCCGTCCCTATGACAACGATCGCAGATCCGGCCAGCGCGCATGCGCGCGCCCATCGCTTGCCCATCGTGGTCCTTCCCAAGAGGTGCCGAACACAAAAATCGACATGCTGGCGTCCCCCCACGACAGGCATCCGCGGATGCCGGCATACACGCCGTGAACTCCCCTACGAACCCTGCCCCACGTCCTATGTCCGTGCAGAGGGTTCTGTCAACCTTTGTGCAGGAAGCTTTAAGTTCGGCGTGACTCGTCCCCATTTTTCCCTGCCCCCGGCCTCGCTGGCCGGGACAGGTCTACCGGAATGGGGATGACCTCGACACGGGTCGGTGACATGCCAAAGGGTGCCCGGATGTGCCGCACTTACGTGCAGCGTTCCCGGGCACCCTCAGGCCTCCTGCCTGCCGGGAAGGCAGGCAGCGGCGCCGCCGGAGCGGCGTGCGGTCAGACTGGCCGGACCTGCTCAGCCTGCGGCCCCTTGGGGCCCTGGCCGGCGGTGAACTCGACCCTCTGGTTCTCCTGCAGACTGCGGAAACCGTCAACCTGGATGGCGGAGTGGTGAACGAAGACGTCGGCCGTGCCGTCGTCCGGGGCGATGAATCCATAACCCTTGTCAGCGTTGAACCACTTCACGGTGCCCTGAGCCACGTGCTTTCTCCTACTGGGACGAACTTCGGGATCCACGGATGTGTGCCCCGGGTTGTTTGCGACAGTCTGCCCTTCGAAGGCCGGACTCTAGGTGATCCACGACGCCGACAGTCAAAATTTCGCAGGCGCTGTGACACGTTCACGAACTTCGACGACAACCAGAACCATTGAACACCATCGAGGGGCCTGATGTTCCTCGCCATGCCGAGTTCGCACGTCAAGCCTGCGGAAGAGGGGCGCTGGATGGCGTGCAACCATCCACAGGCGGTGCGCTATCTTGATGAACCGTGGCCAACACACCCGCGACCACGGTCGATCGCGGTCGGCTCGAAGAGCTGACCCGGCGGGAACTTGAGCGGTTCGCCGCCGCCCACCCGGCCTCCCGGAGACTTTCCGAGCAGGCGCGGCAGTCGCTGATCGGTGGCGTGCCGATGCCCTGGATGATGCGCTGGGCGGGCGGGTTCCCGCCGTTCGCAGCGAGGGCCGCCGGAGCCAGCATCACCGATGTCGATGGGCACGAATACGTCGACCTCTGCCTGGGCGACACCGGGGCGATGACCGGTCACAGCCCGCCGGCCGTGATGAAGGTGCTGCTCGACCGGGGCCAGCGCGGGCTCACCACGATGCTGCCCACCGAGGACTCGATCTGGGTGGCCGGGGAACTGGGCCGCCGGTTCGGCCTGGGCCGGTGGATGTTCACGCTGAGCGCAACCGACGCCAACCGGGCCGCGCTGAGGATCGCCCGCCAGATCACCGGGCGGCAGAAAATCCTCGTGTTCAGCTACTGCTATCACGGCTCGGTGGACGAGACGTTCGCGGTCCGGGGGCCCGATGGCGGAACGGTGTCCCGCGAGGGCAACGTCGGCCCGCCCGTCGACCCCGCCGTCACCACCGAGGCGATCGAATTCAACGACCTTCGGGCCCTGGATGCGGCGCTCAGCGATGGCTCGGTGGCGTGCGTGCTCGCCGAGCCGGCCATGACCAATATGGGAATCATCCTGCCCGAGCCGGGCTACCACCAGGCACTCCGGGAGCTGACCCGGGCCGCCGGAACGCTGCTGATCATCGACGAGACCCACACGCTGTCGGCCGGCCCGGGCGGATGCACCGCGCTGTGGTCCCTCGACCCTGACATGGTCACGCTCGGCAAGGCCATCGGCAGTGGCGTTGCCTGCGGAGCCCTCGGCGTTTCCGGGGACGCGGTCGACCGCATGCTCGCCCAGGTAGACGCGGACTATGAGGATACCGGAGGGATCGGTGGCACGCTGGCTGGCAACGCGCTGTCGCTCGCGGCGATGCGGGCGACGCTCGGCGAGGTGCTGACCGCCGACGCGTATGCCCGGATGATCCCGCTGGCGGGCCGGTTCTGCACCGGGGTTGAGCAGGTCATCACCGCACACGGTCTCGGCTGGCACGTGACCCAGCTCGGCTGCCGGGCGGAATACCGCTTCCAGGCCAGCCCGCCGGGCAACGGCACCGAGGCGCATGCCGCCGCCGACTCCGAGCTGGAGCGGTACTACCACCTGCATGCGATGAACCGAGGCGTGCTCATCACGCCCTTCCACAACATGGCGCTGATGTCCCCGGTGACCACGGAAACCGACGTCGACCGGCACACCGAGGCCTTCGCAGCGGCAACTGCCGACCTGCTGGGCTCGCCCTGATCCGAGCGTGCCACCGGGTCACCCGCAGCCAGGATCATGTCGGCGCCAACAGAGCCTGTCGGTCACGGGGATCTCGGGGCATGATGCGAAGGGGGCTGCACCGGCGCAGTGCCCGGTGGGAGGGCGTGATGGCAGATCTGAGTTCCGTGTTCGAACAAGCGGCCGCCGATCACGCCGAGCGTGCGGCGGTCCGGATGGACGACCTCGTGCTGAGTTACTCGGAGCTGCGGGACGCCGCGGGCCGGATGACATCCCTCCTGTCGTCCTTCGGGGTAGAGCCAGGTGACCGGGTCGCCGTCATGCTGCCCAACGTGCCGGCCTTCCCGATCGTGTTCTACGGGGCGCTGGGGGCCGGAGCCGTGGTCGTCCCGATGAACCCGCTGCTGAAAAGCCGTGAGGTCGCCTACTACCTCGCGGACTCCGGTGCGAAGGTGCTGTTCGCCTGGCACTCCGCGGCCGGCGAAGCCGCCAAAGGCGCCACCGAGACGGGTGCGCGGGTCGTCGAGGTGGACGAGCCTGCCCTCGCCTCGCTGCTGGCCGGCCTGGCGCCGACGGCCGCGGTGATGCAGCGGTCCGGCGACGACGACGCCGTGATCCTCTATACCTCGGGAACCACGGGCAGGCCCAAGGGCGCCGAACTGACCCACGCGAACCTGACCCGCAACGCCCGCCTCACGGCAGCCACCCTGATCAACGCGGGGCCCGACGACGTGATCATGGGCTGCTTGCCGTTGTTCCACGTGTTCGGCCTGACCTGTGGCCTGAACGCGACGATCGCCGGCGGTGGCACGCTGACCCTGCTGCCCAGGTTCGACCCGGCCCAAGCGCTGGAGATCATCGGGCGCGACCAGGTGACCGTATTCGAGGGCGTGCCGACGATGTACGCGGCGATGCTCCATCACCCGGCCCGCGACGGAGCCGATGCCTCATCGCTGCGGACCTGCGTCTCCGGCGGTGCCGCGATGCCGGTAGCGGTCATGCGCGGCTTCGAGGAGGCCTTCGGGTGCATCATCCTGGAGGGCTACGGCCTCTCCGAGACTTCCCCGGTCGCCTCCTTCAACCACCCGGGGAAGGTGCGCAAGCCGGGATCGATCGGCACGCCGGTCGAGGGTGTCGAGATGCGGGTCGTGGACGGCGACGGTCATCCGCTGCCCGCCGGGGAGGTCGGCGAGATCGCCATCCGGGGCCACAACGTCATGAAGGGGTACTGGGGCCAGCCTGAGGCCACCGCCGAGGCCATGAAGGGGGTAGGGGAGGTGGGTGGGGGCTGGTTCCTCACCGGTGACCTGGCCAAGGTCGATGACGACGGCTACTTCTTCATCGTGGACCGCAAGAAGGACCTGATCATCCGGGGCGGGTACAACGTGTACCCGCGCGAGATAGAGGAGGTCCTGCACGAGCATCCGGCCGTGGCCGAGGTCGCCGTGATCGGGATTCCGCACGACGAGCTGGGCGAGGACGTCGGCGCCGCCGTGGTGCTCAAGCCGGGCAGCACCGCCACGCCCGCCGAACTGCGCGCATTCGCCAAGGACCGGGTGGCGGCGTACAAGTACCCGCGGGATGTCTGGCTGCTGCCTGAGCTGCCGAAGGGCCCCACCGGCAAGATCCTCCGGCGTGAGGTCCAGCCGCCGGAGGACCTCCGGTGACCGCCCACCCTGAGGAGCTCCGGTGACCGCCAGCGCCGCGGATGAGTCAGCGGCGTTCGACGCCGCCGAGGCGGCCGGCGCGCTGGATCTGCTCCTGTCCGACGCGGCCCTGGGCGTCCTGCGCAGGTTCCGGCCGGATGCCGCCACGCTGCGGCTGGCGGCGGCGCTGGCGCAGCGTCCACGGACGGTGGCCCGCCGGGTCAGGCTGCTAGCCGCGGAACTCGGTAAGGTCGCCACCGGGACGTCGGCGATCACCGCGCCGCGCCGCGACCGCCGGTTCGCGGATCCAGCGTGGCAGGACAATCCGCTGCTCAAGCGGGCCGTGCAGGCGTACCTGGCCGCCGGGCGGACCGCGGAGGCACTCCTGGCCGACGCCGAGCTGGGCTGGCGGGACAACGAGCGGCTGACCTTCCTGCTCGGGAACCTGCTCGCCGTCGCTGCCCCGAGCAATAACCCGGTCATCAGCCCGGTGGCCTGGAAGGCCCTCATCGACACCGGCGGGCTCAGCGCGATCCGGGGCATCCGGGCTCTGCTGTCAGATCTGGCCGCTCCCCCGCGCATCCCGACGATGGTGGCGCCGGACGCGTTCGAGGTGGGCCGGGACCTGGCGGTCACGCCCGGGGCGGTGGTGTCCAGGACCGAGCTGTACGAACTCATCCAGTACCAGCCGGTCACGGACACCGTGCACCAATTCCCGCTGCTGGTCGTCCCACCGATGATCAACAAGTTTTACGTCACCGACTTGGCGCCCGGCCGCAGCATGATCGAATTCCTGGTCGGCCAGGGGCACCAGGTGTTCGTGATCTCCTGGCGCAATCCTGACGCCCGGCACCGGCACTGGGGCCTGGACACCTACGGCGGGGCCGTGGTCGACGCCCTGGCCGCGGTGCGGCGCATCAGCAAGGCGCCCCGGGCCAGCATCTGCGCGCTGTGCTCCAGCGGAGTCATCTCGTCGATGGTGAGCGCACATCTGAACGCGACCGGTCACGCTGACCGGCTGGCCAGCCTGTGCCTCGGCGTGACGGTGCTCGACCAGGCCCGCGCTGGCACCGCTGGCGCGATGATCGACGAGGGCACCGCGCAGGCGGCCATCCTCGCCTCCGCCCGCCGCGGCTACCTGGACGGGCGGGCGCTCGCCGAGGTCTTCGCCTGGCTCCGGCCCGATGACCTGATCTGGAACTACTGGGTCAACAACTACCTGCAAGGCCGGACCCCACCGCCGTTCGACATCCTGTACTGGAACGCCGACACCACGAGGCTGCCCGCGGCACTGCATCGGGACTTCATCGAGCTCGCCCTGTCCAACGCGCTGACCACGCCGGGGAAGGCCACCATGCTCGGCTCCCCCGTCGATCTGTCCGCGGTTGACACCGACAGCTACGTCGTGGCTGGCCTCGCTGACCACCTGTGCCCGTGGCAGTCGTGTTACCGCAGCACCCAACTGCTCGGCGGGACTGCCCGGTTCGTGCTGTCCACGAGCGGGCACATCGCTTCCATGGTCAACCCGCCGTCTAACCCCAAGGCGACCTTCCGGGCCGGGCCCGGAAGTCCGGCGGAGCCCAGTGAGTGGCTGACGGAGGCCGTTGCGGAAAAAGGAAGCTGGTGGCCTGATTACGCCTCCTGGCTGGCGGAGCGGAGCGGCGGGCGGAAGAAGCGCCCGGGCGGCCTGGGCAGCAAGCGATTCCCGCCGCTGGACCCGGCGCCAGGCACCTACATTTTCGACCGGTGAACGGATGCCATCAACCGGTGCGGAGACGATGCGCAGCATCGGCGTCGGCGACCAGCAACTGCGCGTCGCCGTGCGCCGGGGGCAGCCGGACCGGGTGCCGCTGCTGCTGATCAACGGCATCGGCGCCAGCCTGGACCTGTTGCAACCGTTCGTGGACGCGCTTGATCCGTCGCTGAGCGTGATCCGTTTCGACGTTCCCGGCGTCGGCGGCTCGCCCCTCCCGGCCGCCCCGTACCGCTTCACGGGGCTGTGCCGGCTGATCTCCCGGATGCTGGCCGCGCTCGGATATGCCTCGGTCGACGTGCTCGGCATCTCCTGGGGCGGCGGGGTCGCACAGCATTTCGCGGCCTTCCAGCGGGCGCGGTGCCGGCGGCTGGTGCTGGTCAGCACCGCTACCGGCGCGCTCATGGTGCCGGCCCGGCCCAGCGTGCTGATGCAGATGGTCACGCCGCGGCGCTACCTGGACGCCGGCTACCTGGAGCGCGCCGCACCCGGCCTGTACGGCGGATCCGCCCGGACCGATCCTGGGCTGGTGACGGCCGCGATGCATGCGCATTCCCGGGTCGGGTCGCCGCGTGGCTACCTCTACCAGCTCACCGCCGGGGCCGGCTGGACGAGCGTGCCGTTCCTGCCGCTGCTGCGCCAGCCGACCCTCATCATGTCGGGCGACGACGACCCGATCATCCCGCTGGTCAACGCCCGCCTGATGCACCGGCTGATCCCGCATTCGCGGCTGCACATCTTTCACGGCGGCCACCTCGGCCTGGTCACCGAGGCGCCGCAGCTCGCACCGGTGGTGGACTGTTTCTTGGGAGGACTCCATGACAATGGCTCCGGACGCTGACTTCTACGCGCTCGAATCGCTGCTCGATGAGGCCGGGCGTGAGCTCCTGGCGCGGGTCAGGGAGTTCATGGAAAAGTCGGTCCAGCCCATCATCAACGACTACTGGATCCGCGCGGCATTCCCGCACGAGCTCGTTCCCGCCCTGGCCAGGCTCGGGATCGCTGGCCTCGGTTACGAGGGCTACGGATGCCCAGGCGGCGGCAGCCTGCTGAGCGGCATGGTCGCGATGGAGATCGCCCGCGTCGACGCGTCCATACAGACCTTCCTGGGCGTGCATTCGGGGCTGGCGATGGGGTCGATCTACCTGTGCGGTTCCGAGGAGCAGAAGCAGCGCTGGCTTCCCGCCATGGCACGAATGGAGAAGATAGGCGCGTTCGGCCTGACCGAGCCCGACGTGGGATCTGGCGTGGCCCGCGGGCTGACCACGACGGCCCGCCGGGTGAAGGGGGCTGGGGAGGCGGGTGGGGACTGGGTGCTCGACGGGCAGAAGAAGTGGATAGGCAACGCGACCTTCGCCGACTACGTGATCATCTGGGCCCGTGACGTCGACGACGGGCAGGTGAAGGGCTTCGTGGTCGAGAAAGGCACGCCTGGGTTCTCGGCCGTCGCGATGCAGGACAAGATCGCGCTGCGGGTGGTCCAGAACGCGCACATCTCGATGGAGGACGTGCGGGTTCCGGAAGCCAACCGGCTGCAGAACGCCTCGTCCTTCCGGGACACGGCCGCGGTCCTGCGGCTGACCCGGGCGGGCGTGGCCTGGCAGGCAGTCGGCTGCGCCCGCGGCGCCTACGAGCACGCCCTGGCCTATGCCGGCCAGCGGGAGCAGTTCGGCAGGCCCATCGCCGGCTTCCAGCTCGTGCAGGACCTGCTCGTCCGCATGCTGGCCAACGTGACTGCGTCCGCATGCCTGTGCGCCCGGCTCTCCCAGCTGCAGCAGGAAGGCTCAGCGGAAGATCATCATTCGGCGCTGGCCAAGGCGTTCTGCACGGTGCGGATGCGCGAGACCGTCGGCTATGCCCGCGAACTGCTCGGCGGCAACGGCATCCTGCTGGAGAACCAGGTGGGCCGGTTCGTGGCCGACGCTGAGGCGATCTACTCCTACGAGGGCACCAGGGAGATCAACACCCTGATCGTCGGCCGCGCCATCACCGGCATTGGCGCGTTCGTCTGAGTGCCTGGGCGTTCCGCGTTTCCGCGGAAACGCGGAACGTTCGTCTGACCGCCGGAAAAGGAGACACGGATGTTACGGATCAGGCCCACTTGGCAGGCCCACGCCCGGTTTGGCGCGGGGATG
Organism: Streptosporangiaceae bacterium; assembly: GCA_033854735.1. Taxonomy (GTDB): domain Bacteria; phylum Actinomycetota; class Actinomycetes; order Streptosporangiales; family Streptosporangiaceae; genus JAWWPY01. Next base: position 1,494 of record JAWWPY010000101.1, on the reverse strand, counting down.
ATCGCCCTCGCGGCGCTGGTCGCCACCACGACGGCCGCCGGCGCCAGGGCCACGACGGCCGCCGGCGCCAGGGCCACGCCGCTGAGCCAGGGTCAGGGTACGGGCCCGGTCGTCGCGACCGCGGACGGCGCGGTCGGCGGGAAGACGGCCGCGGGCATGAACGAGTTCCTCGGCATCCCCTATGCCGCACCCCCGGTCGGCTCGCTGCGCTGGCATCCCCCGCAGCCCGCCGCCCCCTGGCCTGGCGTACGCGGCGCCACGCAATTCGCGCCGCACTGCCCGCAGCCGCCCTCGCCATTCGGGGTGGCCGCCGCGTCGGAGAACTGCTTGTACCTGAACGTCTTCGCCCCGGCCGGAAGCAACGGCCGCCGTCTTCCGGTCATGGTGTGGGTGCACGGCGGCTCGCTGCTCGTGGGCGAGAGCGACGACTACAACCCGGCCGGCCTGGTGCGCCGCGGCGTCATCGTCGTCACGGTCAACTACCGGCTGGGCGCGCTCGGTTTCCTCGCTCACCCGGCGCTGGCCAGCCGGGCGGGCGGGGCTTCCGGCAACTACGGGCTGATGGATCAGCAAGCCGCGTTGCGCTGGGTGCAGCGCAACATCGGCCGGTTCGGTGGCAATCCGCGCAACGTGACTCTCTTCGGCGAGTCCGCCGGCGGCCTGAGCGTACTGGCGCAACTCGCCTCCACCGGGGGCCGCGGGCTGTTCTCCCGGGCCATCGTGGAAAGCGGCGCCTACGACCTGGCCCAGGCGCCGCTGGCCACGGCCGAGGCCGCTGGCGAAGCGTTCGCCGCCGCGGTGGGCTGCGCCAGCCAGACCGCGGCGTGCCTGCGCAGCCTGCCGGTCGCCACCATCGTGAACAACGAGGACTTCTCCGGGTACACGCCGGACATCGACGGCAGCGTGCTCACCCAGTCGGTGGGAACGGCGCTGGCCAGCGGGCAGTTCAACCGCGTGCCGGTGATCAACGGGACCACCCACGACGAGTGGCGGCTGTTCGTCGCGCTGTCCCAGCTGCCGCCCACCGACGGGCCGCCCGTCACGGCGGCGAACTACCAGGCCATGATCGCCTCAACCTTCGGCATCCCCGATACGGCCGCGGCGGTGATCGCCGCGCAATACCCGCTGAGCGCCTACTCCAGCCCGTCAGTCGCCCTGGGCGCGGTGGGCACCGATGCCATCTTCGCCTGCCCCGCGCTGACGGCAGATGATTCGCTCTCGAAGTACGTACCGACGTACGCCTACGAGTTCAACGACGAGAACGCGCCGGAGGTCTCCCTGCCTCCGCTCGGCTTCCCCTACGGTGCGGCTCACGCATCCGAGATCCAGTACCTGTTCAGCCTGTCGAACGTCGCGTATCCCGGGGTGCTCTCGCCGCCGCAACAGCAGCTCGCGGCGACCATGAAGCAGTACTGGACAAACTTGGCCAGGCCGGGATTCCCCTCCTCGGCCACCGAGCCGCCGTGGCCGGGCTTCGACAGCACCAGCCAGCGA
>JAWWPY010000100.1:0-3302 GCA_033854735.1 Streptosporangiaceae bacterium | reverse complement strand
TCCGCAGATCCGCGTCAACGCCGCTACGGGCAGAGGTTCCGCCTACGGCGGCCCAGGCGGCCAGCCTCGCGGATGCCTGGCCGGGCAGTTCGCCAGCCGCCCAGCCGGCGAGTTCGGCGACCATCGTGTCAGTCACGCCACGGCCGGCATTCCTGGCGTCGCCCGTATCGCTCGCGTCCTGCATCCTCCGGGAGGCGGACTTGCCGGGGTCCTGGCCGTCCGCAGCGGCGGCCGGCTCCTGCTGCTTACCGCCGGAACTGTCCGGCGTAGCCGGGCCGTCCTGGCCGACAGCGCCATCCTGGCCTACAGGACCGTCCTGGCCTACAGGGCCGTCCTGGCCGACAGCGCCATCCTGGCCTACAGGACCGTCCTGGCCCACGGCGCCATCCTGGCCCACAGAACCGTTCTGGCCGACAGCGCCATCCTGGCCTACAGGACCGTCCTGGCCCACGGCGCCGTCCTGGCCCACAGAACCGTTCTGGCCGACGGCGCCATCCTGGCCGTCAGGACCATCCTGGCCGACCGGCAGATCGAGATTCTCCGGAGAGCCCTCGGGGGCATCCGCCGCGGTGCCGTCCGGGGCGGCAGACTCACCGGCACCGTCCTCGGCGGCACCATCGCTGTTGACGGCGGAGTCCTTGGTACCGCCCTCCTGAACGCCATCAGCGTCAGCCTGGTCGGCCAGGCGCGCTTCGGCTTCAACGGGGTGGACGCTCTTCGCCGACCCGGCGGACCGCTTCGTCCCGCCGTCGCCGAGGGCCGCGCCGCCGGGCTCGATGGCCGCGCCGCCGTGGCCGAGCGTCGCGCCGCTGTGCTCGAGGGCCGCGCCGCCGTGGCCGAGGGCCGCGCCGCTGTGCTCGAGGGCCGCGCCGCCGTGGCCGAGCGTCGCGCCGCTGTGCTCGAGGGTCGCGCCGCTCTGCTCACGGGTCCCGTTGAGGTCCGCCGTCCGGCCCTGGGCCGGAATGCGCGCCCGCGCCTCGTCCATCGCTTGCTGCGGTGGTGCGGCGCAGTCCTGCAGGAGCGTGGCGAGTTTCTCGGCATCTGCCGCGTCCACGCCGAATACCACCCGCGGGCGCCCCCACGGCTCCTCGATCGAGTAACCGACATAGCTGGAGACAGGCGGCAACGGTTCTGCCGCCAGGCCGTGCGCGGCACGCCAGCGGTCCCATGCCCGCTCAAGCATTGTCGCGGCGCGTTGCGCACGGGATACGAGCCTTGGATCAGGCATTATGCGATCCTCCCCCTGAGAAGCGGCGCAACGCCCCACCTCAGGTGGGCCTCTGGTGTGCGTGCGGCGCTGTCACCCCTGTGCCCGCGGCAAGAGCGGGCCGTCCACCCTGTGCCCGCGGCAAGAGCGGGCGAGCACCGGACCCCGGTACCGGTCGGCGGCATGCCGACCAGTATGGCGGACCCCGGCTTCAGGCAGAAGTGATTACGAAAAGTTAGAGCATCATTACGTTAAGTGTAGAGATGGGTCGATCCGGAGGGCGTTTCGTTGCCCTCCGGATCGACCCCGGCAGTGTCATGGAACCTTGCTCTCGCGAGCGGCCTGCGCGTATCCCGCTCACGATCCGGCCCAAATGTCCCGCCGGGGCCGACCCCCCTCAGCTGTTTCCACTTGCCGTGCGCCCGCCATAGCGGGCCGATCCTGGCCGCCACCCCAGCGCGGAACGCGTCAGGGCACGGCCGCGTGTCACTCCGAGCGCTGTTGCGGGATCCCCGCGAGTAGCGCGCGAACCTCAGTCTCCCTGTACCGGCGGTGACCCCCGAGTGTCCGGATGGAGGTCAGTTTCCCGGCCTTTGCCCATCGTGTGACGGTCTTCGGGTCAACTCGGAACATGGTCGCGACCTCCGCCGGCGTAAGCAGCGGCTCAGCCTCGGGTGTGCGTGCAGACATGTGTACGGCCTCTCCTCCTGGACCGGTACTGCGATCCTGCGTTGTTGCTTTGCCTGGCTCCGGTTGGAGCCTGCCGTGGATGTCCTATATGGCCCACTGAGACCATATTGCCATCACCAGCGGTGACAAGTCGACCACCAGGAGCAAAGATTCTGTGACAGGTCGCCCCCGTTGCTCCACTCACATAAGTCACGCTGCGTGATTCTAGCGATACGTAACGTCGCATCGGGCGGAATCTGGAAAGTCGTCCTCTGCTACTCAGTTGGCGAGTTCGAGCGCCTCCAAGGCCTGCCACCTGGCACGAAGCCGCTGGTACATGGCCGCGGCCAGTTCCGGCTCCCCATCGTCGAGCGCCTGGATGGCGGCGGACACCTCGGCGACAGACTGGTCGGCCCGGAGCGCCGCATCGTTGAGCAAGTGGACAAGACCGCCATAATCGAGTTCCACGAGGGAATGCGGATGGAACTCCTCCAGCCAGCTCCCGACCTCGGCGAGCTCCGGGTAAGCCGTGGCCGGCCCGGAGCCGGCCGGCTGAGCCGCTAACCCTGCGGCCTGGGCGCGGCGCACGGCCGCCAGCGCCCGGGCCACCCGGCGCCGCGCCTGCGGCATCGCGGTGGCATAGATCAGCGTCCGCGTCGCGGAGGCCGTCGCCGGGCCCCTCGCCTCGGGCTCGGCCGCGGTGCCCAGCACGAGCCATCTCTCCTCTGGCGCGAACGGCGCGAACCACACCGTCGGCACTGACCACGTGCAGGCTTGGACGAAGACCCGGAGCGAGGAGACCTGGCCCTGCCAGCGGGCGAACTCCCGGGACGCACGCTGCACGTCGCCCGGCACGAACGCGGCGGCCAGCAACGGCGCAGACGTGGCCCGCAGCCGGGTGAGCGCGAGCCAGGAGCGCAGCCTGGTCTGCCAGGGACAGACGTAGGTGACGCCGTCTGCCCAGCGGATATACGCGTGCTCGCTTTCATATACCGGTGCGGCGATCGGCGGCAGTGCGATCAGCCTGCCGAGAGCTTCGGACTGCTCCGCCATGAGTGCGCGGGCGCGCCGTGGCCGGTCCTGGGAATTGGCATAGACCGCCCACCGCTCGCGGTCAGCCTCACTGAATGCCGAGAGCGGCTCGTAGACGCGGAGATAAGCCGCATACGGCAGCATGATCGTATCGTGGCACGCCGACGGCTCAGGGATAATCTCGTGCGGATAACGACATCATCACCACCCGCGGTGCCTTCGCCGCGCCGCTGAAGATCCAGGGGACACACCGTGAGGCCCTACGCTGGTTGGTGACCCCCGCGTCGCCGAGGATGCGGAAACGAACCGGGAGGGTCACTACGTGACCAAGGTGTTCACAAGTCCGCACTGGCCAGCCGGCGTGGCCGGCCACGCCGGCGGACCACGTGAGCAG
>JAWWPY010000099.1:0-5278 GCA_033854735.1 Streptosporangiaceae bacterium | reverse complement strand
CCGGCGGCAACAACATCCCCAAAGCCGCCTCCCTGGCGCAGAGCGTCACCGGCCTGGCCGTCATCGCCGGGTACGCGCTGACCGGCCAAAACCCTATGGAAAGGCTCTTTTTCTGGCTGGGCACTACAGGCGGCTACGGAATCCTGGTCTTGCTCGCGGTGACCGCCGTGGCCATCGTCGCGTTCTTCGCCCGCGACCCCCACGGCGAGAACGCCTGGCGGCGGCTCATCGCCCCCGCCCTGGCCGCGATCCTGCTGGGCGGCATCGTCGTCCTGGCCACCCAGCACTACGCCACCCTGCTCGGCGTGCCCGCGGGCGCTCCTGCCGCGTGGGTGCTGCCCGCCAGCTACGCCGCAGTCGCGGTGATCGGGCTGGCCTGGGGGCTGATCCTCAAGATCCGCCGCCCGCAGACTTACGCCGGGATCGGGCTGGGCGCGCACGCCGCCACCGGCCAGCTGGCCCCGGCCAGCGAAGGAACGCGGTGTAGGACGTCCCCGGGGGCCGGCCGATGACGCCGGACAGCGGCCCGCACGGCACCGTGGTCCGTGCGGACGCCGCCGACCTGGACACCCTCAGCCAGGTCATCGCCGGAGCCTTCCACGACCTGGCGCCGTCGCGGTGGCTGATCGATGACCCAGCCGCCCGCCGGGAGATCTTCCCCGGATATTTCCGGATCTACGTCGAGCACGCCATAGCCAGCGGCGTGGTCCACACCACCCCTGACCGCACCGCGGCGGCGCTGTGGATACCCGTGAGCGAGGACGGGCCTGCCCAGCCCCTGGACTATGACGCACGGCTCGCCGTCGCGACACGCCCCTGGACCGGCCGGTTCCTGGCCTTCGACGCAGCCCTCGACCGCCACCACCCCACCGGTGTCCCTCACCACCACCTGGCCATGCTCGCTGTCAGCCCACACCGGCAAGGCCAGGGCACCGGCACCGCGCTGCTACGCGCGTACCACCAGATGCTCGACCACGACGCCCGGATACCCGCCTACCTGGAAGCCGCCGACCTGCGCACCCGGCAGATCTACCTCCGCAACGGCTACGCCGACCACGGCCCCCCGATCCAGCTACCTGACGACGGGCCGCAAATGTACCCACTCTGGCGGGAATGCCGCCCCGAGGCCGTGACAGCAGGCGGGAAAGGCGAGGCTGCCGGGCACCCAGAAGGCTGGCCGGTCCCAGCGCTGCCCCGCCGGATACCAAAGGGACACACGGTGCGTTCCGCTGGCAACGGGCCAGGGGGCGGCCCGGGTACTGGCCCCAGCACCCCTTCCTTCAAGGAGCACGGTGAACACTGACCAGCACCCCGCCCTTTTCACCAAGCATGACGACCCGCCCACCCTGACACTGGTCCTGCCCGGCGACCTGGACAACGACCAGGTCCTGAAAAGGCTCGCCCAGGCGATCGGCGAATTCCGCACCAATCTCGCCGCCCACGTCCAGCGATCCCAGCAGCTCGTCGAGCGTGATGCCGCACGCGGCGACCAGCTCGGCCAGGCACTGGGCCGGGGCCAGGTCCTGGCGTACGGGAACGCCGCCTCGACTCTCGATGAGGCCATCATCGAGGTCTTCGGCCTGTGGCCCCAGTACCAAACGCAGCTAGACCGCCAGGCAGAAGATCCTCAGCGACCGCCCGGCGGCACCCAGGGCACCGGCGACCTCGCCGTCCAGGCCGGCGTCGCGGGCACGGATCCCGGCGGCACCCCGCCGGATACCAAGGAGACACACGGCGATGCATCCCGCTGACAACCAGCCCCAGCCCGCCCCCGGCGGCCAGGATGCCGCCCTGGGCGAACTCGCCGCCGAACGGCCCGGTATGACCGGCGACGATGCCGCGAGCCTGACCGCCCTCTTGCGCGACTACGGCGGGCCGCTGTGGGAGATCACCAGGACCCCGCAGGGGTACCGGGCAGCCACTCGCCCTCCTTCCCCGCCCCCGCTCGTCTTTACCGCCGCGACCGTGCCCGCCCTCCGCGAATTGCTGGAACACGGCTACGACCCCGCCAAGCTCGCCGCAGTCATCTCCGATTTCGGCCAGTGCCAGATTGAGCACATCGACCCAGGCTCAGCATGGCTCGCGCTCTCCCGAGGCGACGACGGGCTCATCCGGGTGATCGCGGCGAATGATCTTGACAGCCTCCGGGGCAGCCTCGGCCGCGCGGTGGACGCGGGCGAGCGGCTCCGCGAAGCCGGGCAGGCCGCCCGGGCCATGCCGCTGGGTGATCCTGATGACTGGATCCGCCTTGCGGCCCGGGCGGGCGCCACCGCTGAGGAAATCGCCGAAGCAGGCCGGGTTCCCGCCGGCCATGTCCGCACCGTGCTGGACGGGCACGGTGGGCAGCGGTGAGCGTGCCGGGCCTGGGGCCGCTTGAGTCAGCGGTGATGGACGTCATGTGGCGCGCTCGTGAGCCCGTCACCGGCCGTACCTGCCTGAACCGCCTGAACTACCAGACCCGTGATGGTGAGAAGCCCTCGTACACGGCGGTCATGACGATCATGGCCAACCTGCGGAAGAAACACCTGCTGGCCAGGATCGCCCTGTATGTACCCGGCGGGCACCCAGGGCTGCCGCCCTGGAAATACATGGCCCGGGTCAGCCGTGAGGAGCACCTGGCGGCGGTGATCCGGGAGGTGCTGGCCTGTGCGCCTGACCAGGCTGCGGTACTCGCCGTCGCACTCGCAGACCAGCCGCTCGCCCCGCAGACCTGACGCCCGCCCGCCCCAGCCGGGACTAGCAGGGAGGTTTCCAATGAACGGCAGCACGAGCGCGTATACGTCACGGGTTCCCGCGGGCGTTGCTTGTGCCGCTGGAGGCGGAACCGGCACTGCGGCTGGGAGCGTGTTATCTGTGCACGGTCCCAGCAAGAGCGGCGCCCCGGTGCCGGTTCTGCCTCCCCAATCTCAGGGAATGGGCATGGACAGCGAATGGCCGCTGCAGGATTTCATCGAACTGGGCGCGCTGCCTGGCGCGGTGCCCTGCGCCCGGCTGCACGCCCGGCAATTGCTATGGGAGTGGGGGCTCACCCGCTTGAGTGAAAGTATCGAACTCCTGGTCTCTGAGCTAGTTACTAATGCGATGCAAGCATCGCGCGCTATGGAGCCCATCACCCCATTGCGGCTGTGGCTGCTGACGGATAAGACGCGGATCAAGATTCTCGTCTGGGATGCCAGCCCGCAGCCACCGGCCCGCATGAGCATAAGCGGAGACGCGGAGAGCGGCCGGGGGCTGCTGCTGGTAGAAACCATCAGCGATAGGTGGGATTGGTACTTCCCGCAGGATACAGGCGGGAAAGTCGTATGGGCGGAACTGCAATGACCGCAACCAGGAGGACAGAGCCAAAGACCGGAGGTCAGCGAATGGCCACCGTTCTCGGGCCGGCCGGGCCGACACCCGCCGACATTCTGGCCGAGTTTCCCCAGTGGCATCTGTGGACGGGCGTCACGGGGCTGCTGTATGCCGCGCGGCAGCACAGCTCACCGCCGATCGTTGTCCGGGCGTCAGATGTATTTGTCCTTCTCGGCCGGATGAGGGCCGAGGAGGGCAGGCTTCGGCCCTAACCGAACCCGGGCAGGGTCGTAGCGTCCCAGCGCCGCGGCCCTGCCCGGCACCACGAGAGGTTCCTAGCCGGTGAAATTCCGAACACCACCGTTCATCCTCGACGAAGATCCGGTCCAGACTATAAGCGTCGTGGCTGACGTCATTAACAACTGCAATCACGCCTGCACTTACTGCCATCCCATGGAGGACGGGAAATGGGGAGGTGAGCTGCTTTCCGCTGATCAGGTAGGCGATGTCCTTCGTGCAAGCGACGAGGCGGGAGTCCTTGAGGTACTCCTCACTGGCGGAGAGATCACGATGCATCCAGAGTTCGGCGGCATCATGGATCAGACCCGGGATCTTGAACGCACAGCGGTAGCCATGGTAACGAACGCAACGCTTATCAGCCCAGGTGTGGTGAAGGCCATTCACAGGTCCAGCGTCACCAGGATCTGCGTGAGCCTGGACGGGCCTGATGCGGCAATGCATGACTCCAGAAGGGGGCGCGGCAGGTTCGCGAAGGCCCTGGAGGGCCTTCATGTCCTTCAGGAAACCGGGAAGCCCGTTACCGTGATATCTGTTCTGGACAGGCGTACTTACCCGAGGATACTGGAACTCAGCTGGATGCTTGCCGGCCAGGGCCTTGCTGATCAGCACCACATGTGCGCGCCATCCTATTCCGGCTCGGCACGTCGCAGCTATGAACAGTACGCACTAGCGCTGCCTGATTACCATGAAGTGCAGGCGCTAGTTGATGGCTCATGCCAAGGCCTTCTGGATGCGGGCCTATATGTCACGTTCAACTCGTTCTGGCCGGCCACTGGTGAGCACGGGGCATCGGAACAGCCGCGGACGCTGACGCTCAGCCAGGCCCGTGAGCGTACCAAGGATCTCTATGCGATCGTGCGCTCCAATGGCGACGTGCGCACCACCGCAGCCGCCTGGGGTCGTGAAACGGTAGGTGACGCGGTCGTCGGCAACCTGGGAGAGGAGCCTGCCGCTACCTTGCTGCGGCGCGCTGACACCGCTTACCGGAACGGGGATATCCGCCAGCTCCCCCGGGAGGTAGAGGCAGGCAGCAAGTTCCAGGTAGGCAGCTATGCCGGGACAGCGGCTGCTAACGCTCTCATTTCCATGAAGAGCGCGCCGTTTGAGGAACTCGACCTGCCGGTGCCCACGCAACCGGTTCGCCCATTAAGTGAGCTTGACATGCTCGCTAACCCGTTCGGCGGCATGGACATGGCGAACCTGGCATGGCAGATAGCGGAATCCCCTGGGCAATGGCGGTTAATCAGCCATGCGAGCGGCATCGAGATAGCCTTCAACCGTGCGACATCCCACGTCACCCTGCTTAAGCCGGGAGAGGCAGGCACACTGCTCCGTGAATATGCTGCGCATAGGTACAGCCAGACTGCCCCGGGCGAGCCAGCCGAAGGTGAATGGAATATCGCATGAGTATTCAGGGCGTGCGCGTTTCCGGGGCGATCAGCATCAGAAGGGAGGCCACCTGAAATGATCAAGATATACGCTGCGGGCACTTCGGGTGAATGCTCGGAGTTGCCGGGACGCTTCTCCGGTGCTTCCGACGTGGAGGATCTTTACGCCCGGTTTTCCAGGAGATTTCCTCAGGTAAAGGATATCGCCAGCCAGGTCGCATGCCAGGATGCCAGGCCCGAGACTGTTGCCAAGTTTATCGACCAGACCTACAGGATTGCCGACCCGTCGCTTGACGCCA
>JAWWPY010000098.1:0-10304 GCA_033854735.1 Streptosporangiaceae bacterium | reverse complement strand
TGCATCACCGCGGCCGCAAAAGCGGGCGGAAGTACGTCACCCCGATGATGTACCTCCCGCACGACACCGAGCCGGACATCATCTACGTCTTCGCAACCAAGGCAGGAGCACCCACCAACCCCGACTGGTACCACAACCTGACCGCCGCCGGTGACGGCAGCGTCGAACGCGGAACCGAGACATACAAGGTGACCGTCCGCGAACTGACCGGTGCTGAACGCGACCGCATCTACGCCGAGCAAGCGCGGCGCTACCCGGGCTTTGCCGAGTACGCACGCCAAACCGCTGGAGTCCGCACCATTCCTGTGCTCGAACTTAGGCGGGCGTAGCCAAGTGCGGGCAACAACCACGACTTCTCCGGGCCTGATGGTGTTCGCCATACTCGTGAACGGTTCGGTGTTTCAGTACGTGATGCCGGGGAACTGCTCGCGGGCGTGCTCCAGTTGGTCGGCCCACTCGCTGGGCCAGCCGAAAGCCCGGGCGGCCTGGCCGCTCATGTCGGCGGCCGCAGCACCGCTGGTGAAGTGGACGTACTCGCCCCAGTTCATCCGCCGCGTGTAGGTGCCGCCGGAGTCGCGGGGGAAGTGCCAGGCCAGCTCCCGGAAGAACCTGTTCATGACCTCTGCCCGCCCGCAGTCCCGCCATAGGGGGTAGAACCAGTCGCGGAACCAGCGGGCCCCCCGGCGAGGGAAGTCGTCGGTGTTGCCGGTGAACCGGCGGTAGACGCCTTTGGCCTCGCGATCCATGCCCAGCGCCGTGTAGAGGTCAAAGATGTAGAACTCGGCCCACTTGCTGTCGCCCCAGATCTCATACGCCGGTGAGCCGTGGACGCCGTTGTTGGCGCTCTCCACGGAATGCCCGATCTCATGAGCGGGCAGCTCGCGAGCGAGGGCGTTGCCCTCCCGCCAGGTGTCCAGCCCGCAGTCGCTGACGTTGTGGTAGTCGTGGACCGGGCTGACGTAGTAGCCAGCGTGGCCGCCGCCGTGCCGCCCGGCGTGGTGGATGGAGTAGATGCGCGGGTCGAACCCGAACGCGTCGCCGTAGGTTGCCTTGGAGTACTGCCACGTCACTTTGATGAACCGGGGCAGCCACCGGACCTCAGCCCGGCGCACGTCGGGGTCCACGTATATCGCGCAGTGCTCGTCGCTGTGGTGTAGCCGGAGCAACTGGCGGTGGTCGAACCAGTGCTCCTGCCAGGTGGCCGGCGGGTCAGCCAACTGACGCTCCGACTCTGCCTCCACCAGGTCCTCCCACCTCTCCGGGCACTGCCCGGCGGTTTCGTTAAACCCTCATCAACGCGATCGTATGGTCAGTGAGCTCGCTGGCCGATGGATACCTCTGCGGCGGCTCGTAGCTAGGCCAGATCAGCGGCCACTGCCATATCGGCTGAGATCGTGATAAGTATGCCGCCGTCAGGCAAGTGCGATCAGGCAGCATTAGGTAAGGAGGCGCAGATATGGCGGCAGGAATGAGGGGCGATCCCGCGGACATGCTGGCCCGCGTGGGCCGGCACTGGGGATGGTTTCTGGCGTTCGGGACTATCACGCTGCTGATCGGCCTCGCGGCGCTGGTATGGCCCGGCCGGACGCTCGTGGTCGTGGCGGTGCTGTTCGGCGTTCAGCTGATCGTGATGGGCATCTTCAGGTTCGCGGGCGCCTTTGCCTCCGATGACCTGACCGGCGGAACCCGGGCGCTGCTCGCGGTCCTGGGCGTGCTGTCGCTGATCATCGGCCTGTATGCGGTGCGGCACGTCCTGATCACGCTGCTGGCGCTGGCGTTGCTGCTGGGCATCTTCTGGATCGTCAGCGGCGCGGGGGAGCTGTTCACAGCGATATCACACCGCGAGATGCGAGGTCGCGGCTGGAACGCGGTGATGGGCATCGTCAGCATCCTGGCCGGCCTCGTGGTCCTGGTCTATCCCGGGATCTCACTGGTAACGCTCGCGGTCGTGCTCAGCATCTGGCTCCTGGTCCTGGGCGCGATGCAGATCACGGTTGCGTTCCGGATCCGGTCACTGCGCGCCCGCGGCTGAGCAGCGGCCGTCCTAAAAGTCTCCTCCGCCAGGACGGGCCGCGATGATCGGCCGTGGGGAGGCGCTGGCTTCGGTCTGAAAGCGGAGGGCCCGGCCCGGCTGTGAAGCCGGGCCGGGCCCTCCTGGTGTGATCAGGCTGCGTCAGCCGTTATCCGACGACGGGAGGGTCGCTCCCGGCACCTGGTTCGGGGTGTAGATCTTGCTGTCGCCCGGGTAGGGTCTCTTCCAGTCGCTCGGCTGGTACCAGACGTAGCGGTTCATCTGCTCCGGGTTGGCGAAGTCCGGTACGGCGTTCGGACCGGTCGTGCGCTGCTTCGTCTGCCATTGCGCCCACTGCGCGGCGACCTGCGTCATGTTCGCGGGCACCGCGGTCGACGCCGCGATCTGGGCCTCGGTCGTCCCCGCGGGGACGTCGGCGCCGCAGGACGGCAGGGTGCTCAGGCCCGCGGTCAGTGAGGTCTGGTTGGGCACCACGTTGAACGGCGTGTAGTTCGGCTTGGTGGTGAACGCCGTGTACATCGGGGTGGCCGCGCTGTCCTTGTCGTTCATCGGGTGGATCCCGAGGATCTGCTCGACGGTGCGGACCATGTTGATCTGCGAGTAGTAGGTGTTGTCCACGACGCCGTGCTGGGCCCAGGGGCTGATGACCTGGATGGGGGCACGGTGGCCGTCGACGTGGTCGGAGCCGGCCTGGGAGTCGTCCTCGACGACGAAGATCGCCGACTGCGGCCAGTACTTGCTGTGCGAGATCTCGTCGACCATCTGGCCGAGGGCGAGGTCGTTGTCGGCGACCTGCGCGGCCGGGCTCGGCGGGCCACCGGTGTGGTCGCTGGAGAGCCAGAACATGTTCAGGTTCGCCGGGCCGTTCTTCTCGAAGTTAGGCTTCCAGATCTGCTCCCGGTAGATGTCCGGGACGCTGGTGTCGAACTTCGGGAAAGCGGTGTCTGAGACGTTGTTGAGCGACGGGATCGGCGAGGTCGACGTCATCTGGTACGCCGTGGTCGCGCTCGGGTTCGACTCCATGTTCCTGGCGTCGCAATACAGGTTCTGCCAGGTCGCCCCGGCTGGCTTGGTCAGGAACTGCTGGAACTCGCCGAAGTCGCGGACGGTCTTGCCCGCGGCCTCCGCGCCGGTCCAGATGAAGCCGCTCTCCTGGTGGCCGAGAGCGTCGTCCTCGGTGTCGTAGCTGCGGATGTACTGGCCGGCCAGGGACTGGGTGTACTCCGGGTTGTCCGCCTGCATCATCCAGTTGTGGCCCTCGGCGGAGTTCGTGCCGGCGTCGTAGAAGTTGTCGTACAGGCCGAACTGCTGCACCAGCGCGTGGTTGTTCGGAGTCACGGCCTCGCCGAACTGGGTGAAGGCCGAGTCGCCGTTGCCCTTGGCGATGTCACCGAACTGCTGGTCGTAGGTCCGGTTCTCCTTGACGATCAGGAAGACGTACTTGATCGTCGAGGGGTCGCCGATCCGCGTCGGGACCGGCACCGGCTTCGCGTGGCTGTGGCGGTTGGCGTACGTGACCGATCCGGGGGTCCAGCCGTTGTTCGTGAAGACAGTGCCGGTCATGGCCCTGATGGCGCCGTCGCTGGGCAGCGTGAACTTCGTCAGCGACGCCGTTGTGTCGTGGGTGCCGTGAGCGTCGGTGGTGGAGCGGCGGGCGTCGATGCCACGCATGTTGGTGACCAGGACGGTGTTGCCGAGGGTGGTGATGTCGGACGGGAAGTAGTCCGTCGGGATCATGCCGACGTAGCTGACCGGGTCCCGCGGGCTCGTGTACTTGTAGACCGCGACCGCGTTCGCGCCGCCGAGCGTCACCAGCAGGTGGCCGTCGTCGGTGAGGGTCACCGCGTCAGGCTCGTACCCGACCGTCGACTCGGGCCACGGCTGCGTCGAGATGGTCTGCACCACCTTGTCGCTGGAGGTGTCGATGACCGAGACGGTGTCGCTGTTCGTGTCCGTGACGAACAGCGCCCCGATCTTGGCGTACAGGACGGTCGGGTGCAGGCCGACGTTGATGGTCGCCGGGGCCGCAGACGGGTTCGCCGTGTCGATGACGCTCACCGTGCCGGTGGTGGTGGCACCGGTGAAGTCGCTGGCCGGCACCTGGGTGCCGTAGGAGTTGATGGTGGTGTCGCCGGACTTCGCCGGGCGGCCGCCCTCGTTGCTGACGTAGAGCTTGCTGCCGGCCAGGACCAGGTCGCGCGGGGCGTTGCCCACGTTCCAGGTCTGCTCGATGGCCCCGGTCGCCGCGTTGATGGCGACCACGGTGTTCTGCCCGTTGACGGCGGAGTACACGGTCGACCCGTCGGGCGAGAACACGGCCTTGCCGACCAGGGCCTGCCTCCCGCCCTGCGCCGGGATCGAGATCTGGACCGGGTTGGACAGCGAGCCGTCCGGATTCACGGTGAACTTGGTGTAGCCGTTGTTCCGGCCCACCCACAGCTGCGTGCCGTCGGGCGAATACGTGGGGCTTTCCTGGCCCACGTCGCTGCCGCCGGGGGTGGTGTACTGCTGCACCGTCCAGGTCGACAGGTTGACGATGCCGACGGCCAGCGAGCCGTCGGCGAGCGTGACGGCCATGTGGGTGCCGTCCGCGCTGACCGTGGACCCCATGATCTTGCCGTTGTTGAGGACCAGGCGGTCGCCGTACGGGCTGATGATCTGGTTGTCGGAGACGACCAGGCCCCCATGGACGGTCTGGCCAACCTGGTCGGTGCCGAACCCGATGGTCGAACCGATAGCGATCCCGGTCCCGGTGACGGCGAGGGCGGCCACGGCCGAGCCGACCGTGACCATGCGCACCTTAGAACCGCCGAAGCGGCGGGGAAGCGGAGACTTCCCGGCACGCTTTCGATGGCGTTTTACTTGCACGCGCTATCCCTTCGATGTGGTGGACAGCAGGTCGACAAGGCCGTCGAACTGCCAGAGCGGGTTCGGTGCGTCCCCGTAAGGGGCGTGCACCACGAAGTAGCCGTTCACTTGGTTCGGTCCGTCGCCGTCGGCGACGTACCGCCCGTTCGCGTTGACGTCGAGCTGGTAGATGGCCTGTCCGGTCGCATCGTTGACGCCAGGGAGATGCCAGTAGACGTAGCAGCGCCAGTCGTTCCCGGGCCCTTCCTGGGCGACTAGGCCGGCCCCCTTGGTGCACGACGCCGTGGTGCGCAGTTGCGCCTCGGTGACGTTCAAGTGGCTGACTTCCTGGCTCTGCACCCGATAGAGATGGGCGAACGACGTGGCGAGCGACCGCTGCAGCTTGCCGGCGTCGATCCCGGAGCCGGTGGCCCCGGTCGCCGCGGCCACCACCCCGGCCGAAAGCACCCACACCCCGAGCAGCGGCAGGATTCCGAAGGTGATCGCGCGCCGCATCGAGCCGTCGTTCGCCAGGCTGGTGAAGTCGCGCCGCATGAAGAGCACGTACGCCAGCGCGGTCGCGGTGACCGCCCACGCCAGGCTCACGGCGATGCCGGTAAGCATCGGGCCGAGCATCGGCGGGCTGGTGAACAGGCCGTTCCATGAGAGAAACGCGAAGCTGGGCAGCGCCAAGCGGACGGCGACCGGCATCGGCAGTACCTGGGACGCCAGCTGCATTCCCAGCCCGCCGAAGGCGGGCAGCAGCAATCCGATCGGGGACCGCCCGAAGATGACGGACGCGAGCAGCCCGATCGCGGCGAAGGCCAGTATCGGGGCGAGCACGCAGAGCCAGGCGAGCAGGAGCTTCCCGGCGGCGTCGGCCGGCGACAGCAGGTGCCCGTCGAGACCGGTCAGCGGCCGGCTGCCGACCACCAGCCCGCCGACTATGCCGGAGACCGCCAGCCCGGGCACGCACATCAGGAGGACGGTGAGGCTCGCCAGCGACTTGGCCATGAAGATCCGCCGCGGCGAACGCACCGCCACGAGCAGGTGACGCCAGGTGCCGAGCCGGTCCTCCGAGGAGAACACGTCACCGGCGACGACCGAGGTGAGCAGCGGGAAGAACCAACTGCCCGCGAAGGACAGCACCACCAGCGCTCCGGCCCAGCCCGTGGCGCGCATCTCGCGGCCGAACAGGGTGTCAGACGGAAGTGTGCTCTGCCCGCTCACTACGACGACGGTGACCGCCGGCCCGATCCAGCACAAGCCAATCAGGATGCGTACCCGCCAGTGCGCCAGTAGCTTGACCAGCTCGAAGCGGTACCCGCGCGCCACCGAGACAGCGCGGGGCGCCAGCACTTCGCTGGGGGCGGTCGTCGCGGTCACAGTCATCGGCTGGAGTCCTGCTCCTGCTGTTCGGTGAGGGCGAGGAACGCGGACTCAAGTGGCGAGATCATGGGGGTGAGCTCGCGCACCGCGATGTCCGCGCGAACGAGTCGCGGCACCAGTTCGTCGAGGTCGGACACCAGCGCGCGCACCACGAGCACCTCGCGGTCCGGCCGCCCCCCGGCGTTGTCGATCACCTGGATCCCATCCGTGTCGGCGGCCAGGTGGCGGGCTGCTTCGATGTCGGAGGTCACCAGCCGGTAGTCGAGTTCACCGTCCCCGTCGGCCAGCTTGCCCAGCGGCCCGGAGAAGACGACCCGTCCGGTCGCGAGAATGGTGACGTCCGAGCACAGCGCCTCAAGGTCGTCCATCCGATGGCTTGAGAGCACTACGGCGGTCCCGTCCGCCGCGAGCCGGGTGAGGGTGTCATGCACATGCCTCTTGCCCGCCGGGTCGAGCCCGTTGACAGGCTCGTCGAGCACGAGCAGACGCGGCTTGGTAAGCAGCGCGGCGGCAAGCCCGAGCCGCTGACGCATCCCGAGGGAGAAGCCGCGTACCTTGTCGTCGGCCACGTCGGTGAGCCCGACCTGCTCAAGGATGTCGTCGATATCCGCCGTCGGCGCACCGGGCCCGCGGAGAGCGGCCAGTGCGGCAAGGTTCTTTCGGGCGGTCAGCGAGGGGTAGAGGCCGGGGCCGTCGACAAAGCCCGCGACACCGTCGGGCGCCGCGAGCGCCCGCCCGACCGGCGTGCCCAGGACCTCGAGAGTGCCCCGGTCCGCCAGGGCCAGGCCCAGCAGAAGGCCGAACAATGTGGTCTTCCCTGCGCCGTTCGGCCCGGCCACGCCGTGAATCTGCCCGGCTACGACATCCAGATCGACACCGTCGAGCGCGACGACATCACCGAAACATTTCGTGATCCCACGAGCCCGCACTGCAAAGGTGTTGCTCATGATCTCTTCTGTCTGCACTCAGGAAACGTTCAAGGATGCAACTGACGTGCGCGTTGATGGTGATTGAACGTGCGGCAAACGGAAGATTTAAGGTTTTGTTGGTATGTGCGCGCGGCAGCATGTGTCCCCGTGGGTCACATCCCGGTCAATGGCGCAATCGCCGGTACGCGCGAAGATGCCATGACTGTGCCCGTTTGCCCTGCGGGCCGCAGACGGCGGCGGGTTCGCGGTCCTCTGTCGTGCGCCGTGGCTGCCGACCGTTCTCCATATGGGCTGAGGGTGCCTGGTCGGGAGGTCGCCGGACTCGACGAGTAGCCGTTCTGCTCGGCGCTCGGCGAGATGGCTGGTGTCGTGTCGGCGGTGAAGATGAGAACGCCCTGGGACGTCGGCGCGATGGGAAGAGCGAAGATGGTGGGGCGATGCCCAGGAGATGATCATGGCGATAGTTTGCCGTGGGTTCATTCCGAGGGCTTTGAACACGCCGGGATCGTGGGCTCGTTCGCGCGTGGCCATGAGCACGGAGTTGAGCCCGCCGAGCGCCGCAAGCACGGTGACTAACACGCCGCCGTCGGCACCGGGCCGGGCCACGGAAAGCGGTCCGTGTCACCCGCGCGCGGCGGATTGTTCTTGACGCGGAGTTCGGGGCGCCGACGGAGTCGCGGGTGCCTGTCCGGCTGCGCGGGTTCGGTATGGAAGGACGGATCAGCCGCAAGCCGACCCAGACAGTGACCGACCGGGCCTGGGCGGCGATCACGTCGGACGGCAGTTAGCACCGGATCGGATGCCTGTGCGACCTCACCGACCTCGGCCCATCCGTTGGAGTCCGCCGCGCCCCGAGTGTCGGATCACGCCACCAGCCAAAGCACTGTAACGAAACTTGGGGCCCCAGCCAGACGCGCGGCAGCGCCGGCGGAGCCGGCTCTGTTCCGTGCCGTGCGCCGCCTGGATGAGCTTTCCGGTGGCCAGCAGCAGCGGGTGGCCACCGCCCGCGCGCTGGCTGGCCGGCCGGGGCTGCTGATCGCGGACGAGCCGACCGCCGCCCCGCACCCTCTGCGACGTGGGAAAACCACAAAGGGAACGCACCCTCAACGCCAGACGGCGACAGTCAGGTTAAAAGATCAAGCTAAGACATCCGCCCGCAGAGGGTGAAGATCTGGTGACAGGGTGCACAAAAGGCGGGAGAGCGTCTAAATTATCAGAGGACGCACTGGAAGAAACCACCGCAGGAGATCATCCGTGGTCGAGAACATGGCCGTTTCTGGTTCGGCGCAGCCGAAGATCGACACGACCGTTTCCCATTCGGCGAGGATCTGGAATTACTGGCTCGGCGGGAAGGACAACTACCCGGTCGACAGGGAGATGGGTGACAAGATCCTGGCCTATGTTCCCGAACTGGTCCGCTCGGCGCGCGCCGACCGGTACTTTCTCGCCCGGGCCGTGCGCTTTCTCGTCCAAGAGCAAGGTATACGGCAGTTCCTCGACATCGGCACCGGCCTGCCCACGGTTGACAACACCCACAAGGTCGCACAGCGCATCGCGCCCGAGTGCCGGATCGTCTACGTCGACAATGATCCGCTGGTGCTCGTGCATGCCCGCGCCCTGCTGACCAGCACGACGGAAGGCGCGTGCGACTACATCGACGCCGACCTGCGTGAGCCAGGCAAGATCTTGGAGCAAGCGGCCAAAACGCTCGACTTCACCCAGCCAGTGGCAATCACGATGCTGGGAATCTTGAACTTCATCGTGGATACAGACGAGGCGCGGGCGATCTTGCACCAGCTTCTGGGTGGTGTGCCATCCGGCAGCTACATTGCCATCTCCCACCCCACCACCGAGGTCGACGCCGAACCGGCGGCCGTCGCGCTCGAGTTCTGGAACTCCAGCGGTGCGGCCCCGATGTGCCTGCGCCCCCGCGACGAGCTGCGCCTGTTCTTCGAGGGAACCGAACTGGTCGAGCCCGGTGTGGTCTCGTGTTCGCGATGGCGCCCGGACCTAGCCGAAGTCGGCGCGGTGGTGGACGTGATGCACTTCTGCGGAGTCGCCCGCAAGCCGTGACGCCGCCGGGTCTCCCTGCTTCCTGCTGCCGGTAATCGCCTACGAAAGGCCACGTAGCTGTGCAAACCCCGGACGTCTCGAGCGGATCAGTGCCAACGGTGGCTGACCGCGGCGGTGCCGCGGCCGCCGTAGCGGCCGCCCAGCCGCAGCCACCCGGCGACGGCGACGCGCAGGCATATCCGCACCCAGGGCCCACAGTGGCGCGGATGCTGCTCGGCGCTCAGCTGCGGCGGCTGCGCGAGGAAGCGGGAATTACCTGTGAGGACGCGGGGGAGACGATCCGGGCGTCCGGGTCGAAGATCAGCCGCTTGGAGCTGGGCCGGACGGGTTTCAAGATCCGGGATGTGACCGACATCCTTACTCTGTATGGCGTGCACGACGAGGCCGATCGCGCCACCCTGACCGCGCTGGCCCGGCAGGCGAACGTACCCGGCTGGTGGCGTCCCTATAGCGACGTCATACCGTCATGGTTCGAGCCGTACCTCGGCCTGGAACAAGCAGCGAGCGTTATCCGCTGCTTCGAGATCCAGTTCGTACCCGGCCTGCTGCAGACGGAAGGCTACGCCCGCGCCGTGATGCGGCTCGACGCGGATGCCACCGAGACCGAGATCAAGCTGCGGCTCGCCCTGCGGCTGCGCCGCCAGCAGCTGGTCCACCAGCCCGCTCCGCCCCATCTGTGGGCGGTCATCGATGAGGCGGTGCTGCGCCGCCCAATGGGAGGTGACGAGATCATGCGCGAGCAGATCCGGCACTTGATCGAACTCTCCCAGCTCCCGCACGTCACCATCCAGGTCATGCCCTTCAGCGCCGGCGGTCATTCAGCCGCCGGCGGGCCGATCACCTTGCTGCGCTTCGCTCAGGGCCGCCTTCCCGATGTCGTCTACCTTGAGCAGCTCAACAGCGCCGTCTACCGGGACAAGCCGTCCGACTCGCTGCACTACTGGAACGTGCTCAACTCCCTCGCCACCGAGGCAGCGGATCCGGCCGCAAGTACCCAGATCATGCGCCGCTGGATGGGAGACCCGTGAGGCCGC
>JAWWPY010000097.1:0-7529 GCA_033854735.1 Streptosporangiaceae bacterium | reverse complement strand
CGCCGTCGCTGACGCCGTTGAGGAAGAAGAGAAATCAACGGAGGGTGACAGGACGGGAAGTCACCGTCTCGACAATCTCCTCGATAAAGCAGAGCAAGCGCTGCGAGAGAAGCTCGAACCAAAAGTTACGGACTTAAGGATAAGCAGCACGCAGGGTACCGGAGATGCACAACTTGACAACCTACTGCATAGAGCTGACGCGGCACTGCGCGCCGCTCTCCAGGATCAGGGAACCAACTCAGCAGCCGAATCCAGCTCCAACTCAGCAACCCCGACAAGCCACCCCGCCAACACACCGACTACCAGCGCCAAATCCACCCCGACAACCTGCCCGAGGGCATCACCCTCACCACCGTGATCGATTTATGGCCCTAACCACAACAAACCACGACCCAGACGACGGGCTGCCCAGCATGCCGCTCTCCGCACTCCAGATCATGTTTGGATTTTTCGCCGATGACAGCACCGGGCCCTTCGAGGCCGGTGAGGATCGCAACGCAATTAGCTGATTCACCACTGGTGGTATCCCCCGTGCCAGCACCGGCCTTTCGAGGCCGGTGAGGATCGCAACCGCCGCTACGCCACCGAACTGGACTCCACGCTGATCAACCAGCACAGGCCTTTCGAGACCGGTGAGGATCGCAACAAGGTCAAAAACGCGGCGGGGGAGTTGTGCATGAACGAACCAGCACCGGTCTTGCGAGGCTAGTGAGGATCGCAACGACGCGCAAACCAAATCGATCGACGCAGCTATGACACCAGCACCGGCCTTTCGAGGCCGGTGAGGATCGCAACGATCTGGACCGGGCCGGTAACTCGATTGGAATTATCACTGCTGGCACCGGCCTTTCGAGGCCAGTGAGGATCGCAACCACGACACCATCGGCCGGCACACCGGCGCATTCGCCACCCAGCACCGGCCTTCCGAGGCCGGTGAGGATCACAACGATTTTCACCCCTGGGCGGGTGCCGGTGTTCAGCGCCAACCCAGTACCGGCCTTCGAGGCCGGCGAGGATCGCAACCCTAGCCGGCCCGCCAGCGGCATGGGTCGCGGTCACGGATCATCTCAGGCTCTCGTGATGCCGGCGGACACAGGCAGACACGGATAGGTGAATCCACCCGGGCCAGCCTGAATAGGAGAGCTTGGGAATGGTCCGTAGGACGGCCTCGATGTGTTCGGTGGGAACCGGGCGTGGCATCGAGGCCGGCAGGCGGATGCGGTCCAGGCGGGTCATCGGATCTGCGGCGTCGTCGGTCGGACCTCAGGTCAATGTCGTCCCGTGCGCCGTCGAGGGGATCGCGGCGACCGGGTCACCGAGGATCACCAGCGCTCTGCGGTCGAGGTAGCAAAGCCGGGGGCGCAGGGTGGCGTCGACGTCGGTTTTTCCGGTGAGCACGTCGGTGCGGGCCTGGTCCTGCACCGCGGCGGCGGCGCCCGCCGCCTGGTGGTAGGCCTTCATGGTCCAGCCGATCGGCCGTCCAAGCATAAGCTGAGTGTAGAGGCCGTCGACGAGGTCGGCGGTGAGGGCGTGCCGCGACTGGCCGTCGTACAGCGTCCAATCGTAGGTCGGTTCGACGTGCCCGACGAAGGCGCGCAGCGGCTGTGCCGCACTGAGCAGGGCCATCGGGAAGGGCGCGACGACGTCGCCCGTTGCGGCGATCTCTGTGATCATCCGATCGAGCCGGGACCCCTTCGTGAACAGGCCGGTGAACTCGCTCGGCGCTACCGTTCCGGCACCGCAGCAGGCGTGCGCATACCAGATCGCGCCGGCGGGTTTCCAGCTACCGAGGATCCGCGCCGGATCGGTCTCGCGGTGCCCGGCGTCGACGAGCCACCCGATCCGTTCGAGGTCCGCGCCGCCGGTCGGTCCGGTGAACCCGTGACTGGTCGTGATGACGACGTCCGGGGCGTGCTGCGCGAGTCCGCCGGCCAGGGCGGCCCCGGTCGCGTCCGCCCCGGTCAGGTAGGTGACCGCAATATCGGTATCGGCAGCGTAGCGGTCGTGTACCTGGTCGGCGACGACCATACGCATCATCCGAGTGATGTCACCGGGCGCGTGGTCGGTGGCCCATATCAGCGCGGTGGCCTGCGCCGGTGTGGTGACCGACCACGGGCCGAGCTCGCAGGCGACGTACCGGTCCAGAGCGTCCCCGGTGAGCGGGAGCCGGCCCACGCAGATCCGCGGATCCAGGTTGAGCCGGTATTGCAGCCGCCAGGGCAGGTCGGCGAGGCTCCCCCAGAGCATGAGGAACGTCGGGATCGCTCCCGGCCCGATGCCCCGTGAGCTGCCGCCGATCGGGATTCGTTCGGGGTCAGCGAAGCCCGGGTAGTAGCGCAGTAGCACCTCGGGGGTGTCGGGGTGCCAGCGCAACACTGGTGCGGGCCCGCGCGCGGCCACGAGCGTCTGCAATGTCTCAGGGGCGTCGCGTGCCGCCGCTCGGTCCGCGCTGGAGCCGATGCCGGTGTCGGCCAGTACGAGTCCCCAGCCGACGGACCCGTCTCGCCAGTCCCACGGGTTCACAGCCGTGGGCGCGAGTGGCCGGACCGGCGACTCGACGGGGCCGATGCCCCACTTCGGCGCCGTCGCAGCGAACGTCCCATCGGCGGGCTCGCCCCGCCATCCGTTCGCTGTGACGGTCGCGGTCAGGTGGGCGTCAGCACAGGCGAAGGGGTCGTCGGACGTCACGGCGGCGGGTAGAGCGTGGCCAGCGCCGGGGTGCGCATAGCGTCGGCCATGGCAAGCGTCAACTGTCCGTTGGCGAACAGCCCGTCTGCGGTGACGAGCGTCGTCTGCTGCTGGCGCACCTGCTCGGAAGTGAGCGCGGCCGACGGGCGCCCGCGTATCCACATCGTCGGGCTCGCTACGTAGAGCACGGGCATCGTCCACTCCTTCTGCCGCCCGGCGACCTGCGCGGGGTCGCCGTGCATAGCGCACAGCCGGCGGCGCGGCTCCTGCAGCACTCTCGGCCAGTCCAGCGCCGCGCCGGCCCGGCCGCTCGGCGCGATCTCGGTGAGGTGGGCGAAGACGGCCCGGTAGAGGTCGGCGCAGAAGGCGTCCGCCATCGCGGAATCGACGGCCTTGCGCATGCCGAGGGCGGCGGGCAGCCCGGAGCGGACGAGGCTGGACGTGAGCGACGCCGTTTCGGTCCCAGGGCCGCCGGTCTCGCAGCAGTTCAACGTCACGAGCCACGGCGCGATCCACGACGGCCGGGCGAGCTCGGCGAACTGCGCCGCACCCAGTTCGAGCACCGCGAGGTCGTCGCGCTGGGCGACGAATAGGCGGGAGCCGTTGGCGGTGCCGTGGCAGAACAGGTGCAGCAGGTGCGGCTGCAGGGCGATCAGCCGCAGGATGAGGTCGTCGCCGGAGGCGGGCACGAGCTCGGCCTGCCAGCCTGGTCGGGCCGCTGCGTTGACGGCGTCCCGCAGGGCCGTACTGCTGGTTATCACCGTGACCTCGATCGTCAACCCGGGCTGCGTGGCACAGGCTGTCTCGATTGCGGCCACCTGCTTGTCGGCGGGGACGCTCTCGGCGGCCAGCACCGCCACAACGCGGACGGTCGGTTCCATGTTGAACGGTACGGGGGCGTTCGTGTCACCGGGGATGCGTGCGATCGGCCACGATGGCTGCAGGCCGGGGAAGGTCGCGTTGTGGTCGTCCCACAATGCCTCGAACGGGTATGCCTCGACCCACGTCTGGTTGCCGACCCGGAAGAAGATGGGCCGCGCTCCGGCGACGGCGGGGGCGCCCGCGAAGGCGTCGACCATCGCGTGCTTGAGCGTGGGCACCGCGACGAGCTTGGTTCGCAGCAGGTCGCCGACCGCGCGCACGGCGTCTGGATCGGTGGCCGGGCGTGTGCCCCAGGGGACGCGATCGAGCGCGGTCACGGCCGCATCGGCAGTGGGATCGTTCGGCCAGGGGTCCACTGTGGACGAGCCGGCGAGACCGACGAACACCAGCACCGGGTCGGTGCCGCATTCCACGAATTGCACCACGATGGTCATGACGGACCGCCCGGAGGTCCGAAGTCCCGCAACACCTGGTCCAGCCGCGCCTTGGCGATCTCGAGCCCGGATCGCGACGCCGTCAGGTGGTCGGTCGTGGCCCGCACCGCGAGCTGGTTCTCCCACTGCGCGATCTGCCGCCGGGCGCCGAGGAGCTCGGACGAGACGGGGCCGCCGCTGTCGACGAGATCGGCCAGATAGCTCGAGCCGGGCACGTATGGCGGCGGCACCAGCGCATGTACCCCAAACCGCTCGGGATGCATCATAAGCATCAAGCCGGCGGGCTGCGGCGGAGGCTCCGTCGGGTAGGCAAAAAGCGCCCGGTAGATCTGGGCCAGCCCGTCAGACGCGGCGCGTTCCGTGTCGTGGCACGCCACCGCGGCCGACCGCAGCGCACCCACCTGGCTCGTCAGCAGCCGCAGGCCCGCTACCGAGAAGTTGTCCTCGACGGCCGTGGTGATCAGTCCCCACCCGCCCAGCTCGGCCAGCAGCGCCGTAACCTGCTGCGGCCAGACGAACCGGGCGGTGTACCGGTCGAAGTTGCGGTCCGGCGCCTCCGCGACAGCGAACGCGCCCTCATCGGAGGCGAGGAACCCGTGGCCGACCAGGTGCAAGACGTCGAGTCCCGAGCGGGACATCGCCCGCGCGATCCAACGGAGCCACGGCTGGTCGATCCGGCCGTGCGGTGTCGAGTCGCGCGGGGCCGGCTCGTGGGGACCCTCCGCGCGGGGGTCGTGGACGGTGACGAAGGGGGGCAGCAGGCCGAGCAGCAGCGGGATCGTTTCGGCGTCGGCGAAGACGTGCACGTCGGGCGACTCGGCCACGGACGCGGCGATGCTCGCGACGGCGTCGGCCACGAGGCGATCGATCGGGAAGAACGCCTTCGCCACCGGCCTGGCGGCGCACACGGCGACCTGCGGACGCCGCGGCGGCGTCGGTGCACCGATGCGCCCGGGCAAGCGCAGGAGGGGCAGGCCGAGGTCGGCGAGCCCGGACTCCCAGTCGATCGCGGGGAGCAGCGGGTGCTCCGGGGTGACGGCGAGCCACAACGGCTCGTGCACCGCCGCGAGTGCCCGGACTGCGGCGGCGGCGGCGAGCCGCTCGCGCAGCCGCCGCAGATCGACCTTGAGCGCCCCGGTCGAGCGACCGGTCGTGGGGACCGGGGTCGACACGGGGACGTCCCACGTCTCGTCGGGCAGTCCGGGGCTGCGCAAGCGGCAGGTCAGCGCCGCTGGCCCGCTCGTCGGTACCGTCGCCGAGGTCGACGAGCTGCGATCGCCGAACCCGATCTCGACGGCCGTCAGACCGTGTTCCGCCCGCTCCGCCTCCACCGCTCACCCGCCGATGAGGTTATAGAGCGCCCACGCGGTGGCGTCATTGGTGACGTCGCCGTGGTCCTGGATCACGCCGTGCGCCTCCAAGGCGTGGACACGCTCAGGCCCGAACGTGTACCGGCCATCTCCAGACCCGCGGATGCGTTCCCGCCGGACATCGGGATCCTCCGGCGGGCCCCAGCCACCAAGCGCTGCGTACAGGCTGGGCGGCTCTTCCGGTGCGCCTGCGGCGCCGATGTCCTCCTCGCCGAGATCGAGCCGGCGGCGAACCGCGAACGCGAACGCGACATGCAGCGGAAAGTCCTGGTCGGACCACGTCGCGAGGATCCCGAGCGCGCATTGACCCTTCGCCGCGTGGTAGCCGCCGGGCCGGTTCAGGGTCGGCACCTCGTCGGACAGCGCAAGGTAGGACAACGCGGCCTGCAGCAGCAACGCAGAGCGCACCCGCAGCCCCGGTGTCGCGCACAGCGCCGACAGCACCACCTTGCAGCCATAGGAATGGCCGACCAGGTGGATCCGCGACGTCGGTCCGAGCGCGGCCGCGACCTTGGCCAGGACCGGACCCAGCCCGCGCGCGCCGACGACCCCGGCCCGGTCCTTCATCACCAGGACGGTCGCGAGACGCAAGATCCGGCGCGGGTTCAGCGCAGACAATAGGCCAGCTGCATCAGGGCCGCCGGCGTCCGGCCCGACTGCGTCGGGCCCGGCCGGATCGGGCGACGCCGAGGAATCGCGCGGCCCGGTCGGACCGCTCACCACCACCGGAGCGGCGCTCTCGTCGAGTCGGTCCTGCAACGCCGCCCATAGCCGCACCGTCTCCGCCGCCGACCCGGCCGGGTCGGCGGCGGAGAGGTCGCCGTCCTCGGCGCCGTAGACCGGCGCGAGCAGCGTCGCCATCCGCAGCGCCGCCGCACCGTCGAGCTGCGGAGACTGCGTGAGGGCGTAGAACTCCGGCCGGTCTGCGGGGTCGACGACGGCCTCGGCCACCGCAGTGAGCTCCGGACCGGCGGGCGGCTCGACAACGTCCGCCGCCATCGCCGGCGCGGAGGTCGCCGGCAGCGCGATGCTCGGCCACGAGACGCCGACGATGACCAGCCGGGCTCCCGATCGCGGGCTGCCCTTCGCAGCGACCACGGTGGAGTAGGCGGACAGGAGCCGGTGGTAGAGGTCGAGGGCGTCGGTCCAGTCGTTGTTCCAGCCATGGCTGATAACCACCACATCGACCGGGTCCGCGCCGCTTAGGTCCTCGACCAGTCGGGCAGCCGTCAGCGGCGCCTGAAGCACACCCTGCGCGTCAAAAGGCATCATGTAGAGCGGCACGTCGGCCCCGGCGATCCTGAGCGTCTCCCACGGGCCGGGCCTGATCCCCGCCGTCACCTGACCGGACCGCCCGGTCGACGTTTCGATGCCACCGTCCGCAGCGCCGTAAGGGACCTTCTCGACATCACGGTGCCATCGTCCCGCACGGGCCGGGCGACCCGCATCGTCCAATGCGCTATCCGAACAGCGTCACCGAGGGTCAACGGCGGGTGTCGGCATGCGCGCCGGACCGGAGGTCACCAAGGCCTGCTGATTGAGCAGTGGGTCTGCTGGTGCGGCGGATCCGCGCCCGTCCAGCTCACGGAGTTGTGAGGCCAGGTAGGTCTTCAAGTGGGTGCGGTACTCGCGCTCGAACGTGCGCAGTTCGTCGATCCTGGCTGTGCTGTCATAGCCCGAGCTTGCCTGCTGGGTTGTCCAAGAAGAGCTGTCCTTCGCGGATGTAACCACGCATCACTGCCTGGGTCTTCCAGCGGCCGTGACGCATGATCTCGCGCTCAGGGACGCCGCGCCGAGCCGCTGTTGTCGCGAACCCTGCTCGCAACGAGTGTGCAGCGAAGCCGGCGGCTGGGAGCCCAGCAGCGACGGCACGGCGCTTGACCATGCGAGCGATGGAGCCAGTTTCGAGCGGCTCGTTGCTCAAGTGTCCGTGGCGGTTGACGGCGCGAAACGCTGGTCCGTCTGCGATGCCTGAGACTTCGAGCCACTTCCGCCAGGCACGGACCGGGCAGGTTTGCGGGTTCGACCCGTACGGCACGCCGAGCACCTCACCCTCGGCCTCCTGATCTGTCTTTGAGCGAGCAACAGCCAGTCGCAGGCCGTCGGGAGTATCGGCCACTTCGTCGACGAGCAGGGCCGCCAACTCCGAACGCCT
>JAWWPY010000096.1:0-27413 GCA_033854735.1 Streptosporangiaceae bacterium | reverse complement strand
CGATGCGCAGTATCGGCCTGGCCGGGGCCGGTGGCCGGCTGGGAATGTGCCGGCCGGACTGTGGGTTGTGCGAAGAGCCGGGTAGGAACGTCGGCCCGGAACAAGTCGTCAATGGAGAGTTGCCTTGTCACTGCCACCGCTGGTTGAACCGGCCGCTGAACTGAGCGTCGATGAAGTACGCCGGTACTCGCGTCACCTGATCATCCCGGACGTGGGAATGACCGGGCAGAAGCGCCTGAAGAACGCCAAGGTGTTGTGCGTGGGAGCAGGTGGCCTTGGCTCGCCTGCGCTGCTGTACCTGGCCGCGGCCGGAGTGGGCACGCTCGGCGTCATCGACTTCGACGTCGTGGACGAGTCCAACCTCCAGCGGCAGATCATCCACGGGCAGTCTGATGTGGGGCGTTCGAAGGCGGAATCTGCCCGGGACAGCATCAATGAGCTCAACCCACTGGTGAACGTGATCGTGCATACCGAGCGGCTCGACTCCGACAACGCGATGGAGGTCTTCGAGCCGTACGACCTCATCGTCGATGGCACGGACAACTTCGCCACCCGGTACCTGGTCAACGACGCCTGCGTGCTGCTCGGCAAGCCATACATCTGGGGGTCGATCTACCGGTTCGACGGCCAGGCCAGCGTGTTCTGGGCCGATCACGGCCCGTGTTACCGCTGCCTGTACCCGGAGCCCCCGCCTCCAGGCATGGTGCCCTCGTGCGCCGAGGGTGGCGTGCTGGGCGTGCTCTGCGCCTCCATCGGGTCCATCCAGGTCACCGAGGCCATCAAGGTCATAACCGGGATCGGGGACCCGCTGGTGGGGCGGTTGATGATCTACGACGCCCTGGACATGACATACCGGTCGGTCAAGGTCAGGAAAGACCCGGAATGCCCTGTGTGCGGCAAGAACCCGACAGTCACCGAGCTGATCGACTATGAGGAGTTCTGCGGCGCCGTCTCGGAGGAAGCTCAAGAGGCGGCCATGGGCTCGACGATCAGCCCCCGCCAGCTGAAGGAGATGCTGGACGGCGACGACAACATCTTCCTGGTCGATGTGCGCGAGCCGAACGAGTACGAGATCGTGTCGATCCCTGGCTCGGTGCTGATCCCGAAGGGTGAGTTCCTGTCCGGGGCCGCCCTTGAGCGGCTGCCCCAAGATCGGCGAATCGTGCTGCACTGCAAGAGTGGCGCTCGCAGCGCGGAATGTCTTGCCGTTGTTAAGGACGCGGGTTTCTCGGATGCGGTGCACGTGGGCGGGGGCGTGCTGGCCTGGGTCAGCCAGGTCGACCCGTCACTTCCCTCATACTGATCCACTGGGCTGCGGGTCCGGCATATGACGATATGGGTATCGGGCAACCTGGCCGTGAGCACGGCGTTCCGGCACTGGCAGGCCGTACCATGCCGGTGTGGATATCCGGTCGGGGATGGGTGAGCGCGCCGAATCTGCGCCGAGGGGAAACTGGCCGGTCCACTCCGAGCCGGGATACCCGCCGCCAGCCGGCTCGGTGCCGGCGCTGGGCCATTCGGACGGTCCTGGGCGATCGTCGGGCTCACGCCATCGTCGCAGCGGCTGGCGTTCCACCCTGATCCTGGTGGCCCTGGTGCTCGGGCTGGCCGGGCTGATCGCGTCCGCCGTCGGGATCATGGTGCAGGTCCTGCCCCGCCGGTTCACCGCGGCCCAGCAGCAAGAGATCATCGCCTGGGAGATCGGCAAACGCTGGCGCACCTGGCCCGCGAGCCGCATCTTCCCGGCGGCGGTCTCCTATCAGTTGTCCGGCTTCGGGCCGGACAGCGGCGGCGTGCCTCTCATCGCGCACCGGATCGGAATCGCGAGCCAGGCATCCTGCGGGTCCGCCACTGATCTCTCGGTCGCGCGTGTGCTGGCCGCGCATGGGTGCGTGGCGGTGCTCCGGGCGACCTACGAGGACGCGACGGGAGCGCTCGCCGTCACCGTGGGGATCGCGGTGCTGCCCGGTCCGGCTTCGGCGAGCGCATCTCTGCGCGCGCTGCCGCCTGCGGCCGGGGGGACGCTCGGGATAAGGCCCGTCCCTTTCGCGGGTACTCTCGCCGCGCAGTTCGGCGACTCGCAGCGGCAGTTGTCCTCGGTCAGCAGCGCGGGTTCCTACCTGATCATGTCGACCGTCGGCTATGCGGACGGCAGGCGCCGGGTCCAGGAGTCCGCCGATCCTTACACGAAGGACGAGATGCTCAGCGTGGAGCACGGAATCGGGAACCTGGTCGGGTTCAGGCTCGGCTCAGCGCCGCCACCGCCGCGCTGCCCGGGAGCGCCGGGATGCTGAGGCCGGGATGCTGAGGCTCAGATGCTGAGGGAAGCACGGCGCTGGGTGCGAGTGTCGGCGGTCTGCTGCGCGGCGCTGGCGATCGGGGCCGGTGCCACCGTGGCGGTGGCCAGCCCCGCCAGCGCCGACGAAGTGCGCAGCGCGCAGATGTGGGTCCTGAACGCGATCAACGCGCCGACCGCCTGGCGGGCAACCGAGGGGCGGGGGATCGTCGTGGCGGTGATCGACAGCGGCGTCGACCCGGCTGTATCCGACCTCACCGGCTCGGTCATCGCTGGTCCCGACTTGGCCGGGGTGGCCACACCGCCGAGTAATGCCGGCTGGGGTGTCCATGGCACATGGATGGCCTCACTGATCTCTGGGCACGGCCACGCCGGCGGCGGCAGCGGGGTCATGGGCGTGGCACCGATGTCGAAGGTGCTCTCGATCCGGGTGGTCACTGACAAGACCGACCCTGGATATAACCAGTACCAGCAGGAGTCGGACAGCCGTGTGCAGCGGTCGCTGGCCTCCGCGATCGGCTACGCGACGGCGCACGGGGCGTCGGTGATCAGTATGTCGCTCGGTTACGGCTCGCCCAGCGCGTTGGTGCGCTCGGCGCTCCAGAAAGCGCTGAACCACGGCATTGTCGTGGTCGCGTCATCCGGGAACTCCGGAGACTCGGTGGGCGCGCGGACCAGCGGACAGGCGCCGTACTCTTTCCCGGCGGACTACCCAGGGGTGCTCGGGGTCGCAGCCGTCTCGCAGAGCGGCGCGGCCGCGGACTTCTCCAGTGACAACCTGTCTGTGCAGGTGGGCGCGCCGGGCGTGGAGGTGCCCGCGCAAGGCAGGGATGGACAGTACTGGCTGGTGAGCGGGACCAGCCCGGCGTGTGCGCTGACCGCGGGGGTAGCGGCATTGATCAAAGCCAGGTACCCGCATCTCGCGCCCGCCCTGGTGGTGCGGGCGATCACGTCGAGTACGCAGAACCGGCCCGTCGGCGGGTACGACGACAAGATCGGATTCGGCACGGTCGACGCCGCGGCTGCGATGGCTGCGGCAGCGACGCTCGCCGCGGAGCCAGGTGGTCAGCTGGGCGCTGCGGCCACAAGGTACTTCGGCGGCGGCAGCACGGCCGTTTCGCCGGTTCCGGTCCGGCCGCGCAGCGTGGCGGGTCTCGCGGCGAGTTGTCTGCTGGCGCTTATTTCGCTGACGATCGCCGTGACGGCCTGGAGTCGGCTGATAGTGCAACGCCGGGCGCGGCACCGGGCCGTCCGCGGGGTCCTGGCCCAGACGCACGCAGCGGCCTGGCCAGGGGTGCGGCAGCCGGACCGCGAGCCGGGGATGCCGCTGCGGGACCTGCCGCTGGCCAACACCGCCGGCTGGCCAGCCGACTCCGCTGACCACGGGCTGGACCAGCCCTGGACGGACGTAGGCCAGTGAGACGGGCACGGTGGACGGGCACCGAGAGACGGGCGCCGTGGGCGGGCATCGTGAGACGGGCACAGTGAGACGGGCAGAGCCGTTCCCGGAAAGGCCCGACGTGCCGGACTTCGCCAACCGGGTGCTCGATGTCGCCGAGGCGATACCGCCGGGCCGGGTGATGTCCTATGGCGATGTCGCCGAATATCTGGGGGAGGGTGGCCCGCGCCAGGTCGGCCGGGTGATGGCACTGTGGGGCGGCGGCGTGGCCTGGTGGCGCGTCATCCACGCCGACGGGTCGTTGTTGCAAGGTCATGAGCGCGAGGCGACGGCTCACTACATCGCGGAGGGCACGCCACTGATCCCGGCCATCGAAGGCCGGGCGGCCCGGGTGAACATGCGCCGGGCCCGCTGGACCGGCGACACCTGACGCCAGCCCCGGAAAGCTGTCGGCCGGCGTCGGTACGCTCTCAACATTCCGCTCAGCCTTACCGATCAGCCTTACCGA
Source organism: Streptosporangiaceae bacterium (assembly GCA_033854735.1). GTDB lineage: Bacteria > Actinomycetota > Actinomycetes > Streptosporangiales > Streptosporangiaceae > JAWWPY01. The sequence goes on along the minus strand of JAWWPY010000096.1, from coordinate 23,210 downwards.
TCAGCACTGGGCCATGATCACGGAATATTTCCGGGTCCATGTGTCCGGGATAGTCCGTGATCATGGAAAGAGGGGGGTAAGCCCATGGAGCGGGAGCCGCCCGCGTACCGGTTGCTCCGCCGCCCGGCGGCGACGGCTGAGCCGCCGCGCCTGGACGAAGCCCAGCGCGCGGTGGTCGCGCACACTGGGGGTCCCCTGCTGGTGCTCGCCGGACCAGGCACGGGAAAGACCACGGCCATCGTAGAAGCGGTGGTGGACCGGATCACAACCCGCGGCATCGATCCTGAGCGGGTGCTCGTGCTGACCTTCAGCCGGAAGGCGGCGGAAGAACTGCGGGAGCGGATCACCATGCGGCTACGCCGCACCACCCGTGAACCCCTCGCGCTGACCTTTCACAGCTACGCCTACGCACTGGTGCGCAGGGAGTTCGTGCTGGCCGGCGATGCGCCACCGACTCTGCTGTCGGGTCCCGAGCAACTGCTCGAGGTGCGCCGGATGCTCCGCGGTGAGGCGGCAGGCTCGGCGCGGCACTGGCCAGAGCGGTTGCGGCCAGCCCTCGGCACCCGCGGCTTCGCCACGCAACTGCGTGACTTTCTGCTCCGCGGCGCCGAACGCGGCCTGGACGGGCGCGGGATGGCCCGGCTGGGCCGGGCCCGCAGGCGGGACGACTGGGTAGCCGCGGGCGGCTTCCTGGACAGGTACGCGGCCCGGTTCGACCTCGCCCCGGTGCCCGCCTACGACTATGCCGAGATCGTGCGTATCGCCGCGCTTCTGCTGGGGCGCTCGGCCGTCAGGGAGCGGGAGCGCAAGGCCTACGACGTCGTCCTGGTGGACGAGTACCAGGACACAGACCCGGCGCAGGAGGCGCTGCTGCACGCGCTGGCGGGCGATGGCCGGGACCTGATCGCGGTGGGTGATCCGGACCAGTCGATCTACGCTTTCCGCGGCGCGGATACCCGCGCGATGACCCGGTTCGCCGACGGTTTCCGGACGCCGGATGACCATCCGGCGACCGTGGTGGCCCTGCGTACCTGCCGACGCAGCGGCCCGGTCCTGCTCGCCGCGTCCAGGCGGGTGGCCCGCAGGCTTCCCGCGGCCCCGCGGGCGCACCCCACCGAAGCGGCTCCGCGGGCGCACCCTGCCGATCCAGCCTCGCGGGCGGAGCCCGCTGATCCAGCCCAGCGTGCGCAGCCCGTTGAAGCAACACAAGGCCACCGAGACCTGGTGCCGGTGCCAGGCGCTGTCCCCGGCAGCGTGCGCGTGATCATCGCGTCGAGCGCCAGCCAGGAAGCCGCCGTGATCGCTGACATACTGCGCCGTGGGCACCTGCTGGATGGCGTTCGGTGGTCGGCCATGGCGGTGCTTGTCCGTTCTGCCGTCCGTCAGGTCTCGCTGTTGCGTCGGGCGCTGGCGACGGCCGGGGTGCCCGCCGTGGTGGCGGGTGACGAGTTGCCGCTCAGCGAGGAGCCCGGCGCCCGGCCGCTGCTCCTGCTGCTGCGTTGCGCGCTGCAGCCCGGCGTGCTGGACGAAGAGACGGCCACGGAGTTGCTGACCGGGCCGCTCGGTGGGACGGACGCCCTGGCCCTGCGCAGGCTACGCCGCTCACTGCGGGCCATCGCGGATGCGGCTGGGGAGGAACCGTCCGGCGAGCCGTTCGCCAGTGCATTGCGTGACCCGCGCGAGTTGACGCTCGTCGGCGGCCCGGCCGCTGATGCGGCGGTGCGGGTCGCCGGCCTGCTGGCGACCGCCCGGCACAGCGCGCAGGCCGGTGGGACCGCGCACGACGTGTTCTGGGCCGTGTGGCAGGCGTCCCGCCTCGGCCCCGCCTGGCAGGCGGCGAGCGCGGCAGGCGGGGCACGCGGCGCGGCCGCCGACCGCGATCTGGACGCTGTGGTCGCGTTGTTCGACGCGGCCGCCCGGTTCGCTACCCGGTTGCCGCCGGGGCTGCCGAGGCTGTTCCTCGACAGCCTGAGTGGCCAGGAGATTTCCGGGGACACCCTGGCCGAACGCACTCCCGAGGGTGATGCCGTCCGCATTCTCACCGCTCATCGCGCCAAGGGCCTCGAATGGGACCTGGTGGTGGTGGCGGGCGTACAGGAAGGAAGCTGGCCGGACCTGCGGATGCGGTCCTCCCTGCTCGGCATGGACGAGCTTGTCGACGCGGTCGGCCCGGGTTTTGGCGGTGCGGGTCCAGGCTGGGCGGCCGGCGATGTCGGTCAAGGCGCCGACGCGGCCGCGGCCGCGCTTGCCTCCAAGCTCCTCGACGAGGAACGGCGGCTGTTCTACGTCGCCGTCACCCGGGCCCGGCGCGCCCTGGTGGTGACCGCCGCCGGGGGTGAGGACAGCGAGGAGAGGCCGTCCAGGTTCCTCACCGAGCTGGCGGGTGAGGACATCGAGATCGAGCAGGTCGCCGGGTCCGAGCCGCGCTGGCTGTCGCTGCCCGCGCTCACCGCTGAGCTGCGGCGCGCCGCCGCCGATGGTGGCCGGCCGATGGTGGTCCGCGAGGCCGCGGCGGCCCAGCTGGCCCGCCTCGCGGCCGCCGGCGTCCGCGGCGCCCATCCCCGCCAGTGGTACGCGCTCACCGAACTGTCCGACAGCGGCCCGGTCACCGGCGACCCAAGCACGGGGGACATCGTGCGGCTGTCGCCGTCTCAGGTCGAGTCGTTCAGCAAGTGCGGGTTGCGCTGGCTGCTGGAGGCGGCGGCCGGGGCGCGATCCGAGGATGTGGCGCGCCACTTCGGCATCGTGATCCACGCGGCGGCGCAGCTCGCGGCCGGCGGCACCGCGGATGCCGACATCGGTGACCGTATTGACCAGATCTGGCACCACCTGGACTTCGGCAGCGCCTGGTACAGCGAGAAACAACGAGAGCTGGCGCACACGATGGTGCGCAAGTTCCTCGACTGGCATCACGCCAACCCGCGGAAGCTCGTCGACGTGGAGCAGAATCTGAAGGTCCGGGTCGGCCAGGTGGAGATCACCGGGCGGGTCGACCGGCTGGAGCAGGATAATGACGGCACTGCCATCGTGGTGGACCTGAAGACGGGATCGGTCAAGCCAGACGACGCGGAGCTGGACCGGAATCCGCAACTGGGGGTATACCAGCTGGCCGTGCTGCTCGGCGCGTTCGAGCGGCTTGGACTGATCGAGTCCGGCGGCGCCGAGCTCATCCAGGTCGGGAAAGCCGGCCTGACCGCCCGGGTGCGAGTGCAGCGGCAGCGCGCGCTATCGGATGACCCCGATCCGGGGTGGGCGCGCAGCCTGGTAGAGACGGTCGCCGCAGGCATGGCCGGCCCGGTGTTCCAGGCCACGGTGAATCCAGGCTGCCGGGTCTGCCCCGTCAAATCGTGCTGCCCCGCGCACCCCGACGGAGAGCACGTGACCTCATGATGGCGGAGCCGACGCGCGGGCGGGGCGCAGGCCCGGCGATCCGGTACAGCCCGGTTCAGCTGGCCCGGCTGCTCGGCCTCGCCGAGCCCACTGCCGAGCAGGCCGCCGTGATCTCAGCCCCGGCGCAGCCGCTGGCGGTGATCGCGGGCGCGGGCTCGGGCAAGAGCGAAACCATGGCGGCCCGGCTGGTCTGGCTGGTCGCGAACGGCATGGTCCGGCCGGAACGGGTGCTCGGCCTCACCTTCACCAGGAAGGCCGCCGCTGAACTCGACCAGCGGGTGCGAACCAGGCTGGATGGCCTGCGTAGGGCGGGCCTGCGCCAGCCTGGTTCGGGTCAGCCCGGTTCGGGTCAGCCCGGTCTCGCGCAGCCCGGTCTCGCGCAGCCCGGTCTGGGCACCGGGGAGGCCGGTCTGCGCACCGGGGAGGCCGACGGCGTGCTCGACGGCGAGCCGACCGTATCGACCTACCACGCCTACGCCGCGAGGCTCGTCGCCGACCACGCACTGCGCGAGGCGCTTGAGCCTTCGCTGCGCCTGGTCACCCCCGCGGTCGCCTGGCAGATCGCGGCGCGAGTGGTCGCCGCCTACGGCGGGCCCATGGACGCGGTGACCTGGACACCGGCATGGACCACCGCGGCTGTGCTGACGCTGGCCGGTGAACTGGCCGAGCACCTGCGCTCCCCGGCTGAGGTCCGGGAGGTCGGTGAGTGGCTGACTGCGCATGCGGCGGCGCTTCCAGGAAAGTTGCCCGCCGCAGTCCGGAAGGCCCTGACCAGCCAGCGCACGAGGGAGCAGTTGCTGCCGATCGTGGCGGCCTACACGGCGGCGAAGCAGTCCCGCGAGGTAATCGACCACGGGGATCAGGTGATGCTGGCCGCCCGGATCGCGGACCGCCATCCCGAGGTCGGGGCGGCCGAACGGGCCCGCTATCAGGTGGTGCTCCTCGATGAGTACCAGGACACTAGCCATGCCCAGCTCGTGTTGTTGCGCGCACTGTTTGCTGGCGGGCACCCGGTGACCGCCGTCGGTGACCCCTGTCAGTCGATCTATGGCTGGCGGGGGGCCAGCGCGGGCAACCTTCGCCGCTTCTCGCGGGACTTCCCCATCGCCGGGAGCCGGACCGGAGGCCGCGCCGCTGGCACGTCCCCGGTGCAGGTCAGGCTGCTGTCGACCAGCTTCCGCAACACCGGCCGGGTGCTCGACGCGGCGGCCGCACTCCAGGAGGGACTGCGTGCTCAGGCTCCGGATGTGCCTCGGCTGGTGCCGCCTCCGGGCCGGGCCGATCGGGGCCAGGTAACCTGTGCGCTCACCGAGACGGTGGCCGCCGAGGCGGACTGGGTAGCCGAACGGATCAGCCGCCTCATCGCCCTCCCCCCCGGCACCGCCCCGGACGGCCAGGCGTGGCCCGACGAGCGTGAGGCTGGTGTCCGACCGTCCGACATCGCGGTGCTCTGCCGCAAGCGCGCCCAGTTTCCCGTGCTGCGCGCGGCCATCGAGGCGCGGGGCATCCCGGTCGAGGTGGTGGGCCTCGGCGGCCTGCTCACCGTCCCCGAAGTCGCCGACATCGTCGCGACGTTGCGGGTGCTGCACGACCCGGCCGCCTCCGGACCACTGGCCAGGCTGCTCACCGGCCCGCGGTGGCGGATCGGGCCGCGCGACCTGGTGGCACTCGGCAAGCGAGCCAGGGAACTCACCCGCGAACAGCGCCAGCCCGCTGAGCCGGCACGCGATCCCCAGCAGCCACGCGATCCACAGCAGCCACGCGATCCCCAGCACGGTCGTGCGCCTGAGCAGGCCTCGCGACCTGAGCAGGCTTCGCGACCTGAGCAGGCTTCGCGACCTGAGCAGCGTCCGGCCTCGAAGCAAGTGGAGCCGGGTGATGCGCTCGCGCAGGCGGTGACCGACCTAACCGCGGATCCGGGCAGCCTGGTGGAGGCGCTCGATGACCTGGGCGAGCCGGGATCGTATTCGCGGGCCGGTCACGCGCGCTTCACCGAGTTCGCCGCCGAATTGCGGATGCTCCGCGGGCATGCCGGTCGGCCACTGCCCGACCTGGTGGGGGAGGTCGAACGGGCGCTCGGGCTGGACGTCGAAGTGGCCGCCCGGCCCGGGCGGAACCCGGCCGACGCCCGCGCTGACCTCGATGCGTTCGCGGATGCGGCGGCGGGCTTCGCCGGTGATCAGGAGGAGCCGACGCTCGGCGCCTTCCTCGCCTACCTGGCCGCCGCCGAGGAGGAAGAGTTTGGCCTGGAGACCGGGCACGTCGGTGAGGGCGACACGGTCACGCTGGCCACCGTCCACGCCGCCAAGGGCCTGCAATGGCCCGCGGTGATCGTGCCTGGCCTGGCCGCCGGGGAACGGTCCCAGGTCTTCCCGGCCAAGCCGAGAGCGAGCACGAGATGGACAGAGAACCCACGGCTGCTCCCGTTCGGCCTTCGGGGTGATGCAGGTGACCTGCCGGTCCTCCCTGACCTGACCACTGACTCGCTGGAGGCGTTCACCGCCGCATGCGCCGCCCGCGACGAGGGTGAAGAGCGACGGCTTGCCTATGTGGCGGCGACCCGCGCCGCGTTCTTTCTGGCCTGTAGCGGCTACTGGTGGGGTGAGGGCACGCTGCCCCTCGGCCCGTCCGTGTTCCTCGACGAGGTGCGCGCTGCGTGTGAAGCGGGTGCCGGGACCGTTGACTGCTGGACGGAGCCGCCGCGCGACGATGCACAGAACCCGGCCCTCGCCGAGCCGGTGTCCGCCCCTTGGCCGGCCACCCCGGCCGGTCCCGGCTACGAAGCGGTGCGCGAGGCGGCGGAACTGGTCCAGCGCGCGTTGACAGGCGCCTCGGCGGCCAGCCACGGCCAGCCCGCAGGGGACCAGCTTGCCAGGGACGAGCTTGCGGAGGACCAGGTTGCGGAGGACGTGCCCGCAGCGGACGAGCCCGCAGAGGGCCGGACTGCAGACAGCCGGACGGCGGACGGCCTGAGGGCAGAGGATCTGACGGTCGGCGGGCTGACGGTCGGCGGCCCGCTCAGCGAACGAGACCGGGCCCTGGCTGAGGCCTGGGCGCGGGATACCGAGCTTCTTCTCGCCGAACGGCAGGAGCGGCGCGCCGAGGCAACCATGGGCGTGTGGCTGCCCGCGCGGCTCTCGGTGTCTTCGCTGGTGGTAATGGCCCGCGACCCGGCCGAACTGGCCCAGCAGATCCGGCGGCCGATGCCGCGTCCGCCTGCACCGCAGGCCCGGCGGGGGACTGCGTTCCACCGCTGGCTGGAGGAGCGATTCGGGCAGCAGCGGCTGATCGATCCGAGCGACCTGCTGGGCGCCGCCGACGATCCAGCTGACGGCGACTCCGACGACTTGGCTGAACTGCGCGATCGGTTCGAGGCAGGGGAGTGGGGGAACCGCTGGCCGTTGGAGGTGGAGGTGCCGTTCGAGACGCTCATCGCCGACCGGCCGGTGCGGGGCCGGATCGACGCGGTGTTCGCCGATGCTCCCGAGGGCGGGTTCGACGTCGTGGACTGGAAGACGGGCCAGCCGCCGTCGTCGGCTCAGGACCGCGGCGCGGCGGCAGTCCAGCTGGCCGCCTACCGGCTGGCCTGGGCGACGCTCGCCCGGGTGCCGGTCGGACAGGTCCGCGCGGCGTTCTACTACGTGCGCCAGGACCTGACCCTGCGCCCCGCGGATCTGCTGGACGAGGTGGGCCTGGCCACTCTCATCAACGGCATCCCGGCCGGCTCGCACTGATCGCCCACCGAGTAAGCCGTAGGCAGCCGCCCGTATCCCGGCCTTCGTCATCAGTGAACTTTTTCGCCCCTATAGGGGCAAAAAAGTTCACTGATGACGGTTATCCACAGACGGCCGCGGCGCTAGGCAGGGTACGGGGTGGATGAGTGGTACTGGTATGGCTACTGGGACAGGTGGTGCTCCAGGCGCTCCACCTTGGCGGTGAGCGCTCCGGTCACGCCGGGCCTGATGTCAGCCTTGAGTACCAGGCCGACCCGGGGCGCCCTCGCCGCGACGGCGTCAACGGCCTGCTTGACCACGCCCATCACCTCGTCCCACTCACCCTCGACCGTGGTGAACATGGCATCGGTGTGGTTCGGTAGCCCGCTGTCGCGTACTACGCGGACAGCGTCCGCGACGTACTCAGCGACTCCTTCGCCCACGCCAAGTGGCGTGATCGAGAACGCGATTAGCATCAGGTACTCCTTCCCGGGCAGCGGCTGGATCGGTACCTGGGAGGAAGACCAGAAGTGGTCACGAGGCCGGGGGGAGCGCCAGTGGTTGGCACCCGGCCTCGTGACTACTTTCCCCCACACCGATTTCCCGATTATGTGGGTTGGGCCAACGTACTGGTTCAAGCGGGCCGGGACCACCGGCATGGCGATACCGTCATACATCGGTTTGCCGGGCCGGTCCGCGTGCCAGCCAGCTACGGCCGGCTCAGCCCGTCCAGCACGGCCCGGATGGCCAGATCCCAGCGGCGATCCCTGGACGCCGGGGAGGTACCGAGCCATCCTGCGCTTTCCTGCGCCGCCAGGCCCTGCGCGAGCGCGACGAGCACATGGGCGATGTCGGTGTCGTCGCTGCCCAGGATGCCAGCGCCGGTGCATCGGCGGACGCGCCCCACGATGAACTCCCGCACCGCGCTGCCGGCCCTGAGCTCGTCCGGGCCTGGATCGAAATCAACGAAGGGCCGTGAGAACATCACCTCGGCCAGCACCGGGTTCCCGCGGGCGAACCCCCGGAACGCCGTAATGACATTGACCAGGTCGGCGCGCGGATCGCCGGATTCCGCCAGCTCGTCGAAGTGACGCCGGAGCAGCCGGAAACCCTCGAAGAACACTTCCCGGACCAGCCCGGCCTTGTCGCCGAACAGCTCATAGACGGCCGGGGTGGACGTCTCGGCCTGCTGGGCGACCTTCCGGGTGGTGAACCCGGTGACACCCTCAGCGGCCAGCGTGCTGAGCGCGACATGCAGAACGTGATCGCGCAGTTGCGGCGTCCGCTGTTTCGCCCTCGGCACGGCCGGATCCTAGTGAGACGCTGACGCGCCGAGGGTGGCGTCACCCGCTTCGATGGCCGCGCGGATCGCCTTCATAGTCTGGTCCCTGGCCCGCAGCTTGGTCGTGGCGTGGGCGTCCATATCGAGCCTGGCCAGCGCGGCGGCGGTGCTCGCCGCAACGTCCGGCAATTCAGCAGGCGGCACGAGGCGGTCGAAGAAGCCCGCGGTGACGGCGTCATCGGGCGAGTAGACCTCGGCGAGGAGGACGGCCCTGGTGAAATGGGCCGCCGCGAGCCGCTGCCGGCAGATCTCGATCGCGACCCGTGGCACGGCCAGGCCGATGGCCACCTCGTTCACGGTGATCTTGTACGGCCCGGCCGCGCCGATCCGGTAGTCGCCCGACAGGAGAAGGAACGCGCCCATGGCCACGGTGTGCCCCGTGCCTGCGATGAGGACCGGTGTGGGGAACGACAGCAGCCGCTCCGCCAGTTCGAAGCCCGCATGCACCATGGCGGAGGCAGCCGCGCCGCCACCCCGGAGCACCCGCAGATCAAATCCGGCGCTGAACGTTCCCGGCCGGCCAGTGAGCACGACGACTGCGCGGTCGTCCTCGGCCTGGTCGAGGGCCGCGCCGAGCTCACGGAGCATCTGCGGCGAGAGCGCGTTCACCTTGCCGTCGTCCATGGTGATCGTGGCGACCGAGTCGCCGGACTGGTACGACACGAGCGTTCCCATGACGCGCTCCCTTCTCCCGGTGCGCGTCTCCGAACACCGGCACCCGCACCGGCCAGGCCCGCCTCGCGCCGCCTGGTTCCCGCTCCATCGGCTTATATCATATCAACGTTCCGGAACAAAGATCCGATTCAATGCGTCTTGGCCGCTGCCCGTGCCTGCCGGTCACCTGGCTGTCCGTGCTGCGCGGCGGCGCGGCTGCCAGTGCCCGTCTGCCGGTCACCCGGCTGTCCGTGCTGCGCGGCCGTCCAGTTGTCCGTGCTGCGCGGCCGTCCAGTTGTCCGTGCTGGCCGGCCGCCAGGCTGCCTTCCCGGATTCCCGGGTTCACGGCTTCGCGGATGTCCGGCTGGACGGCGGAGACTACGGCGCGTGCCGGGTTTCGTGGAAGCGGTGGTCGCGCACGATCAGCTGCTCGATCTCTGCCAGTTGGCCTGCGTCAACTGCCGGCGGAGATTCGTTGAGCAATTCAATGACATAGTCGGTCGAGGTCGCGATGTGAACGGTCAGGTCTCTGCAATTCCCGATTTTTGACCGAGGATGAGTGAGCAGAACCACGCGCTGTATCGGGATGTGCTGGCCGCGAGAGCGCAGGAACCGTTCAAGCAATCTCGTCGGCTCGTCGAGTTGCACGCTCGGCGAACGTCCGCCCCAGTCGGTGAGCGTGCCTCGCTCCACGAGGTTGCCGTAGCGGTCGTACTTGCAGAACCGCCAGGTATCGCCGACGCAGTGCACGGTGGCATTGAGATGTTTCCCCTCGATGGCGACCAGCCCTTGAGGGCCCAGCAGAAGATGGTCGATCTCGCCGCGCTTGTTGCGATAGCCCCGCAGTAATGTCCAGTCATCACCGAGGACCTGGCCAAGCCCGGCCGCGACCAGCTGTTCGCCTGCTATTCCAGCCCTGAGTATCTCTTCCCGATCCGAGGTCCCCGTCGCCCGGGCCGGGGGTGCCGGAGCCTGCCGTTGCTCGCGCCGGAAGGCGACGGCGAATCGCAGCCACGCCCACCAGCGATGCTGAGCACGCGCCTGGTCCCGCGAGTCCCGGGCCGCCTTGACCCGGTCGAGGTGCTGGTCGCGTGTCTTCTCGGATTGAGATCGCACGTGCTTCTCGGCGTGCGCGCGACTCTGGCGGATCTCCTTGAGCTTCACGCCCGGATGATTTGACAACTCAACTATTCGCACGCCCCGGCCGCCCCTGCGCATAGCAGCAAACGCACTCGCTGGCTCCCCGTTCCTGGCTACTTCCTCGACGCTTCGAAGAAGCACAGTACCCCGCAATTTGTCCTGTTATTCCGGCGGGCGGTAGGTTGCCGGCGTTCCTGCACTCCAACCACCGCGGGCCGGCGTCCGTCATATCTTTCAGGCGGTTCATGGAACCGCCTGGGGAGAAGGGGGCACCCGTCATGAAGTCATCGTCACGCCTGGCCCGGCCAGCGCCCACAGCAGCGCTTATCGCAGCGGCGCTTACGGTGGCCGCGCTTACCTGCGTCGGGGCCGGAGCCCTGGCCTTCGGCGCCTCGTCCGGCGCGTCGGCCACGTCCGGCCAGGCGGCTATGTCGGCCCGGACCGCTATGTCGGCCCGGACCGCTATGTCGGCCCGGATGGCCACGTCGGCCCGGATGGCCGCCCATACCGGGGCTGACACCTTCCTCGCGGAAGGCCAGAACATCGGCGGGACCGCGCTGTATGAGCCGGCGTGCCGGTCCGGCTGCGTCCTGTCTGGCGATGCCACCTCGATCCTGCACAACATGACCTGGCGCACCTGGACCGCGATCGCGGCGACGGGGGCCGGTACCGAGAAGATCGAGGGCTGCGTGCCCAACTGCGCGGGCGGCGGCCAGTACCGGGTGCCGGTGGTCGTGACGTTCAGCCGCCCGGTCAAAGCCTGCCCCGCCCGGACCGGCACCGCCCGGACCGGCACCGCCCGGACCGGCACTCGCTGGTTCTGGTCCAGGGCGTCCTTCAGCTATCCGCGCGGCCTGCCGAAAGCTCTCCGGGGTGCGCGCGCACCGACCAATCCGTGGACGTTCACGCCTGTCATCGCTCAGGCCAGGGAGAGCTGCGGCTGACGCCGCGTTCCGCGCGGGGTGGTCATGCGATGCTGAGTCCTCCGTCGACGGGCAGCGTGACGCCGGTGATGTAGCTCGACGCGTCCGAGGCGAGGAACACGATGACGGCGGCGAACTCGGCAGCGTCACCCGCCCGGCCGGCTGGGATCATGCCCGCCCTGCTGTCGATATAGCCGGGCTCGTATGCCTCGGTCATCTCCGAGGGGAAGAAGCCGGGTGCCACCGCGTTGACGCGGATGCCCTTGCGTGAGGTCCACTGGGCCGCGAGGTCGCGGGTGAGCCCCAGCAGGCCGGCCTTTGACGCGGCGTACGCGGCCTGCGGCAGCCCGGCTGTCACGATGCCCAGCACGCTCGACACGTTGATGATCGACGAGCCTCTCGGCATGACCCGCGCGGCGGCCTGCGCCATCCAGTAGCAGCCTTCGAGGTTGATCTCGATAACGGACCGGAACTGCTCGGGAGTCTCCCGTGACGCGGGGACGGCGGTGCCCACCCCGGCGTTGTTGACCAGGATGTCCACCCGGCCGAGTGTCTCCACGGCCTGATCAATGAGCCGCTGGCAATCCTCTGGGCGGCTCACGTCGGTCGCCACGGCGAGCGCGCGCCGCCCGGCGGCTTCGACCAGCGTGCCGGTGTCGGCCAGCCGGTCGGCCCGGCGTGCACCGAGCGCGACGTCGGCGCCCGCCTCGGCGAGCGCCCGCGCGGCGGCCACGCCGAGTCCGGAGGAGGCCCCGGTCACCACGGCCACCTTGCCGTGGAGCTGAAACAGGTCGAGCACGGCCATCGGATCCACACCCCCAGGGGTCGCGCCAGCAGCTGAGACAGTGCCAGCGGTGCCACAAGGCTTCAGGCCGGCGCCGGGCGGGTCGGCTCGGACATGGTAGCCGCCGCGGACCTCCTCACGGGCGACGGACAAATGCTGAGCCGCCATTCCTCCTGGGCGTCCTGGTTGCCTCAGGACGCGACCGCAGGCTCAGCCGCCGTCCCTCGTCCACACCGAGACATGGGCGGGTTCCAGGGCCCGCTGCACGACGCTGACCAGGTCACCACGCACCGCGTCCAGGTCCACAGCGCCAGCCAGCCGGGCCGCGAACGTGGCCACGGTCGTGTCGGCGTCATATCGTGCGCGGTTGAACCGCCGGGTCCACCGCCCGCTGGACCCGGCGGCGCACGGGTGCGAACAACGCCGCCGCGGCGAGCGTCGAGGCGGCCACCGCGACCGGTGAGTAGACCGACAGCACCCGGGTGGCCAGCAGCACCAGCCCGGCGTACAGCCCGACCAGCAGCCCGGTCACGATCGTGTAGGCGAGCGTGCGCGAGATCAGCCGGTCGATCTCATACAGCCGGTACTTCAGGATCCCGACCCCCATGGACACCGGGAGCGCGGCGAACCCGAACCAGGCCAGGCCGACCGAGATGCCCACCAGGGGCGCGCAGGCGACGGTGACGGCCGCGCCGCTGGCCAGCCACTTGAGCTGCTGGCGCCGTTCACCGGACGAGCGCCGCCAGCTCAGCACCTGCCGGCCGACGAACGACAATGAGAGCACCAGGAGCGCGAGCATGAGCGGGGACTGGACCTCCTTGTACCAGCCGGTCGCATTATCAACGCCGACCAGCCCGCCCGAGGAATCAACGCGTATCGGGCGCCCGATGACGGCATCAGCCGCGGCCACGGCCAGCGCGGTGAAGAAGGCCGCGTACAGCAGGCAGTAGGCCCGCAGGGCCCAGCGCCAGAACCGCGAGGGCAGCCGGCCGTCCGGGAACAGCAGGATCACCACGAACAACAGCAGCAGGCCGGGGATCCACAGCTCGTCCAGCACCAGGGCCAGCGGCCCCAGGGGAAGGTGGTGCCCGAGGTGGTACGCGAGGAGCGCGTAGTCTCCGCCGTCGGTGGCGAGGAAGAGGCACCCGGCGATGACGAGAAGGAGCCAGCCGATCGGGTGGCCCGGCTGGCGCCGGGCGATGAGGATCCCCACCACTGCGCCGGGCCCTCCGATGACCAGCGGCACGGCCCCGTTGAAGTACTGATGGGACAGCAGTGACAGCGGGATCATGGCCGCGGCGGACACCGCGACCAGGCCGCCGAGCACCGCCGCCCATGTGGCCGGTGATACCCGGCCGACGCGGGCTGGCCGCTGTCCTGGCTGCATGCTGCGCACGGAGCGAAACGCTACGCCCAGACCGTTCCGAAAACGTTACGCAGCCTGGGCAACGGCTAGGGTCATCTGATGTGGTCAGCCATGAGGTCGTCCTGCTACACGGCCAGCCTGGCTCGGGTTCGGACTGGCGGCAGCTGGCTGACCTGCTGCCCAGCGAACTAAGTCTCCTGGCGCTCGACCGGCCCGGGTACGGGGCCAGCCGCGTGGCCGCCGGGGGCTTCGCGTTCAACGCACGCGCGGTGCTGGCGGAGCTGGACGCGCGGGGTATCGAGCGGGCCGTGCTGGTGGGCCACTCCTATGGAGGCGGCGCCGCGCTGTCGCTGGCCAAGCTGGCACCTGAGCGTGTCGAGGCGCTGGTACTGCTGGCCAGCGTGGGCCCGGGCTGCCTGACCGGCTGGGACCGGCTGCTGGCCGCACCTGTGGCCGGGGAGGTATGCGCGCTCGCGGCGTGGTGGCTGACTCCGTGGCTGGCCCGCGCCCGGCTGGCCCGAATCGCGAGGCGGCGCCGGCGGCCCATCGCCGCAAATGAGCACGTCAACTGGCACATATGGGGTGAAGCGCACCACGATCATGGGCCGCTGTGGCGCACATTTCTTATCGAGCAGCGGGCACTGGTAGCTGAGCTCGGCGGGCTCACGTCGTCACTCGGTGATATACGGCAGCCGGTACTGCTGCTCGCTGACCCGGACGACACGCTCATCCCGGTCGGCACGACCCATCAGCTGGCGGCGCTCCTGCCCGATGCCCGCGTTCAGCTCCTGAACCAGATCGGCCACCACCTGCCCCGCCGGGGCGCGCCCCAGATCGCGGCGGCGATCGTCGCGTTCCTGGCCGAGCTGGACAGCCGGCCAGCGCCAGCCTGATCCTCAGGAGTGCGCTTTACCGAGTCTCAGCGCACCCCTGCCGGGCAGCCCCAGCGCACGCTGGAGGAAGTCCAGCTGGTGCAGCAGGAGGTTCTCCGCCACCGCCTCATCTGAGGGCAGGTGCGTCACCTGCGCCAGCGGCAGCACCTCGTGCGGCCTTCCCGCCGCCAGCAATGCGGCGGAGAACCGCAGGGTGTGCGCCGCGACCACGTTGTCGTCGGCCAGTCCGTGCACCAGTAGCAGCGGGCGGCTCAGTGACGCCGCCTCCCGGATCGGCGAGCAGCGGTCATAGGCCTCGGGGTGCTCGTCAGGGTGGCCGAGGTGGCGCTCGCGCCAGTGCGTGTCGTACAGGCGCTGGTCAGTGACGGGAGCTCCGGCGACAGCAGCGTGGAAGATGTCAGGGCGGCGCAGCACCGCGAGGGCGGCGAGGAATCCGCCAAAGGACCAGCCGCGGATACCTACCCGGGTCAGGTCCAGCGAGGGATGGCGTTCGGCGGCCTCCTGGAGCGCCTCCACCTGGTCGGCCAGTACCGGCCCGGCAAAGTCCAGGTAGATCGACCGTTCCCAGGCGGGCCCGCGGCCCGGCGTGCCGCGGCCGTCCACCACGAGCACGGCGAAGCCCTGCTCAGCGAACCATTGCGAGACGTACGTCCAGGGCCCCTGCTCGGCGGTCACCTTGCGCGTCGCGGGCCCGGCGTACGGGTCCATCAGCACGGGCAGCGGACCATCTCCGGGGCTGTGCCAGGAGGGCAGGAACAGGGCAGCGCGCAGCGCGCGGGGGCCAAGGGAAAGGATCTCCACCCGGGGCTCCACCGTCGGCTGCTCGGCGTGCGAGGCGATCTCCACGGACGCGGTCGCCTGACTGCCCGCCGGGTCCCTGCCGTCCTCGCGCCAGACGGTGCTGAGGGTGCCGGGGCGGTCCAGGGTGCGGGATACGAGGACGGTGGTACCGGCCCGCCGGGTACCGCTGTGCACGCCCGGCTCACCACTCAGCCGCCGCAACCCGGACACGGGATCGTAAGCCCACAGATGTGTCTGCGTCGGCTCATCCGACGCGGTGAACAGCACGGTCTCGCCGTCCACCGCCAGGACAGCGCCAAGCTGCAGGCCGCATGGGGTGACGGCCTGCCCGCCCACCAGCAGTCGGCGGGTGTCATCGGCGTCGGCGCTGGTCAGCAGGACGCCCGCCGCACTGCGCGCGGGCAGGCCGGGCACGAGTTCCACCCAGGCGTCGTCGTGCTGCTCCGTCAGTACCTCGGTAGCGCCGCTGGCCGGATCGATGCCGAGGACCTGGACGTGCCGCTGGCTACGGCGCTGTACGGCGGCGTAGGGCCCGAAGCTGTCCCAGCCCGCCCAGGTCAGGTACTCGAACGCCGTGGCATCCCAGTCCACAGCGGTGAGCGCGCGGTCCGGCAGGCCGTCCACGTCGGCGATCCACAAGCTCACCTCGGCGTTGGCAGTGCCGGCGGACGGGTAAGGGATGGTGGCCGGCGGCCGGGCGGGATCCGCAGGATCGGCGAGGTACCAGCGCTGGACGGAAGCGGTGTCCACCCTGGCCAGCAGTACCTGGCGGCCGTCCTGAGCCCACCAGTAACCGCGGTCCCGGCCCATGGACTCGGCCGCGACATGCTCAGCGAGTCCGAAGCTGACCTCGGGCCCATCCGGCCCGGCAAGCACCTGGTCCGCATCACCGTCGGCCCGCACCACGCGCAGAGCGCCGCCGCTGACATAGGCGATCCGCCGTCCAGTCGGGTCCGGGCGGGGGTCGGCCACAGGCTCCGCGGTGGGCAGCCGACGGACCGCGCCGCTGGTGGGCCGCACCGTCCACAGCTGTCCGGAAAGCGCGAAGGCCAGCAGCTCGCAAGCGCTGTCCGCCGCGTAGG
Source organism: Streptosporangiaceae bacterium (assembly GCA_033854735.1). Taxonomy (GTDB): domain Bacteria; phylum Actinomycetota; class Actinomycetes; order Streptosporangiales; family Streptosporangiaceae; genus JAWWPY01. The sequence goes on along the minus strand of JAWWPY010000096.1, from coordinate 7,122 downwards.
CGACAATACCGGAGGACAGCTCGCGGGCCCGTTCGCGCCGGGTCCGCTCCTCAGGTGACAGCTGCTCGGCCGCGCCCGCCAGAAGGCTCAGCGGGTCCGCCAGCAGCCTTTCCTCCCCGTTTGCGCAGTCAACCGCCCAAAGGCAGGAGACCGGATCGTCCCCGGCCCTGGTGCGCAGGAAGAATACCGTTCCGCCGTCCGGTGACACGGTGGCCTGGCCTGGGGCGCCGAGGGTGAACCCCCGGGTGCGGGCGAGCTGGCGGGGCAGTGAGGATAGGGACGGTGAGGATAGGGACGGTGAAGGTATGGACATCCTCGTCATCCTGCCCCACGGACACGCCCGCACGGTTTACGAGAGCCAGGCCGGCCCCGGTGATGAGGCCTTTCGCGGCGAGGGGATGTGCTGGCCCGGCAGCCAGTACCCACACCTGGCCCGCTAGCCCGTCATGGTGGTGCTGCGGTGCCCCGCCCGCCATGCGACCTCGGCCTCTCCCATAGGGGTGGACGGCGGCCCCTGGACGAAGGGCCAGATCTCCTCGGCGATGGTCCGCCAGTCCGCGGTCGCGGACAGTTCGCCGAGCACGGCGAACAGGCCCAGGTTGATGCGCTGAAGAATGACATAGGACCGCGGGACGCTCACGTACTCGGCCACCGGGCTGCGCACGTCGAAGAAGCGGCGGACGACTGCGGACGCGTAGTCCCCGGTGATGGTAAGCGCCCCTCGTTCGCGGATGGTCTCGTAGAAGACACCCATGTGCTCGACGATCGTCTCGGTGCTCAGCGGTGCGTCTGGGCGCAGGAAGCCTGCCTTCTCCATGCTGCGGCGGAACGCCTCGGGATCGTTGTCGACGCACAGGTGACGGGCCATCTGCATGAGCGGCTGCAGTTCGTTGGGGCTGAAATGCTTGACCAGGCCGAAGTCGAGGAAGGTTACCCGGCCGCCGCCGTGGAACAGTTAGTTGCCGGGGTGCGGATCGCCGTTGAATGCGTGTACCTCGTACAGGCTCCTGAAGACGAAGCGGTAGATCGTCTCGGCGGCCAGGTCGCGTTCCTCCTGGGGCCAGCTGGCCAGCTCGGCGAAACGGGCCCCGGTGGCCAGTTCGCTCGTCACGATCCGGCGCGTGGACAGCTCGCCGATGATCCCGGGGACGTGGATCGTGGGATGACCGTCGAAGTAGGCCGCCAGGAGCCGCTGGTTGTCGGCCTCCCGGCGGTAGTCGAGTTCCTCGAGCACGCGTTCCCGGAGCTCGGCGATCAGCGCGTCCACGTCCTGGCTCGGCGCGGTCACCCGCAGCATCCGGCGCAGCAGGGCGACGTTGCCGAGGTCCGCCGCGATGGTCTCCGCGATCCCCGGGTACTGGACCTTCACGGCGACCGCACGGCCGTCGAGCGTGATCGCCCGGTGCACCTGGCCGATCGACGCGGCGGCGATGGGCTCCGGATCCCACCGGGCGAAGGCACGCTCCGGTGGCAGCCCCAATTCCTCCGTGACAACGCTGGCGGCAAGCTCGGCGCTCATGGGCGGGACGCTGTCTTGCAGGCGGCTCAGGGTGCGGCGGACGGCAGGTGACAGGCCGTCGTCGATGTAGCTGGCCATCTGGCCAATCTTCATCAGCACGCCCTTCATCGCCCCCAGGGTGGTGGCGACGTCCTCGGCGGTCTCCAGGGCCAGGTCGTTGCGCAGCCGCTGGCGGTTCTCTCCGGCCGCGGTGAACAGCCGTGGCGCGCTGCCCGCGTAGCGCAGGCCACCGCGGCCGACGAGGCGGAGCGCCGCCAGGCCGCGATCGAACCGCAGCCGGCCGACCCGGTGGCGGACGAGGACGACGCCGGCGATCGCGGCACCGATCGTTGCCGTGGCCACGAGCTTCCTGACCGGCCACGCCTTCGCGGGGGCTGCCTTCGCGGGCGCTGCCTTTATGGGCGCTGCTTTTATGGGCGCTGCCTTCATGGACGCCGTGCCGCGCGGACGCGCAGTGTTATCCGCTGCCGGGCCTCGAGCACACCTGGTTCGGCGAGAAACGTCGCGTCGAGGATGCCGAGCGCCTGCCTGATTTCTGTCCGCCGGCTGGGTGTCAGCGACTCCGGCGCGTCGTAGCCGTACATGTCTCGCGCCCAGGCCGGCAGTGCGGCGATCGCGCCATCCCTGACGTCGGCCCAGATCTCGGCCACGTCCTCATCCAGGCCCACCGGAGCGAGCAGGTAGGCCATCGATTCGCTGGCCGCGGGTGTGCAGCGCAGCTCGGGCCGGGCTGACGAGATGTAGCGCTCCAGCTCCGCGACGCTGGACGGGACGAGGCCGCGCGGCACGCCGACGAGCTCGGCGGCGACCACCATCTCCGCGACGTAGCGGTCACGGTCCTCGGCGGAGAGCGGCGTCCCGAACAGGTCGCCGGCCACGAGGGAGGATTCGACCAGGGCCACGTGCACCCACAGCAGCAGCGCGGGATCCCCGGCCGCGTACGGGAGGCCGGTCACCGTGTCCACGCCGCGGACGCGCTCATGGATCCGGCGGACCCGGGCCGCGGCCCGCTCGGCAGTGGCCCGGTCGCCGAAGCTGATCGTGGTGACGTACCCGGAGGTCGCGGCGAGCCGGCCGACGGGGTCCTGGCGCCAGCCGCTGTGCTGGTCGACGCCGGCCATCGCGAGCGGGTGCAGCGCCTGCATCAGCAAGGACCGCAGGCCCGCGACCGGGCCGGCCAGGTCGGCGCTGACCCGCCAGGTAATGCTGCCGGGCCCGAAAAAGCCGTCATCGGTAGGGTCGTCCGGCACGCTCGCCGCGTAGGTCGCCGCCGACCGCGCGAACAGGTCGGCCGCGGCCGCGTAGGGATCCGCTGTCACCGCGATGCCCCTGGCGCAGCGCCGAAGGCCCAGGACCAGCGGATGTGGCGGCAGGAATTACAGAAGGTCATACAGCCAAACTACCCACTCACCGGATAGTCATCGCCGCCGTGCGGCCGGGCCGACGGGCTGCCGCACTGCCAGGCCGCCGCGCTGTCGCGCTGCGGCGCTGCCAGGCCGCCGGGCCGTGGCGCTGCCAGAGCCTCTTAACTGGGGTTGTGGGGCCTAGTTGGGGTTGTAGGGCGTGTTTCTCAGGTCAGGGGCGGGGGTCGAGGTGAGCGAGCGGAGCATCATGGTCTCCCTGGACAGCAGCGCGCGCTCGGCGATCAGCCGGTGCAGGGCGTCCGGCTCGGCGAGCAGGGCCTGCTTTTCCGGCAGATCCATGATCATCGACGCGGCCACGAGATAAGACAGCGCGGCGGGCTCCTCGGGCAGATCCGGGACGGCGGCCTGAGTAACTCCCCGCCCGGCAAGCGCGTCGAGATAGGCGCGGAACGCCCCTAGCACAGCCTGCGCCGCGAGCCCCGCGGCCGGCTCGTCGCCGGTGTCCTCAGCGAGCAGGTCTACCTCGCCCTGCAGATAGAGCTTCGAGTGGTCAAGCCCGGCCAGCTGGAACCTCTGCGTGCCCACGGTGACCAGGTCGAACCGGCCGTCGTCGTGCTTCTGGATCTGGCGCACAATCGCGGTGCAGCCGATCTCGTGCAGCGAGGAGATTCCGTCCACACCCGTCTCGCGGCCCCGGCGGATGGCGATGACGCCGAAGCGCCGCGGCTCGGGCCCGTCCAGCAGATCGCGGACCAGCTGCCGGTACCGCTCTTCGAAAATGTGCAACGGCAGCAGCAAGCCGGGGTAGAGCACGGTGCCCAGGGGAAATAGCGGCAACGTCTGGCTCATGCTGTGAGACTATGCCGGTCCTGGCCCGATCTCACTATGCCTGTCCTGGCCCAATGTGACTATGTCAGGCAGGATCGGCTTGTGCGTGATGATGCTCCGCAGGACGACGATGGCGCCGCGCGGGCGCGGCAGCGCGATCTTGTCCGGCACGGGTACGACGCGATCTCCCGGGCGTACCGCAGCGATGACTGCGAACCGGACGGGTCAACGGCGGAGGACACCAGCCGTTACGCGGGCTGGGTGGCCGATCTCGCCCGCTTGCTGCCGCCCGCGGCCCAGGTACTGGACCTCGGCTGCGGCGCAGGGGTACCGGCCACCCGCGAGCTCGACGATCACGGGCTGCGGGTCATCGGAGTAGATTTCTCCGCCGTCCAGCTCCGCCGGGCGCGCGGGCTCGTCCCGCGAGCGAGCCTGGTCCAAGCCGACATGACCGACCTTCAACTGGCGCCCGCCAGCGTAGACGCGGTGGTGTCTTTCTACGCGCTGATTCATGTGCCGCTGGCCGATCAGCAGACGCTGTTCCCCCGGATCCGCAGCTGGCTGCGCCCGGGCGGCTATTTCCTGGCCATCGTCGGCGCCGACCGGTGGACCGGCACCGCGCCCTACCTGGGCGCCGACATGTTCTGGGATCATGCGGACGCCGACACCTACCTGCGCTGGTTCGAGACAGCCCGGCTGGTCCCCGTCTGGCACCGCTACATCCCGGAAGGCGCGACGGGTCATACCCTCGTCCTGGCCCGCGCCTCCTGAGGCCGCCGCAGCCGTGCCGCGCAGCGGACACTCGTGATCCGTTGAGTCCCTCACCCCTGGGGGCCCTGGAGGGGGGACAAACTAACGGGTCAGCATTTCACGTCGGTGAGCTCGAGGCTGCGCTGCCAGAGTTGGGTCCGGGCGCGGGCATCGTAGGCCTGGGCGTTGGCTCGTGCCTCGCGGGTCCGGTCGAAGAACCGGCCGCTCAGGCCGGCCAGGGCGGTGTCACTGACGAGCCGGTGAGTGGCGGAGACGCCCTCCGCGAGGCTATCGACGTGCCGCCCGATCTCCGCCAGGACGATTTTCGTGGGCATGTAGGTGGCGGGGTGCAGGCTGTTTACGGTTACCTCGGCCGCCGGGACCCGGCTGGCGAGCTCGAATCCGGACATGATCTGGGCGAGCTTGCTCTGGCCGTAGGCCCGGGCGCCGCTGTAGCCGCGGGTGATCATCAGATCGTCGAAGTCGAGCGGATGCTGGCCGATCGACGCGACGTTGACAATGCGGGCCGGCGCCGATGCCCGCAGCAACGGCAGTAGTTCCATCGTGAGCAGGAAGCCGGCCAGGTAGTTCACGGCGAACCGCAGTTCGTAGCCGTCGACACTGGTGCGCCGGGTGCGGCCATCGGGCTGGCCTGAGCCGATGCCTGCGTTGCTGACGAGGACGTCGAGCCGGCCGGCGACCCCGCGGACGTCCCCGGCCAGCTTGCGGACCTGGGCGAGATCGGCCAGGTCGGCGAGCACGGTGTAGGGCCGGTCGGCGCCGTAGGTGTCGCGGATGTCGTCGGCGGTGCGGTCGAGCTTGCGGCGGTCCCGGCCGTGCAGGATCAGGGTGACGCCGTCGGCGGCAAGCTGGTCCGCCAGGCCCCGGCCCAGGCCGTCAGTCGCGCCGGTGATGAGGACCGTTCGTGCGTCGGTCATATTCGCTCCCTGGGGGTCGTGAGCGTTCCTGTCCGGTCATTGACCAGCTGGACGGGGAACCCGCCGGCCGTCACCGCTTTCTTAGTACCAGATGGCTATCGGGAGCCCGCCCTCGCCGGACTGAGGCGGGCTCGGCAGGCTCGATGCCCGCCCGCGGGCGATACGGCTGTCGGTCCACGCGACCGCGGCGGCGTCGAGAATGTCATCGGCAGGCGGCCAGGGCTGGGAATGTTCATGGCGGGTTCACCTGGTTGTGGGGGAACGGCCTTCCCGGCTGAGCAAGGTAAGTCTTCGCCCGGCCCGCATGGCGCTGGCCGCGCGGAGGAGGTTCTCGAAACGATGCTGCCGCACCTTACGGCTCCTCGGCATTCGCGCTGGCGCGCTCCGTTGCTGCTCGCGCTGACGGTGCTCACCGGCAGCACGTTGATCGCCGCGACCAGCGCCGGCGCAGCAGCGCACGGCCCGGGCGGCACATACTTCCGGCCCGGGGACCTGCTGGTCAGCGGCTCGGTGTACGACAACAACCCGGGCATTCTCACGCCGGGCGTCACGGTCCTGCCGCCGGGATGCACGACCGGCTGCGCCGTGGCGACCAATGACGGCTCGTACCCGGGCGTGTGGGACAACGATCTGGCCGACGCCAGTTTCGGCGTGACGTCACCTGTCTTTATCGACCAGCTCACTCCGTCCGGGCGGCTGGTGAGCACGCTGCGGGTGCCCGATGGGTCGCGGAATGGTTCGGGCCTGGGCGGCGACCACATGGTGACGAGCTTCCCGTCGAAGTCTGAGCTGGCGCTGAACCTCTCGACCGACAGCCGGTACGTGACCTTCATGGGTTACGTGGCCAAGCCCGATGCGATCGATGTGTCCAACTCGAACACCCCCGGTGTCGTCGATCCGACGAACCCGGTGGCGGGCAGCTATTACCGTGCCGTCGCGCAACTGGATTCCCACGGCAGGCTGCGGTTCACCGAAACCAATGCTTACAGCGGCAACAACGGGCGCTCCGCGATCCTCAATGACTCGGGCGGCGCGAACGTCGTCTACACGGCTGGGAACGCCGGCAACGGCGCCAATCCGCAGCCAGACGGAGTCATCCTCGGCGCGGGTGCGCAGATCCTCACCCCGCTGGCCAAGCCCGAGGCCGCGCAGCACCCAGGCGCGCCGACCCCGGTCGGCAGCTTCAACGTGACCCAGCTGGGGGATGCGGCCGACAAGACCGGCAAGGACACGAACTTCCGCGGCCTGACGATTTACCACCACGTCGTGTACTACACCAAGGGAAGCGGTGGCAACGGCGTCAACACGGTGTACTTCCTGGACACCACCGGCCACGCGTGCCCCAGCGGCGTCGGCGTTCCGCAGCCCGGAGCGCCGCTGCCGACGTCGCCGCTGGCCTATGACCCGTCCCTGCTGCAGAGCAAGGGCGTCTATCCCGACAACATGTGCATCCTCAACGGCTTCCCGACCGCGCTGAAGTCGACGGCGTCTTTCCCGTTCGGCATGTGGTTCGCCAACGCCAACACCCTTTACGTCGCCGACGAGGGCAACGGCGACTCTACGTACTCGGCAGCGTCTGGCACCTACCCGGCCGCTGCCGCGCAGACGACGGCCGGGCTTCAGAAGTGGGTGCTCAGCAGCGGCACCTGGAAGCTCGCCTACACCCTCACCGGGGGGCTGGACCTCGGCGCCCCGTACCCGGTGCGCGGCTACCCGGCCGGGA
>JAWWPY010000095.1:0-13380 GCA_033854735.1 Streptosporangiaceae bacterium | reverse complement strand
CTTCGGCTGGCGGCCGTCGTCGGCCTGGTCCAGGGCGTCTTCTTCGCAGGAGCGCCGCCCAAGCCCCGCTACGGCGAGCTCGTCACCCCAGATGGCCAGGTACGCCAGGTCGCTTGGCGACATCCAGCTTCCCCAACGGCATGGTCATCACGCCCGATAACCGGACGCTGATCATCTCCGAGTCGTTCGCCGGCCGGCTCGCCGCATTCGGCATCGACGCCGACGGAGGGCTGTCCAACCGCCGGGTCTTCGCCGAAGGACTCGGCCCGGACGGCATCTGCCCGACGCCGAGGGCGCGGTCTGGGCTGGCACCGCCGGCTACTCGATCGTCCGCGTCGCCGGGGGGCGAGGTCCTGCAACGCGTCGAACTCCGCGAGAACCGGGCCCCGTTCGCGCTGATGCTCGGCCGACCGGACCGCTATTGGTGCGCACATCCGCCCATGACAAACCGCGAAATGGGTTCACCGTGCGCTGACGTGAATCCACACATCGGCGGTGGCATTACCGCGGATGGCCCGCAGATCCCAGCAGCCCGGCGCGGCAAAAACATAGCCCGCGCCCCATTCATCTCCCGGCTTATCCCAGCTACTACCCGAGTGGGCCTCTGGGCCCCAAGCGAGCCGGTGGTGCATGCCGCCCGGGCCGATGGCCTCCAGGGTCAGCAATCCCGTACCGGTCATCCGCCAGACGATCTTCTCTTGATCGCCCACCCGGGCCGGCAGCGCATGCGGGAACATCAGCAGCCCCCACAATGTGGCGTCGTGACCGGTCCCTTCCACCTGTGGAAGGAAAGAGCCGAGGAGGGTCACGGGTGACGCCGGGCGGCATCCTGGCCCCCCCAGCGCCTGGTCGTTACGCGGCCCCGCCGATGTGGCCGTGGTCGCCCGTTGGCCCGGTTGAGTGGATTTGGTGCCACCGGTGCAGGCCGTGACGGTGCTCACCAGCAACAGGGTGAGCACCGCAACTGCCGACGGGCCGCGCACGGCCCAATTGTCCGCCGTCCCCTGAGTTTTGGCCACCTCCGGCCGAGATCATTGGTCAGCGAGGAGGATGAAAAGAGCCAGCGAGTCAGCCTTGCGGCAGACTCGGTGCCTGGTAGCCGCCGGCAGGCGAGCACTTCGGGATCGCTCAGCGTGGCCCCCGTTCGGTGAGCGTGACTCCGGTGTTGAGGCGATGACGGGAAAGTAGAAAGCGCGGCACGACCGGGCCACGGGGCCTGGCGCCCGGCCGGGGTCGCAGGGCGAGCCGTTCTGCCCCGTGGGGGGACCCCGGCCGGGCTGTCATTGGGGAGCCTCCCGGGGCCTCGGCGGGATCCCGGGCAGGCTGGCCTCGCCGCGCCCGGGTTCATCCTGGGAGGCGCCTTCTCTTCGGTCCTCCTCGCGCTCCAGGCGCCTGTAGAGACCCTCTACGGTGGACGCGGCGACGGACCATGTGGCCCGTGGGGTTGCCTGCCAGCCGTCCCCCGACTGCCTGATGTGCCACTGAGGGAACCGCTGGCGGATGTCGGAGAGCGCCCGCAGCTCCTCCTCCTCCTCCTCCTCCGCGTCGCCGCCGTTCACTCGCCGTCGCCTGTCGGCGCGAGCGCCAGTACTCGGGCGATTGCGTCGGCCGCAGTCGCCGCGTCGGCCGCTGGCGCGATCCGGTCCGCCCACGGCCACCAGAACCATTCCGCGTGCGCCATGACCGTTTCCGCGAGCATCGTCGCCGCCGGGTTGATGACCGCTAACCAGGGCAGCTGGCCGTCAGGGACGGTGAGCCGGGCCTCGTAGCCACGCGCGTTGAGTTCGGCGGCGAGCTTTTCTAATGCGGCGGTGTCATCTCCGGGTGCGTGCACCATCGCGTCCCCCCTGTGTGTGATTGCTGGCTTACTGGCAGTTAACAGCCGCAAGGCGTAGCTTGGAAGGCGATGCCCGCTGCCCGCTGAGGGAGGCAGCAGGCAGCAGTCACGCGAAGTTGGTGGCGATGACCGACTTAGGCAGTGAGCTGCAGCGCCTGCTGGCGGAGCGGGGCATGTCCCTGCGCGACCTGGCCCGGCACGTGCCCTGCGATTCCGGGAACCTCTCGAAGATCGCCCGCGGCCAGAGACGGCCTTCGCCTGAACTGGCGGCGCGCCTTGACGAAGTGCTCGGCGCCGGAGGTGGGCTCGCGGCGCTCGCGCCTGCCGTGGCACCGCACGCTCTGGGCACCGACCTTGACCTGATCGAGCTGGCCCGCCGCGCGGAAGCCTCCGACCTCGGCAGCGGCACGCTGGACCTGCTTAACGCCGCCGTGGACGGCATGTGCAGGGACTACCGGGGGGCTGACGCAGCGGCATTGTCGGCGCGGGCCGGGCAGCACCTGCGGTACGTGACGCGGCTGCTCGGCGGCCGGGTCACGCTGGCCCAGCATCGGGAACTGCTCGTGATCGCCGGGTGGCTCTCGGCGCTGATCGCTTGCACCTGCTACGACACTGGCGACGCCGTGACCGCGCGCACAGCCTGCCGGATGACACGGCAGTTCGGCAGCCAGGCGGCCCACGCCGTGCTCGTGGCATGGTCGTTCGAGATTGCGGCCTGGTTCGCTCTCGTTGAAGGCGGTTACCCCGAGACGGTCGCCGTGTCGGAAGCGGGGCTTGAACAGGCGGGGGTTACGGGCGCCGGGGTACAGCTATCGGTCCGGGCTGCGCGAGGCTACGCGCGCATGGGTGACACGTGGGCCGCTCTGGGGCTCCAGGAGCAACACGGGAATCACTTCGTGTTCGACGGCGCGAAGTACGAGTTCTACGTGGCGACCATCCTCGCCTGGCTCGGGGGTGATGACGCCGCCACTGAGGCGCACGCGCGAGAAGTCGTACGGCAGTGCAGCGAGGCTGGGGGATGGCCGACCCGGCTTGGCACGATGCGGCTCAACCTCGGGCTGCTTGCGGCCAGGCGCGGCGATCTGGAAGGAGTCAACAGCCATGGCAGCGCGGCGTTGCGGCTTCCCCACCGCTTGGCTGAACTGCTGCCCGGTGCTGGGGAACTGTGCCGCGCCATGGCCGACCGTTACCCCGGTGAGCACATGGTGGACAAGTACGGCCAGGAACTCGCCGGGTAGCGCGGCAGAGTCGAGCTTCTCGTTTGTCCGAGGGGACTGCACCTAAATCCCAATGGGGGCTCGTGCCGCACGCCCTCTAGATCGAGCGCCCGGCCCGGTGAGTTCGTCACGGACAAGTTCCTCACCAGACGGAGTGGATGCGTGCGGCAGCGATTTGTGGGCTTGAGAGCGCAGGAATCGCGGGGAGATTGGCGACAATTCTAAGGAGGAGGAATCAGTAGCAATCCAGGAAATAATACCCAAAGCTGCCTCTCGTGCCCGGATATGCACGTGTCCGGAATATTGGGCCAAGTCGTCCAAAGATTGTTTAATTGTGTCTGCGCGGCCGGAACCGTGTCATGGCCGCCCTACCTCCCTGTGCCCGCCCGGGCCTGGTTAGCGGCTATTGCGGCGCGGACTGCGGGATCGACAAGAGCGGCCACTCATGGCGGTACGAAGCTGGCGGGGCGCCGTGATCGAGAAGACGGAAGAGGACCTGCAACCTGCCCTATTGGACGGCAGACCGGGGATCTGGATAAAGGCTGATGTGGACTGGCTAGTTCTGTGGTTCAATTGGAAATTCGAGGCCTGGACCCCGCTTCGCCCGGATTTCTGCGTGCAATGTCACACTCCCGGCGGAAAGCGGCAGATATGGCAGTCCTCGGTAATGTCCCGGATCCAGTCCCCGACGTAGTCGGTACGGTGACCGGACTCATCGCGGTGGATGCGCCCGGAGTACCTGGCCCGGTTGCAGCACGGCAGGCTGGCGTGCCGGGCATCCAGGCGGAGAAGCCCTTCGACCGTGTTGCGCGACTGGCCGCGATGGTCGTGGGCACGCCGCTGGCTTCCGTCACGATCACCGGTGCGCACCCTTCCTCCGGCAGGATCTGTTCCGGTCCACTGGACATTGCCGGCCAGTCGGACGCAGTCAGCCAGTTGTGCCGGCATGTGATCGACTCCGGGGGAAAGCTGGTCATTGATGACGCCCGGGTGGACCCGCGCGCCACGATCAGTGACGCGGCCGGGGCGGCGGCCGTGCTCGCCTGGGCCGGGTTTCCCGTGCATGGCCCCGACGGCCATGTCGTGGGCGCGCTGTGTGTGGCCGACCACCTGCCACGCCACTGGAGTACGGGCGACGTCGAGGTTTTGGAGACCTTGGCCTACGTCGCCTCGGGTGAAGTCGCGCTGCAGGTCGCCGTGCGGCACGGCGCGGTGCGCGCCGTGCTGGCGCAGACCCTGCAGGAAAGCCTGCTGCCGCCGCGGCTGCCGATCATCCCGGGTCTGCAGGTGGCGGCGCGGTATGTGGCCGGGGGGACAGGCGCTGAGGTGCTCGGGGACTTCTACGACGTATTCCCTTCGGTCCGGGGCAGCTGGGGGATGGTAGTCGGCGACGTGTGCGGCAAGGGGGTCCCGGCGGCCAAAAGCACGGCGCTGGCCCGCTACACCCTCCGGGCGGAAGCACACCGGGAGACCAGCCCGCGGCTGATCCTGGCGGCGCTGAACCAGGCGCTGCTGGAATGGCTCACCGACGACCCGCGCTTCCTGACCGCGATCTATGCCACGGTCCGGCCGACGGCTGCGGGAGCGACGGTGCAGATCTGCTCCGGCGGTCACCCCCTGGCCCTGGTGCACCGCGCCGATGGGCGCGTGCAGACCTTCGGGCAGCCGGGGACCCTGCTCGGCATCCTCCCCGATCCTGATCTGTACGACTCACGCGCGCTGCTCCGGCCCGGTGACAGCCTGGTGCTGTTCACCGACGGCGTCACCGAGGCCCGCGGCCCTGTCAACCATGACCTTTACGGCGAGGACCGGCTCCGCGACGTCATCGCCGGTCTGGGCGACATGTCCGCGGCGCGGATCGCGGACGCCATCCAGCAGGCCGCGCTCACCTACAGTGGCGGAGCCAGCAGTGACGACACCGTCGCACTGGTACTGAAGGTCCCCCGGCACGAGACGAGCGGACAGCCGTGGCAGTCACCCGGATCCAGGAAACCGTCGGTGCCGCAGCCTGCCACGTCGGGGCGGTCGGGCGCGCTCGGAGTCTGAGTATCCGGTTGGCCATGCTGGTGATGGCAGGGAGTTGCGCGTTAGGTGTGCGGATCCGTTCAGCGTGGTCGTTCGACGGCTAGGTAGTAGGTGAGCGCGGTCAGTGAAGGGCCGTCTTGGATCTGCCCGCTGGCGGCGAGCTTGGGCACCTCGGTGAGCGGTACCCAGTCAACCTCACTGGATTCGCTCGGATCGGTGGGCAGCCCACCGAGCTTGGTGCACGCGGCTTCCAGATTCGGCTCACCGCCTCCGAAGGCCGGCTGCCATCGTTAGCGGCAGCATGGGCGAAGCGCAGACGAAGATCTGACCGCCGTGGGTATTCACGGCTAAAGGCGCTCGCCCGTTGGGGAGATTTGGCGGCTCTGTATCGCTCGGGGAGGCGTGGGGTTAGGTGGCGCGCCTGGGGCGGTGGGCGAGGTCGATACGGACGTCTAGGGCTAGGTGCTCAGCCAGGAGGTGCTTGAGTTCGCCACCCTCGATTACCCGCAGTCTGTTGTTTCGGGCCGCGAAGGCCTTGGTTTCCGGGCTGACCCACGCCGTGGTGACGAGTACTCCGGCGGTTGCCCGTTTTTCTTCTACCGACCCGGCCAGCGCGCGTACATCGTTGGTGGGCACGCACTTGCTGTATCGCTTCGCCTGAATCAATATCTCCGCCCGGTGCACGACGTCAGTCTTGTTGTATGCAACGGCGTCAATCCCCTCGTCCCGGGAGGACTGCGTGACGTGGACTTCCATTCCCATGGCTTCGAATAGCTGGCGGATAAGATTCTCGAACCTGTACCAGTCCATCTTCAGCAGGTCGGGGCGCGAGTCGATGCCAGCCAGCGCATCGACTGGGTCCGCGAAGCGGTACTTTGCCTGCTGGAACTCAATGACCGGCTCGACAGGCTCCACGTCATATGGGTGCGGCGAGAGGATCGCCTTGAGATACTTCAGGCACGCGGCGGGCTCAAGCTGATCGAGCACCAGCTCGGCGAAGGTCGCCCTGCTGGCAGGCGCGCTGATCAGGTGAAGTTCTTCTGACTGCCCGGTAGCACGGTTGGTCGCTGACACGATCCCGTTGAACACGACAGCATCGACGACGTCATCAGCTGCCGGAACAGCGAAGCACTCCCACATCGTGCGCAGTGCGATCTGGTGTATCACTGAGGCGTACAGTTCCTTGGTTTCCTTGAGCGGCCGGGCCAGCTCATCGATCTCACTGCGTGTCTTGACATACCTGAAGTCCCGCGCCGTGGGAATCACCTCGACAGCTGGCAGCCGGTACTCGACAACAAGCTCGCGGGGTTCCTGGCGGTAGGCGACCTGGTAGTCGTGTGGGAAACCGGCGGGGTACTCAGACAGGGCGAGCACCTCACTGAAGTACTCCTCCACCGCATCTGGCACGCCCGCCCGGAAGTTGCTCTCCAGTTCGTCAACTGCCGCGTTGTGCTCGCGGGCCTCAGCGTCGGCCGTCTTGGCCATCCGGTCATAGGCCGTGCGTGCGTTCTGCAGTTGATGGACGCGTGCGTCCTCAGCGCGCTCGTGCTCAGCAAGCGCCCGTTGAAAGATCTCCCGGGCTGCCTCCTGGGCCCGCGCATGCCGGGCCTTGCCACCCACAAGCCCGGACAGCCCCCCAGGTGGTGGTGGCGCGAAGTCGTCCCACCTGGGAGCTGGTAACGGCCTGCCAAGATCGCCGGGGTCGAAGGACAGCACACTCGCAGACCGCTTCAGCGTGGCGAACGAAAACTGTGGCGGCACCTGCAGCGCGGACGTCAGCAGTGTCCTGAGTTCCGCCAACCGCGAATCAAGTTCCTCCTTCATAACCTTCGCGGCGGCAGCACCCGCCTCGTGCGCCAATTGCTCCTGGCGTTTCCGCTCCGTCGCGTCCGCCTGGCCAGCGCGCCGCTGCGCTCGCTCGCGATCTTGCGCCATCTGCCTGATCAACTGCTGCTGCGTGCGCTCCTGAGCGCGGGCAACGCGCTCCCGCCGCTCCCGCTCTCGCTGCAGCTCCGACCACAGCGACTTTTTCCGAGCCATGACCACCGCCTCCCCTTCCACAACAGCAAAGACGGAGTTCGCCGACAAGGCTTCCGTCGCAATAGACCGTCACCTGGCGCAGAGAAACCCGCGAGACGGTGTCCCTCCACCCTCTGCGAACGCCTGGTTCTACCGCTGATGGCCCGTGCTGTCGGCTGGAGAGGCGCGTCATCTTGAGGTGGGCCCCGCTGATAGTCGAGCCCGTCGAGGGACTGTGGGCGGCTCGTCAGTGCCATACGGCAAAACGTAAGCACGCGTGATTGCTATAGCGCAAGGCCCATCACGATTGAGTCCCAGAACTCGCCGCTCGCTCGCCGGTACTGCTGTCTGCGCCGCCCTTCCTCGACGAAGCCGGACTTGCGGTACAGGGCGATCGCGACCGTGTTGTGCGCGAACACTTCGAGGCAGAGTTTGTGAAGCCCTTGGCCGCGGGCCCAGCCGATCGCCGCCTGCACAAGTGCCGAACCGACCCCGCGGCCGCGCCAGTCGCGGTCGACAAGCATTCCGAACTCGCCGAAGCCGTGGCGGCTGGCCTCGACGTGGAGCATCCCGACGATCCGGCCGCAGGCGGTCGCAACGACGGACTCGCCTGCGCCGCGCGCGAAGAGCGCGGCGCGCTCCTCGATGTCGACCGGCGGTTCGGTCGCGATCCCGTCCCGCTCCTCAGCCACCGCCGCAAAAAGCTCCGCCATCGCCCGCGCATCGGCCGCCCCCGCCAGTCTCACCACGAACTCCGCCATCGGGCACCCACATGCGGACGAGATCAAGCTGCGGCTGGTTTGTTGCCGCCCTGTGCGGCTGGCTTAGCCCGTCGCTTGGCGGGAGGTGGCCACCGGATGGGCCGACGCCCTCTCGTAAAGGACTTCCGGCGCGAGGCCCACTCCGCCGGGCCAGGTGATCGTGCCGATCTCCGGATCGACGCGCACCTGCGCGAAGCACTCGGGATCGCGCAATGACTCAAATACCCCGCTACGGCTGCGGAGGTGGGAGAGATCGACGTCGCCGACCAAGCCGTCCGAGAACGTCAGCCGCAGCCGGTAGTGGCCGAGAACCTGCACTTCGGTGACGTCATGGAGCGCCGCGAGCATGTATGGACCGTAACCTTTCACTGTCCCGGACCAGATCAGGTATCCAGGCTCACGTGCTGGATGCTGACGATCTCTTGGCCTTCGTGCACGGTGACTGTGTACCAGATTGTCACGTTGTCAGCGGGCAAATGCAGTTCGTAAGCACCAGGCAGCGGATCGTTACTGGGGAAAGGGTCCGCGAGGGTGGGGACTGGCTCCTCTAGCAGGTGGAAGATCGTGCGCTGAACCGTCCATCGCAGTGGCTCCGGCAGGGCTTCGATCTCCTGCCAGGACGCTCCGGGGAAGCGGACGAGGCGATCACTCACTAATTCCCCACGCTTCGGCAAGCTGCCCGCGCGTGAACGTGGGCGCGTCATCGCCCGGCCCGGGATCAGCCCGGATCCGTGCCCTGGCCACGTCTCGCCCGACCTCACGCCGCAACCGCCGCAATTCGGCCTTCAGCGCATCGAGTTCGGCACGGGGGATGCTGACCATCTCGGATGCTTCGGCGCTCACGTGCAGCTCCCTCGGTTCGGCGCTGGCACGCCAAAGTCTAGGTGAATGGTCACGAGAAGGAGAGCCATGCCGCGCGTGCGATCGGTCCGGACGGCGTGCCACCCGAACGGATCGCCAGGGCCGGTGATCTCCGGGATCCCGATGGACGGGCCATCGTCACGAGCGGAAAACTGCTGGTCTTCGCGGCCCGCGCCCGGCGAGCCAGCGATGGTCGAGCACGGCCGCGTGGGACCGGCAGTCACGCAGATAGCCCTCATCCAGGACGGCCACGAAGACTGCAGGCCGCTGGAGTCTCACTTCGGCGCCTGGGTCGTCTGCACCGAGCAGGCATCGCCCTTCCAAGTCGCCGCGCTCGACAAGAACGGCACCGTGCTCGCAAGCATCGAAGAATCATCTCCGCCACAGTGACGCATCCACCGTGTCTGCAGGACTGGGCGGCATGAAGTGACAGAGCCCGGCCAATCTTGGGACTGTTGATAATTGCGAGTAACGCTGAACTATCGCGAACTCTCCCGAACACCGGCGAACTCCTCGCAATTACGCGACTCTTTACGCGGGGGATGTGTGGGCTGGATACCGAAGCGTGCGCGCGTATCCCCCGTGAGCTGGGGCACTCTTGCTCTACAGGGGGAACATATGTGCCTGTAAACCATGCGGGTGGGCGCTCGTTCGTCGGATGTACTCCCGACCGCAACATCGAAGGAAGCAAGATATCTCGCATCGTGACGTTATCTGTGGACCGGCGCGGTCCACAGATGCATAATGGCGGCCAGTTCAACTAGCCGGCAAAAAGCATGGAATGGCATGGGGCGGCAGCAGGATTGACGGGCCGGCAGTGAATGGGACGCACGGGCAGCGGAACGGGGAATGGTCATGGTCAGCGCACGAGGCGGGCAGCGGGTGGTGGGATCGCGATCGCGGCGGCGGTCCCGGCAGGCGGCCGGGCGGGTACGCAGCGTCCGATTCGGGCTGACCGAGGAAGAGTTCGAGGAGGTCGGCGCTGCGGCTGCTGACGCCGGGCTGGCGAAGGGTGCGTACGCGGCCCAGGCGACGCTGGCCGCCGCCCGGGGCATGCTCCGCCCGGCGGATTCCCCGTTCCGGCAGGCGCTGACCGAGTTGATCCGTGCGGCCGGGCTGGTCCGGCGGATCGGGGTCAACTTGAACCAGGCGGTGGCGAAGCTGAACGCCACCGGGCAGCGCTCGGCGGATCTTCTTCCGTATGCGGCGGAGAGCCTGCGGAGAGCGGAGCGCTTGGACGCCGCGGCGGAGGCAGTGCGGAGACGGTTGCCGTGATCGGGAAGGTGCTCCGCGGAGGGCGGCCCAACGGGCTGATCCGCTACCTGTACGGGCCCGGGAAACGCGAAGAGCACACCGACACGCACCTCATCGCGGGGTGGCGGGATCCGGCCGAGCTGGAGCCGCCGCTGCGCCCCGATGGCCACCGGGACTTCCGCCGGCTCAACGGCCTGCTCAGCCAGCCGCACGCCGCGCTCGGCCCGCAGGGTTTCGACCGGCCGGTGTGGCATTGCGCGGTACGCGCCGCGCCCGGGGACCGGATGCTGTCCGATGACGAATGGGGACAGTTGGCGCGGGACGTCATGGACCGTACCGGGTTAGCGCCGTCCGGGCAGGATGATGATGCGGTCCGGTGGGTCGCTGTCCGCCACGCCGATGATCACATTCACCTCGTTGCGATGTTGGCCCGTCAGGACGGCGACCGGCCCCGGTTCTGGAATGACTTCTATCGGGTGCGGGAGGCGTGCCAGGCGGCGGAGGAACGGCACGGGTTGCGGCGGACCGCGCCCGGCGACCGCACCGCGGGGCGCCGGCCCACCCGCGCGGAGAACGAGAAGGCCCGCCGCCACGGCTGGCCGGAGGCGCCCCGCGTCACGCTGCGGCGGGCTGTGAGCACGGCCGCTGCTGGGGCGGCGAGCGATGAGGAGTTCTTCGCCCGGCTGCGGGATGCTGGCGTCCTGGTGCGTACCCGGCGCAGTACTCGCGACCCGGGCCAGGTCACCGGGTACGCGGTCGCCCTCGGCGGTGACACAGCCAAAGGCGGGGGACCGGTCTGGTTTGGCGGCGGGAAGCTCGCCGCCGACTTGAGCCTGCCGAAGCTGCGTTGCCGCTGGACCGGTACGCCATCCGGGCCACGCCTGGGTGACGGGCTCACGGCCGAGGAGCGGAACGCGATCTGGGAGCACGCCGCTCGTGCCGCGCAGGAGGCTCGCGAGCGGATCCGTGCAGCGGCCGGTGACCCTGGTGCGGTCAGCGACGCGGCGTGGGCCGCGTCCGACACCTTGCATGTCGCGGCCGCCGCACTTGGCAGCCGGGTGGTACGCCAGGCAGCCGATTCCTACGCCCGCGCCGCCCGCGTACCCTACGCGCGCATCCCCCGGCCCACCCCGGCGGGCAACGGCCTGCGCCAGGCTGCGCGGATGCTGTCGCGTGCTGCGCTCGTTAGCCACGACCCGACCGCCGCCCAGGCCGCACTGATCGTCCGCCTGGCCGAGCTCGTGGAGGCGGTGATTGAGCTGCGTGAGGCGCAGCAGCGTGCGGCGCAGGCCGCCGCCGCGCGCCGGGCAGCCGAGCACCTGCACGTCGTGGGTAAGCGTTTCACCCGGAGGACAGATACCCGCGCCGCCCGGTCGGCGCGACTGGCCGCCGAGAGCTTCCCGGTACCGCCCTGGGCCGCGCCATGCGCGTCCGGCTGGCACGAACCCACCAGGACCAGCCCGCACGCATCGCGTGGTCCCGGATCACCCAGGCCGCGCGGCCCCACCCGATGACCCCACCGCAGCAAGACCCCGGACGAGGACAAAGGAACTGCGCAGCGTGACCACGAGATGGGATGCCAACCGCATGCCCCCGTACCCATAACCAGCAGCGACGACGGAGAAGAGGCCAGGCGAAGTGCAGGCATACACAGTCGAACAGGTAGCGGAGATGCTGCACGTCGGACGGGACAAGGTGTACTACCTGCTCCGGACCGGCCAGCTGCGCAGCATCAAGATCGGCAAGCTGCGCCGGATCACCGACCGGCACCTGGCCGAGTTCGTCGCCTCCCTGGAAACTCCCGTCAAATGAGCGCGACTGCCGTCAGATCGTCGGCACGGCGCGGTAGGACGAGACGAGGAACCACTGAAAGGAGGAAAGCTGATGAAGATCATCATTGGGAAGTATGAGGCGACCATCTACCCGGAAGGAGAGGGCTACACGGGCGCTATCAGCCTCGGCTTCGACGCGGCGGGCAGACGCCAGCGCGTCAAGCGCAAGGGTCGGACCAAGGCCCAGGTCAAGGACAAGCTCCGCGAGGTCGTCGATGACTTAGAGGAAGGCATCGCCACCGCCGACGGGCACACGGTGGCAGACGCGGTGAACGACTTCCTCGACCAGGGGATGAAGGGCAAGGCCAAGACGACGCTCGACAACTACCGGTCGATGGCCGACAGCCACCTGATTCCGCAGATCGGCACGGCCAAGCTCAAGCGGCTCACTGCCGACGAACTGGACAAGTGGATGGACGAGCGGGCCAAGGAACTGTCCACGCGCTCGCTCCGCCTCATCCACCAGATCCTGGAGCGCTCGATCCGGCACGCCCAGGCCCGCGACAAGGTCCGGCGCAACGTCGCGAGCCTGATCATCCTCCCGGAAGGCAGGGAGGGCCGCCCGTCCAAGGCGATGACCCTCGACCAGGCGATCAAGCTCCTCGGCGCGGTCAGCCGGGCAGCGAGCACCGCCTAGCCGCCTACGTGGTCATCTCCCTGCTGACCGGCATCCGCACCGAGGAAGCCCGCGCGCTCACCTGGGCCGAGGTCGACCTGAAGGCAGGCACCGTGGCCGTGTACCGGTCGGTGCGGGCCAAGGGCGACACCAAAACCCGCAAGAGCCGCCGCGTCCTCAAGCTGCCCAAGAAGGTCACCGAAGCGCTGAAGGAGCACCGCAAGCGCCAGGCGGCCGAACAGCTACAAGCGGGCGACACATGGCACGACCACGGACTCGTGTTCTGCCGCGCGGACGGCACGCCGCTGGACCGTTGGCATGTGCGCCATGAGTTCGCCGTGATCACCAAGGCGGCAGGCCTGGGGGAGGACTGGACTCCCCGGGAGCTGCGGCACTCGTTCGTGTCCATCCTCAGCGCCAGCGGTACCCGGATCGAGGACATCAGCGACCTGATGGGCCACAGCGGTACGTCCGTCACCGAAACCGTCTACCGGCACGAGATCAGGCCAGCGCTCACCACCGGCGCGACGGCCATGGACAAAATCCTCAGGCAGAAGCGGGCGAAGTCCGCGTAACCTGAATAACTGTCAGCCGAGTGGCTCCCCGTTTGGCTCCCGGAGATCAAAAAAGGGCTCCGGGCCGACGCCCGAAACCCTCTCTGACCTGCTACTTCGTGGTCGGGACGGCGGGATTTGAACCCGCGACCCCTTGACCCCCAGACGCCTGCCGGGTATCCGGCCAGTGCTCATGAGTCCGTTTCCGCTGGTCAGGGTCCACGGGGCGTCCAGTGAGGACGCCCGAGTCCGGTGCCGTCTCCCCAGTCTGTGAGATGGCCGTGAGAGGTCTCGGCCGCAATGCCGAGACCCCGGACCGTGGAGGTCTGACCCATGGCTCTGCACTTCAACGACGACTCAATGTCCCTGAAGATCAACGGCGTGGCGGTCAAAGCAGCCGTCCG
>JAWWPY010000094.1:0-5483 GCA_033854735.1 Streptosporangiaceae bacterium | reverse complement strand
CTGGAGGCGTTGCTCCGCGACCTTCGCGCCCTGCGCGCACGCAAAGGCCTGAGCATTGCCGAACTCGCCGCGCGGACTCCCTTCTCGCAGGACACGATCGCGGCGGCGGCAGACGGCCCCGCCCGGCCGACCATGAGCGTCCTGGAGGCGTACGTCCGCGGCTGCGGTGATTCCCTGGAAGGGTGGAAGGACCGGTGGCAGGATCTGGCCCCAGCCACCGGCAGCCCCGAGAGCCTGCCGCAACGAGCGATCAGCGGAAGTACCAGCCAGCCAGAGTTCACCATTACGCGCCTTGGCACCCGGCCTGCGCCGTGGCGGCTCATCCGCCGCGTGGCCGCCGGCATGGCTGTCGCTGCCCTGGCCCTCGGGGGAGCAGTGCTGCTTTCCCGTCCCGCCGGCCATGCCACTCCTGGCGCCGCGGGATCGCGGTCGCCCGGAAGCAGCAACTCGCCGGCACGAGGCACCGCACCTCGGCCGGCCCCGGCATCGTCCCGGCCCAGCGCGACACGGACCCCCGCCCAGCACCTGGCCCCGCGAGTCGTGGCCTGGCCGGAAATCGCCGGGGTCGGCTGTCCGAACAGCCAGAGCGATGGCGTAAACCTCGATGCTGCCGGCAGCGGGCCGGGGTGGACTGCTGCGGGCGGCGGCTGGACGGCCAACGGCTGTGACGGCAGCGCCGTCTGGACCATGGACCCGAACGGCAGCCAGGCGAGCCCGTCCGCCCTGACCTGGTTCTTCGACCCCGGTGCCGGAGGCTCGCACTGTACCTTGGCCGTCTTCGTGCCCACACAGAACGCCCTCGGCTTGGGCGACTACGCGATCTACAGCGGAACCAGGAACCTCGGCGCGGTGTCAGTCGACCAGGCAGCCAACGCCGGTAAATGGGTCAGGCTGGGCAGCTATCCGGCGACCGGGACCTCCCTGGAGATCCAGTTGGTGCCCGCGATCGCAACGCTCACTGCATCGGGTCCAGGGCACAAGGGCAACGGCCCCGGCAGGCCGGCGCCAGCAGGGCACCCGGCGCCAGGGCACAATGCCGCCGTAGCAGCCTCCGCCGCCAGCGCGAACTGCGCCCGGTAAACGCCGCTCCGGCGGGCGTCAGTAGCCGCGGGGGCAGGGGTAGAACTCCTTGCCGTCCAGGTCGACATCGAACTTGACCGCCGCAAAGCCATCTCGTGGCCCGTAAACAACATGGCAGAAGGTGGCGAATTCCCGCTTGTACTTGCACTGCTGACCGGGGTTGCAGATGTAATGATCGGCCGCATACTCGGCCTCGCCCACCCATTTGCCGGTGGGCTGGCGAGGACTGGTATCAGAGCTGAAGTCGTCCCAGCCGCACGGCGTGGCGCCGCGCAGGCCGGTGCAGGTGATCCCGTACTGACGGCTGCCGCGAAGCTGGGCCGCGAGACAGGTGTGGTTGATGTAGCACTCCTCGACCACGGCGCCGTCTGAGTACTGCCGTCCCCACCAGGACAGGTAGGGCGAGTTCTTCCACAGCGCGGTCATTCCGTAGCGGTGGATCTCGTTGAAGGCGTAGGCCAGGAAGTTCTCCGCGTCGCCGGGAGTGAGCCGGAATCCGGTGACCGGCGGTGGGTCGAAGCTGTCGATGTCATCGAGTTCGACTGCATCAAAACCCTTCCTCGCACACATGCCGATGCGTTCGCGGAGCATCGGCTTGAGGGCATCGAGTTGGCGGAAGTCGAGCCAGCGCTCCTCGGGATAGCCGTAGTACACCTGGCCGAGCGTTGCGGCCGGGAAGTAGCCGCCGCGTGGGGACGGGCTGGCGTCGGGGCGGTAATCCTCCCAGGCCAGGTCCAGGTAGCAGATCGTCCGCGGGTGCGGGAGGGTGCTCCCCGGCCAGGTGGTGCGGATCGCCTCGACCTCCGCCCTGGAGGTGAGGAATCCGTCGATGTCGTAGATGTCCACGGCGTGCGGGCCGGTCCGCTGCCGGGGGGTGGCGCGGCCGATCTGCCAGTCCCAGCGCATCGGCCCGTGGTCAGAGGCCCCGTGGTCAGAGGCCCCGAGGTGCGGCGGGTACCAGCACTGATGCCGCGGCGAGGAACGGCAGGCCACCGGCGCAGGCAGCGGCACCACATGCCAGCTGAACCGGATCATGGTGGAGCCCGCCCGGCTGGCGGTGCGGACGGCCACCTGGTGCGGGCCTGGGCGGAGCTTGCCGGTGTAGAACACGCGGTTGCCGGGCATCGCGCGCCACGGGCCGCCATCGATCCGGTACCGCTGTACCGGCTGGCCGTCCGCCGTGTCGGAATGCGGAACGCTTACCTGGAAGTATTCCTCGGCCGAGGCGGTGCGCCGCTGCGGCGTCCCGTTGACGAATTCCGCCACCGGCCGCTGGTGCAGCCGGTAGGCGCGGACCGTAGCCCCGGCCAGCCTGCTCACCGAGCGCCGGATGACCCGGAACGTAAATGTGGACGTTTGCGTCTCGACCACCTCGGACGCGGTCTCGGTCACCCGCAGCCGCCGGCCCGTGTCAGCGTGCCCGGCCCGGTACTGGCGGGCGGCGAATGGCGTGGCCGCGGCGTCCGCCGCGGTCCGGCATCCTCGCCCGTCCGGCGCGCAGCTCTGCCATGAGTAGGCGACCTCGAAGCTGAGCAGCTTCGTCTCTCCCGGCCAGCTGGGCGCGTGCCACGCCAGCCCGGCCGCTGTGACGGTCGCGCCGTCGCGGAACTCCCCGGTGATCCGCAACGTGCCCTGACGCGCAGGCGGTGGGATCTGCGGGCTCGCGGCCGAGCGGGTGGCGCCGTCCGCGACGGAAGCCCGGGCCGGGGCACCAGCGCCCAGCGGCAGGAGCGCCGCGACCACTGCGACTGTGGCCAGCCGGGTCAGCAGCACGGGGAGCTCCTCTCGCGCCATCGGGGGTCAGCGCGAGAACGCGGGGGGCAGCAACTCCCGGTGCGCCTCGAACAGGTCGTCGCACATGGCCACGATCTGCGTCGTGGTCAGCGTGGCCGCCGTGTTCGGGTCGAGCAGCGCGGCCTGGTAGACGTGCTCACGCGATTCCTCGAGCGCGGCCCGGACGGTCAGCTCGACCACGTTGAGGAAGGTCCGGTTCAGCGCGGCCAGCTGCGGCGGCAATACACCGACCGGCACCGGCGTGGCCCCGCCCGCCCCGACCACGCAGGGGACCTCGACGCAGCACTCGTCCGGCAGGCTGGAGATCAGCCCGTCGTTGCGGATGTTCACGTGCAGTTCGCGCTCGCGGCCGGTCTCCAGCGAGTGGATGAACAGCGACGCCAGCTCATGGGCCGGCTCGAGGTCGAGCGGCGCGTCCGCCGCCAGGTCCCGCTGCAGCGACTCGAGCTCGCGCAGGTTCTCCTCCGACCGGGCCAGGTAGTCGCCCACGAAGATGCGGAACTGCCCGATCTGCGAGTCGTGGCGCATGAACCACGGCACGTACTCGGCGGAATGCTCACTGGACTCGGTCGGGAAGTAGCCGAACCGGCGGAAGATCTCCACCCGGACCCTCCGCTGCAGCTCGGGCGATTCCTCGACGATCTCCGCCAGGCGCGGGTACAGGGACTCGCCGTCCTGCTCGAAGCGCAGGACGAACGCCTGGTGGTTGAAGCCTGCGGTGAGGAAGCGGACCCGGCCTGGGTCGGCGCCGACGAGCCCGGTGAGGAATGCCTGCGTGTCCCGGACCGAGTGGCACAGCCCGAACACCCTGGTAAACGGGGTGCCCTCGTACACGGCCCAGGGCAGCATGGCCATCGGGTTGCTGTAGCTGAGCAGGTAGGCGTCCGGGCATACCTCCAGCATGTCCCGGGCCAGGGCGGTTACCACCGGGATGGTCCGCAGGCCGCGGAAGATGCCGCCGATCCCCAGCGTGTCCCCGATCGTCTGGCGCACCCCGTACCGCGCCGGGATGTCGAAGTCCGCCCGGGTGGCGCCGTACCCGCCGACCTGGACCTCGTTGATCACGTAGCCGGCGCCCGCCAGCGCCTCGCGCCGGTCCCGGGTGGCGCTCACCACCGCACCGCACCCGGTCTGCGCGGCGATCCGGGTGGCCAGCCGCTCGGCGTGGGCCAGCCGCTGCGCGCTGATGTCGTACAGGGCGAGATGCAAGCCCCCGCGGAACTCCGGGTAGCGGCACAGGTCGGTCACGACGTTGCGGGTGAACTCGATGCTGCCAGCACCGACAAATGTCAGCTTGATCACGGTTCGGTAGTGTTCCATTCTGCTTCGTTACGCGCAAGACCAAGCATGCAACGAACCAGACGGTGCCCATCAGCAGCGCAGCGGCGTGGCCGGTAGCCGCCCTAGTGACCGATTTACCCGATTTGGCACAGCCGGATCGGCACTAGGGGCCGGTAATACGTGGCTCACGGGGCTTGACACCGCTGGCCTCTATGCTCAAAATTGTCGGAAATCTGCATACTTCGCGCAACATACATCATCACCGGGATGGTCGTGGTCATGATCAGCGCGGTTCGTGTCATACCCCGAGCAGAGAGAAGAAACAGGATGGCGAAGCACCGGCTGCGGGTCACCCTGGCAGGCTCGCTCACCGTGGTCGCCCTCGCTCTGGCCGCGTGCGGCACCGACAGCGGCGGAGGTGGCGGCACCAGTACCACGGTGCAGATCTGGGAGGGCTACACCGGGCCCGAGGCCAAGGCCTTCGCGCACCTGATCACCGAGTACCAGAACCAGCATCCGGGCGAGAAGGTCAGCAGCCTGTACGTCAACAACGACAACACGCTGCAGAAGGTGCTGACCGCGGTGCGTGGCGGCAGCCCGCCGGACATCGCCTACCTCTACGGGTCGTGGGCGCCGAACGTGGCGCAGATCCCGCAGGTGGTGAACCTGACCAACGTGGTCAAGCGCTCCGGGGTCAACTGGAACGACTTCTGGGTCGGCGAGCGGGACGTGGCCACGGTCAAGGGCAAGGTGATCGGGGTGCCGGCCCTGGTCGACAACCTGGCCGTGGTCTACAACAAGGCGCTGTTCGCCCAGGCCCACCTCACGCCGCCGGGCCCGGGCTTCACCTGGCCGCAGTTCGTGGCCGACGCGAAGAAGCTGACCGACCCGGCCGCGAAGCAGTTCGGCACCGCGTACGTGACCCCGGCGTCCGAGGACACGGTGTGGCACTGGGAGGCGCTGCTCTGGGAGGCCGGTGGCCAGCTGCTGACCGCCGATGAGCAGAAAGCAGCGTTCGACTCGGCGGCCGGGCTGGAGTCGCTCACCACCCTGCGGACCATGGCCGTCACCGACAAGTCCATGTACCTGGACCCGACCGACCAGGCGTACACCAACCTGTTCAACTCGGGCAAGATCGGGATGCTGGTCACCGGGCCGTGGGACCTGGGCGTGTTCACCAACGTCCAATACGGCGTGCAGGTCATGCCCTCCTACCCGGGTTCGAGCGCCGGCCACCAAACCATCTCCGGGCCGGACAACTGGGTGGTGTTCAACAACGGCGCCACCCGGGTATCCGCAGCGGAGAAGTTCATCCTCTGGCTCACCGC
>JAWWPY010000093.1:0-3412 GCA_033854735.1 Streptosporangiaceae bacterium | reverse complement strand
GCGTTCCTGGCCGCGGCCGACGGCGGCGTCGTCACCATGGCGCACGTGCTGCACGCGACGCGCCGGGAGTACCAGAAGATGGGCAAGGTGCTCACCGGCAGCGAACTCGCCGGACACCTTCCCGGCTGACGAACGGCACCGGCCGGCCCGAACGGGACGAGTTCGGGGCCGGCACCGAGACGCACACGCTGACGCGCGGACAGATACCGCGGCAACGCCGGGCTGTTATCACGGTTGGCGTGCTCCAAGATCTCGACGCGACGCTGGCGGCGCTCATGCGAGCCGAGCTCGCCGTGCAGAACGTCGCCGTCAGCTTCGCGGCGCCCGACGACCAGTTCCCGCCGTCCGGCGTCACCCTGCCGGCCATCGCCTTCTTCCTGTACGACGTGCGTGAGGACCACGAGCTGCGCTCGGCCCAGTGGGAGCTGAGCCAGCAGGCTGACGGGGTGTTCACCCGCACGCCGCCGCCGGTCCGCGTCACCTGCTCCTACCTGATCACCGCCTGGCCCAGCGCGAGCACCCCCGATCCGTCCCAGGACGAGCACCGGCTGCTGGGCGAGGTCATGAAGGTACTGCTGCGGCACCGCACGATCCCGGCGAGCTTCCTGTCCGGTGAGCTGGCCGGGCAGGAAACCCCGCTGCCGGCCCGCATCATCGCCGAAGCCCAGCTGCACAGCCTGGGTGAGCTCTGGCAAGCCATGGGCGGTAAGCCCAAGGCCACCCTTCATTACGCGGTCACGATCAGCGTCAGCGTCGTCGAGCCCGTCGAGGTCGGGCCGGCCGTGACCGACAGGGTCTTCACAATCACGCAGGGAGCCGACCGGACTCAGCCGGCCGCTACCAGCCCGGTGCCTCGACCATAGGAGCAAGGACATGCCTACATACACGTGGCCAGGGGTCTACGTAGAGGAAGTGCCCTCGGCGGTCAAGCCGATCGCCGGCGTGGGGACGAGCACGGCCGCCTTCATCGGCGTGTCGGCTGACATCACCAAACCCTGGGATACCGGGAAGAAGACGGGGATGCCCCTCAGCGTGGCCGGCAGCCCCTACTCGCAGGCGGCGGCGCTGACTCCGCAGCCGGTCAACAGCTGGACCGAATTCACGCAGAAGTTCGGCGACGCCCAGGACGCCAACCGGTACCTGGCCCATGCCGTCTTCGGGTTCTTCAACAACGGGGGAACCCGCTGCTGGGTCACCCGCATCAGCGCGCCCGGCGACGAGCTGGACCAGGCGCTGGAAAAGCTCGAGAGCATCGACGAGGTGGCCATCGTCGCCGCGCCGCTCCCGCCCGATACGGCGGCCGATGCTCTCAACGCGGTCCAGGCAGCCCTGGTCGCGCACTGCGAGAAGATGGAAGACCGGGTCGCCATCCTGGACAGCGGCCGCGACATCGCGGACGACAACCTGGTCGTCACGGCCGACGCGACCGGCATCTGGCGGCCCGCCGCCAACCCGAAGGGCTACGCCGCGTTCTACTTCCCGTGGATCCTGGTGGCGGATCCGCTGGGCCAGCCCGGCGACCGGGTGGCGGTGTCGCCGAGCGGCCACCTGGCCGGGATCTACGCCCGCAGCGACGCCGAGCGCGGAGTGCACAAGGCGCCCGCCAACGAGGTCATCCTGGGCGCGCTCGACGTGAGCTACCCGGTCAGCAAGATCCTCCAGGGCAGCCTGAACCCGGTCGGCGTCAACTGCATCCGGTCGTTCAACGGCACCATCAAGGTGTACGGCGCCCGCACGCTGGCCTCGGATCCGGCCGGCGACCCCGAGTGGACCTACATCAGCGTGCGGCGGCTGGTCAACTTCCTGCGCGAGTCCATCGAGGAAGGAACCCAGTGGGTGGTGTTCGAGCCGAACGCGGACGGCCTGTGGTCGAAGATCCGCCGCAACGTGAGCTCCTTCCTCAACGGCCAGTGGGCCGCCGGCGCGCTCGTCGGCGCCACCCCGGAGCAGGCGTTCTACGTCGTGTGCGACGAGACGACCAACCCGTCGGACGTACGTGACCTGGGCCAGGTGGTCACCGAGATCGGCGTGGCCCTGGTCCGGCCGGCCGAGTTCGTCATCTTCCGTATCAGCCAGTGGGCCGGACCGGCGCAGTAGCTGACGATGACCGCACCGCTCACCGCTGGCTACCAGGCGCCCGGGGTCTACCCGCAGGACGTGTTCCCGCCGCCCGCGCCCGGCCTGCTGACCGGGGTGCCTGCCTTCCTCGGCTACGCCGCGGACGGACTGCCCCGCCCGCCGCAGCCGCTGACGCTGTGGCCGCAGTTCCAGGCGCAGTTCGGGGCTCCGCGGCCGGACGGCTTCCTGGCCTCCGCCGTGCGCGGTTTCTTCGAGAACGGCGGGCTCCTGTGCTACGTGGTGGGGCTCGATGACAGCGCTACCGCCCAGGCCGGCCTCCAGGCCGGCCTGGGCGCGCTGGAGGCGGTCGACTCGGCCGACCTGATCTGCGCCCCCGACATCATGATGTCGGCCAGCCTGACCTCCTCCCCGGACGTCAATGCGGTCACCGACCTGCAGACCGCGGTCCTGGCCGACTGCCAGCGGACCGGGGGCCGGTTCGCGATCCTCGACGCCGTGCTGAACGGCGACCTGAAGACGGTCGAGGGCCAGGCCAGCACGCTGGCCAGCCCGGACGGCGCGCTCTATCATCCCTGGCTGCTCGGGGTTTCGGGATCCGGCGGCACGCCGTCCTACCTGCCCCCCTGCGGGCATGTGGCAGGCATCTACTCCCGCAGCGACCAGCAGGTCGGCGTCCACAAGGCGCCCGCCAACGAAACGGTCGACGGGGTGCTGGACCTGCGGGTCAACCTGGCCGACGGCGATATCGGGCAACTCTACGCCAGCGGGGTGAACTGCCTGCGGGTCCTGCCCGGCCGCGGCATCCGGGTCTGGGGAGCACGGACGCTGAGCAGTGACTCCGACTGGCAGCCGGTCAGCGCGCGGCGTGTCTTCCTGACCATGGGCCGCTGGCTGGACCGGTTCCTGGCCCCGCTGGCCTATGAGCCCAACGACGTCCGGCTGTGGGTGCGCATCATGCGCGAGCTGACCGCCTACCTGGACGAGCTGTTCCAGCGCGGCGCCCTCCGGGGCCGGACCCCGCAGGAAGCCTTCTTCGTCAAGTGCGACAGCGAGACCAACCCGCCCGAGGTGACCGAAGCGGGGATGGTGGTGACCAACGTCGGCATGGCCCTCACCACGCCGGCCGAGTTCATTGTCGTCCGCATCATCCACGGCGCCAGCGGCGTCAGCATCCAGCCAGCTTCGTCGATGACCTGAAGGAGAGACCGACCATGGCCGACCGGCTCGACCCCTATACCGGCTACAACTTCGCCGTCGAACTGGACGGCATCACCAGGGCCGGATTCCGTGAGTGCTCGGGCCTGGAGAACAGCCAGAACGCGGGCGAGTACCG
>JAWWPY010000092.1:0-21446 GCA_033854735.1 Streptosporangiaceae bacterium | reverse complement strand
GTCGTAGAAGTAGGCGAAGAGCAGCAGCGCCGAGGCCGGCGGCAGCATCACCGGCAGGTAGACCAGGACCCGGAGATAGCCCTTGGCGTGCCGCAGCTCGTTGAGCAGGATCGCGGTGAAGAACGGCGCCGCGTAACCGAAGACCAGGGCGAGCCCGGTGAACTCCAGCGTGTTGCGCCAGGCCGTCCAGAACGTCGGATCGTGGAAGATCCGGCTGTAGTTCACCCAGCCGGCCCATGTGGTCACGCCCAGGTGGGTCTTCTGGAAGCTCATGATGATCTCGCGCGCCATCGGGTACCAGGAGAAAAGCGCGAAGCACAACACCGCACCGATGAGGAACCCGTGCGCGGAAAGGTTGCGCCTGAGATGCCGGCTCCGCCTGCTTCCGGCGGCCGGCCGCTCGACCGGGCCCGGGCTGCCCTTGGCCTTGCTGGGCGTGACCGCAGTGTCCGTCATCGATTCTCCGGATTCTCCTGGGACGAGGCCAGCCAGCAAAGGCGCGATGACTCCGCTGGGGTGCGATGGGCCGCGGCGAGGCGCAATCGGCCGCGCTGGCGGCGGGACTCGCCGCGGGGGCCGGGAGCCCCGCCCCCGCGGCGGCCACTTACCCGCCGCTGTTGGCCAGGAGTGTGTTGACGTTGCCCGCTGCCGTCGAGAGCAGCTTGCTGTAATCAGGGTTGGGTTCGGTGAGCGCGTCGAGCATCGGCGTGTTCAATGCCGTGTACAGCGCCTGGGCGTCGGGCGGCTCGCCCATGCCCTTCTCGTGCGCATTGGCGAACGTCGAGTAGTAGGGCGTATGGATCGTCGCGCTCGCCTCGAGGAGCTGCTGGTTCTTCTGCTGAGTGGCGCCGGTGAATAGCTGCGGCTCGGGGAAGCCGACCGGGAACCCGTCGGCCTTCTGCCGCACGTAGTTGAACTGGCCCTGGCCCGGTGTCAGCGACTCGAAGTCTAGCCACTTGATGCCGGCCCGGATCTGGGCCGGTGTGTCGCTCTTCGCGAACATGTAGCCGTTGCCACCAGACAGCGAGCCCGCGGGGGTGCCGCTGGTGCTGGGCAGTGGGCCCATGCCGTAGTCGTTCACGTTGCCGTGGTCGACCGGGACGATGGTGTTGTAGATATCGTCAGGCGCCGCGATGTACATCCCGAGCTTGTTGGCGGCTATCTGCTGTTGCAGGGTGCCCCAGGCGAGCTGCTGGGTCGGGCTCATGCTGTGATCGACGAACCGCATCTGGTGCAGTGCCTTCAGGATCGCCGTGGCCTGGGGTGCGTTGGCCGAGCTGTTGAAGGCCGCCTGGCCGTCGGAGCCCACGATCTGGCTGCCCATCGCGTCCATCTCGGAGGTGAAGTGCCAGCCGCCGACGGGGCTCGCACTGTAGTCGCCGTAGCCGTAGATGCCGTGGCCGAGAGCGGCGATCGCCTTGGCGTCCTTCTCCACGTCGGCCCAGGTGGTCGGGGGCTGGTCGGGGTTGAGCCCGGCCTGTGTGAACAGCTTCCGGTTGATGATCAGGCCCTGCGTGTAGTTGGACGTCGGCAGTCCGTAGAGCGTCTTGCCCGCGGTTTCCGCGGCCATCGCCGACGGGACGATGTCGGCCAGGCCCGGTACCGTCTTGGAGTTCACGTAGGAGGTGATGTCGGCGGCCTGGCCTGCGTCGAGGACCTGGTGGAGGTCGGTGAAGTAGGCGTAGAAGAGGTTGGTCTCGGTGCCGGCCTTGAGCGCCGCGGTGAATTGGGCCGGGACCTCACACTGGCCGGTGTAGGTGACGCTCTTGATGGTGATGTTGGGGTTTGCCTTCTCAAAGGCGGCGACGTCCTCGATCCACTCCTTGTGCTGAGCCGTCGCGGTGGCCGGCGGTTCGCAGTTGACGCTGATGGTCACGTTGCCACCGCTCGCGGAGGTCGAGGAGCCGCTTGAGCATGCCGAGGCGGCGAGCCCCAGAGCCGCGACGGCGGCGACCCCGGCTATCGTGCGGCAGCCGGTCCGCCGGTAGAGCTGTCTGTTCATCGTGCCAAATCTCTTCATGACGACCTCGATGTCGGGAGAGCGACGAATGTGCAGGTGGGGTGATGTGAGCTCCGTCACCAGGTACCGCAGACGTTATATGTGCTTTCATCTACTAGCAAGACTTGGACGATTTATTGAACGATAACGACTTCACAACGCACAACATAGACAGCGAATCGATCACCACGGTGCGCCGCCGCTGCCGGGCCTGACCTGCGGTGGCGCCCGCCGCGAGCCTGCCCACGTGGCCTGGTAGAGCAGGAATCGCCGCACAGCCGGCCAGGCATCGGACAGAAAGTGACTTGCTCAATGCCGCAAGCTCTTGCAAATACTTGCGTTAAATATCGTATAGTTGCGTCATGACACGGCGGCTTGCGGATGTGGCGAAGAAGGTCGGGGTCAGCGAGGCGACGGTCAGCCGCGTCCTGAACGGCAAGCAGGGCGTCTCCCAGTCGACCAGGGACGCGGTGCTGACCGCGCTGGACGTCCTCGGCTACGAGCGCCCGACCAAGCTGCGCGGGGAACGTGGGCGGCTGGTCGGCCTTGTGCTGCCGGAACTGCAGAACCCGATCTTCCCGGCCCTGGCCGAGGTCGTCGGGGGCGGGCTGACGCAGCAGGGATTCACCCCGGTGCTGTGCGTGCGCACGGCCAGCGGCCTGTCCGAGGCTGACTACGTCCGGATGCTGCTCGGCCAGCAGGTCTCCGGGGTGGTCTTCGCCGGGGGCAACTTCGCCGAGGCGGATTCCCCGCACGACCACTACCGGCTGCTGCTGGAACGGGGGGTGCCCGCGGTACTGGTCAACGCGGCGGTGGACCAGATTGGCTTCCCGCGGGTTTCCGTTGATGACGCTGACGCGGTAGAGCAGGCCTTCGGCCACCTGGCGTCCCTGGGGCACCAGCGCGTGGGACTGATCATCGGTCCCGAGGACCATATGCCGTCGCGCCGGAAGCTGGCCGCGTTCCTGGCCAGTGCGCGGCGAACGGGAGTCCACACGTCCGGCATGGTGGAGCGCACCATGTTCTCGCTGGAGGCCGGCCACGCCGCGGGGACCCGGCTGGTCCGCTCCGGGGTCACCGGCATCATCTGCGGCAGTGACATCCTCGCGCTCGGCGCGATAAGGGCGGCCCGCCGCCTCGGGCTCGCCGTGCCGGGCGATGTGTCGGTCATCGGCTACGACGATTCGGCGTTCATGAGCTGCACCGACCCGCCGCTGACCACGATCCGCCAGCCCATCGACGCGATGGGCCGCGCCGTGGTCAGCACGCTTGTGCACCAGGTGGAGGGGCTGACCGTCGCGCCGGAAGAGCTCCTGTTCGAGCCCGAACTGGTGGTGCGCGGCTCGACCGCGCCGGCCTCCGGCCGGCCCGCTGCCGGGTAGCCGGCCTGGTGGCGCGGGTACGCTGCGTCCATGGTGGCCAGCCCGGAACTCACCAGGGCGCGTGCGGCCGAGGTCGGCGGCCTCACGGTGCGGCGGCTCCTGCCGCTGCGGCAGCGCCGCACGGTAGGCGCCTGGTGCTTCGTGGACCACTACGGGCCAACGTCGGTCGACGGAGTGGCCGGGATGCAGGTGCCAGCGCACCCGCACATCGGTCTGCAGACCGTGACCTGGCTGCTCGACGGCGACGTGCTGCACCGGGACAGCCTCGGCACCGAGCAGATGATCCGGCCCGGCCAGCTCAACCTGATGACCGCCGGTCATGGGATAGCGCACTCCGAGGAATCCCCCGACGGCCACGACCCTGGCCTGCACGGCGTCCAGCTCTGGCTGGCGCTGCCCGATCCGGCCCGGGAGATGGCGCCGGCCTTCGAGCACCACGCGGACCTGCCCGCGCTCGGCCGCGGCGGCTTCGATATCACCGTGTTCGTCGGCTCGCTGGCCGGTAACGAGTCCCCGGCGACGGTGCATTCCGCGATCGTCGGTGCCGAGATCGGCGCCCGCCGCCACGCCGAGACGCGGATCCCGCTGCCGCCCGGGCACGAGCACGTGATCTTCGTTGCGCTGGGATCAGCGACGGCCGGCGGGGCCACCCTGGCCCCCGGCACGCTGCTGTACCTCGGTACCGGGCACGAGTCGGTTACCCTGGCCGCCGCGGAGGGCAGCAGGATCTTCCTGCTCGGTGGCGAGCCCCTCGGCGAGCCCGTGCTGATGTGGTGGAACTTCGTGGGGCGCACGGCGGACGACATCGCCGCGGCGGCCGCGGACTGGGACCACGGCATCCGTTTCGGGAAAGTCACTGGCGCGGCCGGTGAGCCGATCCCGGCGCCACCGCTCGACCCGGCGCGCCTGGCCCGGCAGCGGCCCGCCCGGTGACGCCGACCCGCAGGTAGCGCCGGTCAGGACTCCGGGGAAACGGCGGGCTAGTGGCCTGTAAGAGGAGTTCCTCCTACAGACCACTAGCCACAATAATGAGCGGTTCGCGGACCGGCCAGGAATAAGCGCCATAAGGCAGCCTTAATTCATGCACCGGACGTCCGGCTACAAAGCAAATGTTTTGTCAAGCCGCCGTAGGCCGCTAGATGAATAGCGGCCGAACGCTAAGTGATACGAGACTTGGCGTGGCCCGGAAAAATCTGCTAACGTCCCGACCTAACAAGGCGCTGGCAATGGTACAAATCGTTTTAATGGTACATCGAAGACAAGTCTCGATCTTAGGAGAACCGAGGAGATTCTCCGTTTTAGCAGGAACTTTTGCGAGGTTTGATTCACCTGCTCGGCACGGGGGGCTCGGTGGGCGGCGGGGCGCGGGGCGACATTAACGTAATCGCGCCCCGCTCGGCCAGAAGTGCATTCATGACGGAAATGCCCGCGACCGCCAGAGGCACGGCTAGCCGCCGGTCCGCCGACCCTTTTGCGTTGCCTCCTGGCGGTATCTGGCGCGCCCGGGCACCCGTCAGAACCCCGGTATTGCTCAACAACCATGATCCGCGCACCGCTGCCGTGTCCCGGCGAGCGGATAGCGGCTTACCGCCTGGGAGCAGAATCTCAATGCGCATCGACCCGGCCTCGCCTGTTGGCGACGTGAGCTTCGAGCCTGGCTACCCGCTGGGGATGGCCGATAGCCACGGCGACAAAGACACCGGGAACGCCCGGCCAGTTGACCTCAACAGCGCCGCGAACGGGGACCGGCCGCAGCTGACCGTGGTCATCCCCACCCGCCCGGGGGAACACGGTGTCGCGGAGCTCGTCGAGCGCCTCGGGCCCAAGGTCGCACCGATGCACGCCGAGATCATCGTCGTGCTCCACGGTGACGGCCTGAACCTGGACGCGCTGGCCTTCAGCGCCCATATGTGCCCCGTCCCGGTACGGCTGCTCCGCCTGCCCAGGGCCGGCCGCGGCGCCGACCGCAGTCAGGCCGTCCTGGCCGGTACCCGGCATGCCCGCGGCGCCTGGGTGCTGGTGATGAACGCCGGCCCGCAGCACCCGCCGAACGCTGCCGTGGTGCTGGCGAGCACGGCGCTGCGGCACAACTCCGACATCGTGGTGGGCACACGTTTCGCGGGCCGCACGCCACCAGAGGACCGCGCCGCCGGGCGCGCGCTGGCCGCCAGGCTGGTGAAGACCATGTTCCCGCGCCGCCTGGCCATGGTCAGCGACCCACTGAGCGGGCTGTTCATGTTCCGCACCGCCGCCGTGGACGCCGACCGGCTCAGCCCGTCGGCGTCCCGCATCCTGCTGGAGATCCTGGTCCGGCATCCGGCGACCAGGGTTACCGAGGTCGCCTACCGGGCGCCCGTGCGGCCCGCGGCGCAGTCCAGGGGTGCGCTGCGCCAGGGGGCCAGATTCCTCGGCCACCTGGCCCAGCTGCGCCTCACCCGGCTGGCCAGGCAGCTTTTCGAACGGCCCGCCGCGCCGCGAAGCGGGCTGTCCCAGATGCTGCGGATGATCGGTTTCGGGCTGATCGGCCTCAGCGGCCTGGCCGTCAACACCGGCGCGCTGTGGGTCTTCTACGGCATCTTCGGCTGGAACGACCTGCTGTCCGTGGCCCTGGCCACGCAGGTGTCCACGGCGTGGAATTTCGCCGGTGTGGACACCCTCATCTACCGCAAGCGGTCAACTGGTTCGCGGGCCCGCCGGGGGATCAGCTTCTTCATGATGAACAACGCGCTGATGCTGGTGCGACTGCCGTTCCTGGCGGCGCTGGTCGGAGCGGGGATCACGGTCCCCATCAGCAACCTTGTCACGCTGGCCTCGCTCTTCATCGTCCGCTTCCTGCTGAGCGACCGGGCGATCTACGGGACGGCCGGCGCCGGGCCGGCGCGCGATCCGGTGCGGGTCCTGGTCGACACCGGGCCGCCCGAGGTCGCGGCCGGGCCCGGCTCGGCCAGGCACCCCACTGCTGTCCCAGCCGGCCGCAAGCGGTCCCGGTACCTGGACTTCCGCTACGACGTGGCGGGCGTGGTGACCATCGGGTCCCAGATCATGCTCCCCGAACTGGAATTCTTCCGAGCCCAGTGGGTGTCCGACAGCGACGTGGACATCGCGGTGCGGGTGGGCGATGTGGGCGGCGCCGCGCCGCGGCGGCGGGCCGCCATGACCGAGTACGCCGACCCCACCGTCATCCGCTATGAAGAGCACCTGGGGCGCCTCGGCGCCAACTTCCGCGCGTACCTCGGCGACCGCATCTCGATAGAGGTGGGGCCGCTGCTGGCACGCTCGGAGCACGTCGTCTACACCAACATCCTTGAACCCCTACTGCGGTTCGTCATGGCCGCCAAGGGCCGGATGCTGCTGCACTCGGCCTGCGTCGAGATCAACGGCGTCGGCGTGATGCTGTCGGCGCTGACCGACACCGGCAAGACCGGGACCGTGCTGCGGCTGCTGCGCGAGCACGGCGGCCGCTTCCTGTCCGACGACATGACCGTCGTGGACGCCGACGGTAACGCGTGGTGCTTCCCCAAGCCGATGACGATCAGTGCGCACACCCTGCGCGCGGTCCGGGCCGACGACCTGACCCGCGGCGAGTGGCGCAGGCTGCAGATCCAGAGCCGTCTGCACTCCAAGGGCGGTCGCTCCATCGGCATCGCGCTGTCCCGGTTCAACCTGCCCATTATGGGGATCAACGCCCTCACCCAGATGCTCATCCCGCCGCCGAAGTACAGCGTCGACCGCCTCATCCCGTGCCGGATGACGAGCGCGACCCGGGTCAGGGAGCTGTTCATCATCGAGCGCGGCACCCCCGGCCTGGTCGACCTCGACCGGAAGAGCGCGCTTGACCAGCTGATCGTCAACACCGACGACGCCTACGGATTCCCGCCGTTCCGCTATCTCGCCCCCGCGATCACCATCGGAGGGCTGAGCTACCAGCAGCTTCGGATCGCTGAACGGGAGATCCTGGCCAGTTTCCTGTGCAACGTGCGGGTCCGGGCGCTGGCATCGGACACCTTCAGCTGGGCCGATGAGATCTCCCGCCTCATCGACACCGACGCGCGACCTTCATCCGGCCCGCACGACCTCGCGGCCAGCACCGTCAGAGCTGGGACGTGGCCTCGCTGGGGCGAGCCGGCCATCCCTGGGAGGTACGCGTGAGTTCCCGGCCCGTGATGCTGCGCCCGGTCACATCCGCGGCGAAGGAACTGGGCGCTGCCCCCTCCTTTCCCGGTACCAGGCCCGGTGACGTCCCTTCCGCTGGGCTGCTGGCCACCGGCAGAGACCGGCGCTGGCTGCTGTCGACCGCCGGGCCGCTGGCGGCCATCGGTGTCATCGCGCTCTTCTTCCGGTTCTGGCAGCTGACCGCGGTCGGTTTCAACGGTGATGAAGCGGTGTACACGGGAACCGCTGCGTCGCTGGCCGGTGATCACGCGCTGGGCACCCTGTTCCCGGTGTTCCGCGCGCACCCGTTGCTGTTCCAGACCCTGCTGTCGGTCCTGCTGCGCGTGCACGAGACCGACTGGGCCGCACGGGCGTTCGCAGCCATGATCGGTGTCGCCGCGGTGGGCATGACATTCCTGCTGGGCAGGCGGCTGTACGGGCGGGGCGCCGGCCTGCTCGGCGCGCTCCTGCTCGCGGTCATGCCCTACCACGTGATCGTCAGCAGGCAGGTGCTGCTCGACGGGCTGATGACGCTGTGCGCGACCGCCGCGCTCTACTGCGTGGTCCGCTACCTGCAGGACGGCGCCCCGGGCTGGCTGATCGCCGGCGGTGCCGCGATGGGCGCGGCGATCCTGTCCAAGGAGACGAGCGTCGTCCTGCTGGGCGGCCTGTACGCGTTCTTCGCCCTGACCCCCCCGGCGCGGATGCGGATCAAGCATCTCCTTCCCGCCGCAGCGATCATGGTGGCGGAAGTGGCGGTGTGGCCGATCTCGCTGCGCCTGTCCGGCCAGGGCCAGACGGGACAGAACTACCTGCTCTGGCAGATGTTCCGGCCGCCAAACCACGGGACCTGGTTCTACCTCACCGTGCTGCCGTGCTGGATCGGGGTGGCCGTGCTCGCGGCCGCGGTCAGCGGCCTGATCTGGCTGCGGCGCGAGGCGACCTGGCGGGAGCGGCTGCTGATCAGCTGGCTCGTCATACCGGTGATCTTCTTCACCCTCTGGCCGGTCAAGGGCTTCGAGTACCTGCTCCCGGTGACGGTGCCGCTGGCCATCCTGGCCGGCCGGACGCTGGCCCGCCCACTCACCCTGCCGGGCGGCGGGTGGCTGTGGCTCCGGTGGTGGCGGCCGGGCCCGGCCATGGCCATACTGACCGCGATCACCGTGGGCAGCCTCGTGGTGTCCAGCTGGGGCCGCGTCGAGCCCTCGGCCAGCAGCAGCTTCCTGGCGGGCAGCGGCGGCCTGAACGGTGGCAGGCAAGCGGGCGACTGGGTCGCCCGCAATGCCCCCCGCGGCGCACGGCTGCTGGCCATCGGCCCCTCGGTGGCGAACGTCCTGGAGTTCTACGGCCGCCGTCCGGTATCCGCCCTGTCCGTGAGCCCCAACCGGCACGACCGCAACCCCGCCTACTCCCCCGTGCCCAACCCTGACAAGGCGCTGCGGGACGGCGTCTTCCAGTACATCGTGTGGGACTCCTACACCGCGGCGCACAGCCCGTTCTTCGCGGATGAGGCGCGCCGGCTGGCCAGCAAATTCCATGGTGTGGCCGTATTCACCTCCTCCGTCAGCGTCCGGGCGTCCTCCGGCCGCGGCGTCGTCGAACCAGTCGTCGTCATCTACGAGGTGCACCCATGAGGTCCCGGGTTCCCGCCACGGCCACGCTCGCAATGGCAGCCGCAATCGCCCTCGTCTTCGCCACCCCAGCGGGGGCTGGGGTGGGGGACGCAGCGCGTAAAGCGCCGCAGGCGCAGCGCAGCGTTCCCCGCGCCGGCCCCCGCACCCCCATCAAACACTTCATCTTCCTGATGCAGGGGGGACGCACTTTTGACAACTATTTCGGCAGCTATCCGGGTGCCGAGGGACCGCCCTCCGGCACCTGCCAAGCCATGATGGCGGGCAGGCCGAAGGACGGATGCGTCAGGCCTTTCGCGCTGTCTGGAATCCAGGCCCCGCCGCTGAACGCAAGCGGAACCGTCATCAGCCGGCAGTACAACGGCGGCGCGATGAACGGCTTCGTTTCCGCTTACCGGGAGGAGGGGCGCAACGGAACCTTGGCCATGGGCTACTACAACCGCCGGGAACTTCCCTTCTACTGGAACGCCGCGGGCAATTACGTACTGTTCGACCATTTCTTCTCTTCGGCGCTGCAGGGCACCCGGGTCAACAGGTCCTACTGGGTCTCGGCCGCGCCGCCGCCAGGCGGTGGACAGCAGATCCCGGCGAGCGGATACGGCCGTCAGCTGACGATTTTCGACCGGCTGCAAGCGGCCGGCATCAGCTGGAAGTTCTATGTTCAGGACTACAACCCGAATGCGACGTACCAGACGGCGCCGACGGCCGGCCCCAACACCCAGACGGTGCGCGTTCCGCTGCTGAATTACGCCCGGTTCGTCGATGATCCCGTGCTGCGCAAGCACATCGCCGGGATGGGCCAGTACTACCAGGACATCGCTAACGGGACACTGCCCGCGGTGGCGTACATCGCCAGCGCGTCGGATGACGAGCGGTCCGCACGATCGATCCCGGCCGCCCAGGACATGATCCACAACCTGGTCACCCAGCTCATGCAGAGCCGCTACTGGGACAGTTCGGCGCTGATGTGGTCCTATGACGGATCCGGCGGCTGGTATGACAACGTCGCCCCGCCGCGCGCCGGGTCGGCCCAGCTCGGGCTGCGGGTGCCAGCGCTGCTGGTCAGCGCGTACGCCAGGAAGGGCCAGGTCAATCACACGGTCCTCGATTACACCAGCGCGCTCACATTCATCGAGCGCAATTGGCG
The DNA here is from genome assembly GCA_033854735.1 of Streptosporangiaceae bacterium. Classification (GTDB taxonomy): domain Bacteria; phylum Actinomycetota; class Actinomycetes; order Streptosporangiales; family Streptosporangiaceae; genus JAWWPY01. The sequence continues at coordinate 11,135 of JAWWPY010000092.1, read as the reverse complement.
GCTCGCCCCGCTGACGTCGCGGGATGCCCGTGCGACCAGCCTGGCCAGCGCCTTCGACTTCGCCGCGGCGGCACGGCCGCCCGTCATCATGCCGGCGGTCACGTCCGCCCAGGCGGGCGTCGCCCGGCTGCAGCGGGTGGGGCCACGGGGAGCGATCTACGGCCTGTACGGAGCGGCCGCCGCAGTGGCGCTGCTGCTGTTCGTCCTCGCCGCCCTGGCGTCCGCGCAGACCGCCAAGCGCCGGCTCGCGATGATCCCGGCTGCCCGGCGGCCGGACCGCGCCCTGGAACTCGACCAAGGGCCCGACCTCAACCCCGCCCCGCCAGCGGGTGGCACCACCTTCGGCGCCACCCCCGGCCGCTCTGCGGGCCGCGCTGACTCCGACCTCGACCCCGGGCCGCCGGGCAGGACCGGGCCGGAACCGGGGCGCGCATCTGATCCGGGAACGGCACCGGAAGTGAGGATTCCATGAGGGGACGACAATTGCGCCGGGCAGTCCTGGTCGCGCTGACCGCGGCGCTGGGATGCCTGCTCGTCGCTCAGTTCAGCCAGTTGACGCGGGGTGTCCGGGTCAGCCAGGCGGCCCTGGTCGCGCGGGTCGACGGGCCGCCGCCGGACGCGAACGCGCCACGGTTCCCTGACCCGCATCAGCACTGGCCCGGGGGTGGGTCCGGTGGCTGGGACGGCAGTGGGTACGGCGGCGGGTCCGGCGGCTGGGACGGCAGCGGCTACGGCGGCGGGGGGTCCGGCGGCTGGGACGGCAGCGGCTACGGCGGCGGATCCGGCGGCGGCTACGGCGGCTGGGACGGCAGCGGCTACGGGGGTGGCTACGGCGGCGGATCCGGCGGCTGGGACGGCAGTGGGTATGGCGGCTGGTCGGGCAGTGGGTCCGGCGGCGGGCACCGGCACTGGTACCGGCACTGGCCCGGGCCCAGGCCCTGGTCCCCAGACCCGGTTCCGAGCGTGTCCCCGCCTCCGGCCCCGCGCCCAGCGGTGTCCCATGCCCCGAGCCCGGCCCCGACCGTGGCGGCCGCCCCGGGGCCGGCCGGTTTCCCGGCCCCCGCGCCGGCCCGGACCGCGTCGCGCGCCGCACCCTCGCCGGTGGCCTCGTTCCCGATCCCGGTCCCGGCCGGCATCAGCCATCCCCGGCGCCAATCCTGGCCGGTCACACTCACCATCCGGACCCTGCCGGCGCTGCCGCACGTCCAGTTCAGCTTCGACGGCAGGCCGGTGGTGACGGACGGCAGCGGCGAGGCGTCCTACACCGAGCCGCACAACTTCGATCACCACTCGCTCACGCTGGTCGACACCAGCATCGACACGCGGGGCCGGCATTACCACTTCGCCCGGTGGGCTGGTGAGCGTGATGCGGCGGACGCATTCCGCGCGGGGGTGAATGGCCTGCCGATGCGCGCCGACTACACCGTGACCGCCGCGTTCACGGTTGAGTGCCCGGTGCGGCCCCGGTTCACGGACCAGCACGGAAGGGCGCTGGATCCCCGCCGCATCTCCCGGGTCACCCTGAAGAGCAGCGCCGGGCGGCAGGTGAACATCTCCGCGACTCATCCGAGCTGGCTCGACTGCGCCCAGCCCGCCTACCGGGACAGCACGCTGACCAGCAACGACATGAGGTATGCCGCGCAGGCTGTGATGTTCGCCAAGGCCAACATCGTGTACGCGGGAGTAGAGCGGTTCAGCCCGCGGGAACAGGCCACGCCCACCTTCGTCGGCTACTTCCACAACCTGACCATCACCGCACATGACGCGCTGTTCGGTGGCCGCATTGGCAGCTACGCGCTGGTGCGGATGCCGAACCATGTGGTGCGGCGGGTCACGCTCGGGCCTGGTCACGCCGTCACCCTCGACCACCTGCCGCAGGGCGACTACCAGATCGATGTGCGGGCCGGCGGCGCGATCGTCTCGGCGGGCAGCTTCCGGCTGTCCCGCACGAAGACAGTGAACCTCACCGCTGTGAGCGCGCCCGATCTCGCCACCGTAGGAGGCGGCCTGCTGCTGGCCGGCGGCGGACTACCCCTGCTCACCACCACTCGCCGGCGGCGGCTGCTCAAGCACCTACGGCTGAGGCGGCCGGGGCGGCCGAAATGGTGGCCGAGGTGACGACGTTCGCGCCGAAAGCCAGGAGTGCTGTGATCGCCTGCGCGGTCGGCGCCAGCATCGCCATGACCGGTGCCGGGCCGGCGGCAGCCGCGGGGAATCAGGCCGCGGAACCGGTGATGTCGCCAACGCCAGTGCTCGCCTACTACTACCTGTGGTTCAGCCACCATTCCTGGATCCGGGCCAAAACCGACTATCCCTTGATCGGCAGGTACTCCAGCGGCGAGGCCAGCGTCATGCGCCGCCAGATCGAGGAGGCGAAGGCCGCCGGGATCGACGGATTCATCGTCAGCTGGAAGGACACCGCCCGCAACGACCAGCGGCTGCGGCTGCTCATGGGCGTGGCGGGCCAGGAACGCTTCAAACTGGCCATGATCTACCAGGGACTGGACTTCTACCGGAAGCCACTGCCGGTCGCCGAGGTAGCAGCCGGTTTCCAGACGTTCCGCGACAGGTACGCCAGCAATCCGGTGTTCTTCCGGCTGGGCGGCAAGCCATTGACCATCTGGAGCGGCACCTGGGCATTCCCGCGCGCCGCCGTGGCCAAGGTCACCGGTGCGGTCCGGCGCAAGATCCTCGTGCTATCCACGGAAAAGTCCCTGGCCGGCTTCCAGCGGCTCGCCGGTGTCACCGACGGTGACGCGTACTACTGGTCATCGGTGAACCCGGCCACGGATCCTGACTACACAGCCAAGCTCGGCGCGATGAGCGAGGCCATCCACCATGACCGCAAATACTGGATCGCACCCTTCGCCCCGGGATTCGACGCCCGGCTCGTCGGGGGAATCCATGTCGTCCCCCGCGAAGGCGGCCAGACCCTCCGCGATGAGTACTCGGCCGCGGTCCGATCCTCGCCGGACGTGCTCGGCCTGATCAGCTGGAACGAGTTCAGTGAGAACTCCTACGTCGAACCGTCGGCCCGGTATGGCTATCAGGCCCTGGGGGTGCTGCGCCAACTGCGCGGCACGTCAGTCCCCGCGCCATCCGGCCCGGCCGCGCCGAGTGACACCGGCGGCCGCGTGGCGGGAGGCGCGGCGGCCGCCACGCCGGGCTGGCCGAGCGTCCTGCGGGCTTCAGTCTTCACGCTCGCGCTGATCGCCGTGGCGGGCGCCATCGGCATCGTGCGCCGACGGAAGGCACGCTGACGATCGGCCGGCGTCTCGCCGGGGCCCGGCGAGACGCCGGGGCCCGGCGCACGACCATGGTCCTGTGACATCACTGGGGGGGGAACATGAGGATCCGTTCAATCCGGCCGGGCGGCCGCAGACCCACCGTGGGCGCCCTCGCGGCAGCATTACTGGCGCTGCCGGCCAGCGCGCAGGCCGGCCTGCCGGGAACCAGCGCGCTGCCGGCCAGCGCGCAGGCGGCCCGGCCGGGAACCAGCGCGCCGCAGGCGGGCACCAGCGCGGGCCGGCCAGCCACCAGCGCGCTGACCCGGGCGCCGTACCTGACCGACCTGACCCAGACGTCGGTGCGGGTGACCTGGGCCACGGCCAGGCAGTCCCAGGGCGTGGTGAAGTACGGCCCGCCCGGCAGGTGTACCGCGCACTCGGTGGTCTCCGCCGGGCGGGGCCGCCCGATCACCGTCAAACGGCTGACGGAGTACCAAAACTCGGTGACCATCACCGGGCTGTCACCGGCGGCCAGTTACTGCTACCGGATCGCCACCGCTGGCCGCGCCCCGGTCGACCTGCTGGGGCGCGAAGCATCCCCGCGGTTCAGCACGCTGGAGCCGGCCACCAGCAGCCGGCCGCTCACCTTCGACGTGATGGACGACTGGGGGGACACGACCAACCGCGGGCGCAACAACGGCGCGGTCAACGCCAACCAGGCCGCCATCGACTCCGAGATCAGCTCCAGCGGCGCCCGGTTCCTCATCTCCATCGGGGATACCGCCTACCAGGAGGGGTCGCAGACGAACTACGGGGACCTGCACCAGACCGGCCGTTTCGTCAGCGGCGTGTTCGGGCGGTCCTACTGGGCCGCGCCCGGCCAGCACATTCCTGTGTTCCAGGGAAACGGCGACCACGGCCAGACCCCGACGACCCTCTCCGTCTGGCCCGAGGCCGCGACAACGGCGGCGTCCGGCGGGAAGGACTCGATGGTCAGGTATCCGTCGGTCGACGGCAGCGCGCCCGCCAGCTACCCCACGCCCTACTACGCGTTCTCCACGGCGGGGGTGCGGTTCTACGTGCTCGACGCCACGTGGGGCGACACGAACCAGGGCTCGGCGGCCGGCGGGCCGTGCGGTGCCCCCTGCACCGGCTACCAGGTCGACCGGGACGCGCACTGGACAAAGTCCTCGGCTGAGTACAGGTGGCTGGCCAAGGATCTCGCTGCCCACCGGGGCGGCCTGAAGTTCGCGTTCTTCCACTTCCCGCTGTACTCCGACAGCGTGGCCCAGCCGAGCGACAGGTATCTGGACAACACCCCGGGCCGCACCGGCAGCCTGGAGCAACTGCTCCACGGCAACGGCGTGGACCTGGTCTTCAACGGCCACGCCCACGACTACCAGCGCAACGTCGCCGTTCGCGGCGGCGTCACCAGCTATGTGACCGGCGGCGGCGGCGGGTCGGCCAGCCAGGTCGGCGGGCACGGCTGCGCCGCCACCGACGCCTACGCGGTCGGCTGGTTCTACTCCACCGGCAAGGGGTCAGCGTGCGGCGGCGCGGCCAGGCCGGCGACCGACGCGGACGTCTACCAGTTCCTCAAGGTGACCGTGCACGGCGCGTTGGTCACGGTCGTCCCGATCAACGCGCGGGGGCGGCCCTTCGACATCCATGTCTACAACTTCGCCCACGACGCCAGCCACCCCTCGGCGCCCGGCCGACTCTCCGCCACCCGGCCCGGGCCGGCCACCACCGTCCTGCACTGGACGCACGCCACCGACAACATCGGGGTCAGCGCGTACGACATCTACCGCGACGGCTGGTACCGGGCGACTGTCCGCCCCGGCGCGACGAGCTACACGGATTCCACCGCCCGGGCCCGCAGCCGCCATACGTACCAGGTCGTCGCCCGTGACCTGGCCGGCAACACCTCCAGCGCCACCGTGAAGGTCGGCGGACGGCTCACCACACACCCGTAGACCCCCCCGCTATGGACCCTGTAACCCCGTGGGGGACAATAGGAATATCTTTTCGATTTGGCCCGGCGGCCGTGTGCTAGCCGCCGGGGCCGCGGCCGCGGCCGGGCTGCTTGCCCTGCCGGCCGGCGCACAAGCGAGTCTGCCCGGAGCCAGCGCGCTGCTGACCCGGGCGCCGTACCTGACCGACCTGACCCAGACGTCGGTGCAGGTGACCTGGGCCACCACCAGGCAGTCCGCGGAGGTCGTGCGGTATGGCCCGGCCGGCTCGTGCACCGCGCACTCGGTCACCTCCGCCGCGCTGGGCAGCCCGATCACCGTCAGCCGGACCACGGAGTACCAGAACTCGGTCGAGCTCACCGGGCTCGCCCCGGACACCGGGTACTGCTACCGGATCACCACCGGCGGCGCCAGCCCGGTGGACCTGCTGGGCCGCGAAGCGGCCCCGAAGTTCAGCACGCTGGAGACGGCGGCCGGCTCCGAGCCACTGACGTTCGACGTGATGAACGACTGGGGGGACACTACCGACAGCGGCGTCAACAACGGCGCGGTCAACGCCAACCAGGCCGCCATCGACTCCGAGATCAACACCAGCGGCGCCCAGTTCCTCATCTCCATCGGCGACACCGCCTACCAGGGCGGATCACAGATGAACTACGGGGACCTGCAGCAGACCGGTCCGTACATCAGCGGCGTGTTCGGCCCGTCCTACTGGGCCGCCCCCGGCCAGCGCACCCCCGTCTTCCAGGGAAACGGCGACCACGGGCAGAACAAGACCGTCCTCAACGTCTGGCCTGAGCCAGTGACCACGGCCGGGTCCGGCGGAGTCGACTCGATGGTCAGCTACCCGTCGGTCGACGGCACGGCGCCGGGCCGTTACCCGACGTCCTATTACGCGTTCTCCACCGGCGGGGTGCGGTTCTACCTGCTGGACGCCGCGTGGGGATACACCAACGTGGGCCACGCGGGCGGCGCGTCCTGCGCCACCACCTGCGCCATGTACCAGGTAGATCACGATCAGCACTGGACGGCGTCCTCGGCTGAGTACCGGTGGCTGGTCAAGGACCTCACGGCCCACCCGGGTGGCCTGAAGCTCGCGTTCTTCCACTTCCCGCTGTACTCCGACGACGGGAGTGAGCCCGGCGACATCTTCCTGGACAGCACCCCGGGCCGCACCGGCAGCCTGGAGCAACTGCTCCACGCCAGCGGTGTCGACCTGGCCTTCAACGGCCACGCCCACGACTACCAGCGCAACATCGCCGGGCCCGGCGGCGTCACCAGCTACGTGACCGGCGGCGGCGGCGGCTCCGCCAGCGCCGTCGGCCTGAAAACCTGCTCCACGACAGATGCCTACGCGGTGGGCTGGATCTACGGCTCGCACCCGATGGGCACGGCATGCGGCGCGGCGGCCAGGCCGGCCACCGACGCACAGGTCTACCACTCCCTCAAGGTGACCGTGGAGGGGACCAGCGTCACTGTCATCCCGACCGACGCCCAGGGGCGGACCTTCGACGTCCATACCTACAGCTTCGCCCGGGACACCACCCCGCCGTCAGCCCCCGGCCATCTCACCGCGGCCCAGCCCGCGTCGACGTGCACCGTGCTCGCCTGGACGGCCGCTGCCGACAACATCGGGGTCAGCGCCTACGACATCTACCGCGACGGAACGTACCTCGCTACCGTCAGCCCCGGGGTGACCAGTGACACCGATGCCACCGCCAGCCCGCACGCCGGCCACACCTACCGGGTCGCCGCCCGCGATCTCGCCGGGAATGCGACCAGCGCCACCGTCGATGTCACGGCGATGGCCGACCACCGCGGGCCGGTCCGTCCTCAGGCGACGTCGAGCGTGATGTCCGTGCCGGTCAGGGCCTTGCTTACCGGGCACGCGTCCTTGGCGTCCTGGGCGATCTTCCGGAACGTATCCTGGTCGATGCCGTCGGCGGACCCCCGGACAGTCAGCTTGATACCGCTGATCCGGAATCCGCCCGCCGGATCGGGGGCCAGCGTGACGTCACCCCCGACGGTCAGCGATGGCGCGGTGCCACCGGCCGCTCCGAGCAGCGCCGAGAACTGCATCGCATAGCAGGCCGTGTGCGCGGCGGCGATGAGCTCCTCCGGGCTGGTCGTGCCGTCGGCGTCGTCGGCGGCCCGCTTGGGGAACGAGACCTCATAGGTCCCGGCACCCGAACTGAGCAGTTCGAGAGTGCCAATTCCATCCTGAAGACCGCCTGTCCATGTGGTCCTGGCGCTGCGGGTCGGCATTTGTTTCTCCTCATTCACGGGCACTGCGTGTCGTCCCTGACACCACCCCACAGTACGGGTGCCAGCCTCCGCGTCAGCCGACCACGATCACGAAAGTTTCGCACCTGACACACCCGCCGTCGGGCGACCCAGGGGTTTCTACGATGGGCAATGCCATCTCTTTTCTGAGGTTGAAGAGGTGGCACGCACCCGCTGGCCGTCGGACCTGTGAACCCCGGCCTCTTGTCCAGGACGGGCCGAACCGGATATCCGCCGCTGCGAGCTCATCAATGACGTCCGGGTTGTATCGCGGCCCCCAGAACTCAGTGAACCAGCGTCCGGCAATGGCCTTGCTGCCCTCGGCCGGCATGGCAGCAGCTCCTTTCCTGTGAGAAGCGGGCGGTCTGGCCCGGTAGACCCCCGGCGCAGCACCAGCCATGAGGTCGCGGGCCAGGATTTCTCCCGGCGCCTGCGATTCGCCCGGCCTATGGCGCGGGCCGGCGGACGGGCTCACGAAACCCGCCGCTCACGCGTCTTCCCGGTGAGATCAATCAGGAAAGGGACCCCTGTGTATGACGGAGGCCACGATGATGTTCCTTAACTGCCCGGCCTGCCTGGACCAGGAGGGCGCCCTGCGATGCGGGCTGCCTGCCGAGGTCAGGTACCGGTTCACTATGCGCTCCACCGACGGGCCCCTGGAAAGCGTCATGATCAGGTGCCCGGTCGGCCACCACTTCAGCGGGCCCATCGCATTTCTCACCCCAGACAGCACCGGCAACCACGATCCGGGCCCTGCCGGAGCCAGTTCCCGCGCTGGGCGTGACAGCCCCCCACGCGGTCATGATGGCCGCGACGGCGGCGGATCCGCCCTCCGGGATTATCCCGCCGCGCCAGAGCGGAAAGATCGCCGCCAGAACAACACTCCCGCCTACTACCTGGGCCGCCCCGCCACCGTATGGATCACCGCCATGCGCCCGCGCCGCAGGCGCACCGGCCCCCGGCACCTGATGGAAGCCGCAGCCCGCAGCGGTAACCCAACCCGGGACTCCGGCACGCTCCGGCACAGTTGACTACGACGTGGCGACGGTGATGCGGGCGCCGGCGGCACAGGTCAGTGACGCGGTGATCATCACGCACCCGCCGGCCTTCGTAGTGATCATGGAAGCCGGATCGGGCCGGGCCGACCCGGCCCGGCCCGGCTCGCGTCGGCCCGGGAAGATCTTACGGAAATATTAAGATTTCGGTTTCATAACCCTCGGGTCACGGCTTCGGTCTATCGTCAGCCCGCGAGGCCTACCACGGTGGAGGTGGCTGACATGTTTTCCAAGCGACGGTCCGCCTGGGAGCCCGAGGGCTATGACCAGGATCCGGACCAGGACTTGGACTGGGGTCTGGAGGACGAAGGCTCCGAATGGGACCGGTACCTGGACTGGGTGCCGGGCGATGAACGACCCGTGCCCAAATTCAAGTTTCCCGTCGTCCTCCCGGTGGTGTTTGGCTTGGTTATCGGGCTGGCCATTGCGGCACAGTCGAGCCACACGACATTCATGCAGCAGGCCTTCGGCCATCACCCCCCCCACCCGCGCCCGGTGAGCACCCCGTCATTCCGCCACCACCGGGGCCGTCCCACACCGGCGCCGACGACCCCGGCGGGCAACCCCGCCGCGCTGGACTGCACCATCACCGTGCCCGAGAACCCGCTCAGCGCGCGCGGGCTGGCCACGCCGTACCAGCTGGGCGGCGGCTGCTCGGAAGCCAACACCAACCTCCAGGCGTTCGTCCAGGCCACCATCCTCGACCCGGCCACCGGGGCGGTCGCGGTCTACAACCCGCTGGTCATCACGGCCGGGACCACCCCCGCGGCCGCGCCGATCGTGCCCACCCTCCCCCGGGACGCGATCGTCGACCTGCTGTTCGGCTTCAACGGCAACATCCTGACGCAGGTCGGCACGGGTGACTCGCTCCAGCAGGGGCGCTGCGTGAACGGCCTGCCCGGCTCGCCGTTCGGCCAGGTCGCCTACTGCAACGCGGGCGCCTTCTTCCGGGCCGCGAACGCCGACGTCGCGGCGGGCAAGCTGAAGATCCCCGCCCTCGGCACCGGCAAGGACGGGCTGGCCTGCCCGACCACGCGGGACTACACCATGACCGACCAGGACCAGAGCGACAACGTGACCGCGCTCTACCTGCTGACCGCGAACGGGCAGACCGCGCAGAAGAACACCGCCAACTCCGCCCGCCTCACCGGGGCCACGACGGCCGCCAACGGAAGCGACAACGCCCTGCTCGGCCTGTTCCTCGACCCGGCGCTCGGGTGTACGCCGATGACCGCGCCTGACCTCTCGAACCCGGGGCAGATGAGCACCTCCCAGGCCCTGGATGAGCTCGCGGCGGCGGCCGACCAGGCCGCTCCGATCGCCCTCACACCGGTCAATGACCCGATGACCATGGTCAACGGCGCATTCAGCATCCAGAAGACCGACCTGTACCGCGCGGGCGTCGACCAGCCACTGCTGCCGGGCAACGCCGCCGCGAAAGCGAACGCCCAGGCGTACTGCACCAGCCTGGTCAACATCCAGACCCCCCGGCTCGAACTGGACAAGGTCCTCACGAAGGCCGCTGCGTCTCCGGTGGCCGTGCTCGGGAACAGCCTCTTCACCTTCCTGGCGGCGCGGCTGGCGGGCTCGTTCACCAACCTCAACTGCCAGAATTACGGCCTGACCAACCCGGTCACACTCACCATGGACGGGAACGGCGTGGCCACCGCGGCGGTACTGAACACCGCGCCGCAAACCGCGACAGGATTCCCGGTGCGGGCCGCCATGGCGTCCGCGTCACCATCCGCGACAGCGACCGTGGCACCGTCCGCGTCAGCGTCGGCCACGTCGTCAACCAGCACGTCGCCGTCGGCGAGCGCCAGCCCGTCCCCGTCGCCGGGCGGGTAGCGCCGCGGCCGGATGGGGCTACCGGTCCCGGCCCGCGAGGCGGACCGGGACCCGATGGTCGACGGCGAGGCCATGGAGCGCGCACGCGCCGGTGTCCCGTGGGCAGAGGATCCAGTGCTCAGAAACAGCGGCCCGGTAGAGGCGGTATGGGGCGGGCCGCTGGAGTTGCTCAGGGGTGAGAGGGGGCGAGCCGGGGCGAGCCGCGCCGGGATAGGCGGCGAGCCCCCGGGCCAGGTCGGCGTCCGCCACCTGCTCGGCGGTGGCCGCCATGTAGACCGCCTGGCCCGCGCCCTCGGCCACGCATGAATCGAAGATCACGATGCTGATTCGCGGCCGCCGCGCGAGGTTCTGCGAGTGCGTCGATCCCGGTGCGGAGATCCAGTAGAACTCGGCGTAGTCCGCGGCCGCGTAAAACACCGGAGACGCCCACGGCCGGCCGTCCTCGTCGGCGGTGGCCAGCGTCATGTACCGGTTGGCATCGATGATCGCTCTGGCCACAGTGGCCAGGCCGGGCTCAGCCACGGGCCGCGCCGGCGGGACAGCCAGCCACGGCCCGGCTGGCGTCATCGGCTGGCATGACCGGCGGCGGTGGTTCGTTGCGTATTTTCAGGGGTGGGCCTGGGGCTGGGTGAAGCGCTGGACGAACGCGAGCGCGGTGTCGGCGACTTCGCGCCAGCCGCTGTCGATGGTGAGCGCGTGCCCGCGGCCGGGGATCTCCACGATCTCGGTCACGCCCGTGTTGTCCTTCT